>NZ_JBEPNE010000004.1:0-482534 GCF_040546125.1 Pseudomonas sp. UYEF17
CCTCAGCGCTTGACGGGCATCCATGCCCGTCACCTCCCTCCGCAAGCCCTCTGCTCGGCCTCCTGAAGTCGCGAAGATCAAGATCAAGATCAAGAGCAAGAACAAGAGCAAGAGCAAGAGCAAGAGCAAGAGCAAGAGCAAGAGCAAGACCAAGAGCAGCGCTAAGCAGAACAGTGCAGTTTCACCTCTTTATTTCGGTTGACTGTACTGGCCGGTGACTCCGCATAATGTCGCCTCGAACTGACCCGGAGGTGGCATGCACAAGACAGTCCTGGTGCTGGTGGAAACCGTCGATGATTACCTGCCCATGCTGGAACAGGCCGGCTACCGTTTGATCCGTGCCCCTTCGCCGCAACTGCGGGCCGAGGCCATCCAGCGCCATGCCCATGAAATCGATGCCGTGCTCACCCGCGGCCCGCTGGGCCTGACTGCCAGCGAAATCGACACGCTGTCCAAACTGCAGATCATCTGCGTGATCGGTGCCGGCTACGAGCAGGTCGACCTGGCCACCGCCGCTGCGCGCGGCATCGTGGTTACCAACGGCGCCGGGGCCAATGCCGAGGCAGTCGCCGACCACACTCTGGCCCTGCTGCTGGCGCTGTTGCGCGACATTCCCCGCGCCGATGCCAGTACCCGCCGGGGCGAATGGAACCGGGTGATCAGCCCCTCGGTGAGTGGCAAGCGCCTGGGCATTCTCGGCCTTGGTGCGGTGGGCCTGGCCATCGCCAGGCGCGCCCATCTGGGCTTCGCCATGCCCGTCAGCTACCACAGCCGCACGCCACGCCAGGATGTGCCGTACACCTGGTACGACAGCCCGCAGCACCTGGCCGATGCCGTCGACATCCTGGTGGTGGCCACCCCCGGCGGTGCCAATACTCGCCATCTGGTCGATGCGCAGGTGCTCGAGGCCCTGGGGGCCGAGGGCTACCTGGTGAACATCGCCCGTGCCAGCGTGGTCGACACCCAGGCCCTGGTCGCTGTGCTGCAGCATGGCCTACTGGCTGGTGCGGCACTGGATGTGTTCGACGACGAGCCGGCTGTACCCGATGCCCTCAAGGCCCTTGGCAACACCGTGCTCACCCCCCACGTGGCCGGCCAGTCGCCGGAGGCGGCGCGCGACACGGTGGCCCTGGTGCTGCGCAACCTGCAGGCGTTCTTTGCCGGCGAAGCCGTGTTGACCCCGGTACGCCAGTAACCCTTTTCATACATCTGCCTGGCAGCGATCGGGCAACAAGGAGTGTGTGCATGCAACTTGAAATCTTCCAGGTCGATGCGTTTTCCGCCGAACCGTTCGGGGGCAACCCGGCGGCAGTGATCCCGCTGCAAAGCTGGCTGCCGGACGACGTGCTGCAGCGCATCGCCGAAGAGAACAACCTGTCGGAAACCGCCTACTTCGTGCGCAACGGCGAAACCTTCGACCTGCGCTGGTTCACCCCGACCGTGGAAGTCGACCTGTGCGGCCATGCCACCCTGGCCTCGGCCTATGTGCTGTTCGAACAGCTGGGCGAGCAGGTGCAGGTGCTGCGTTTCAACACCCGCAGTGGCGAGCTGCGGGTCAGCCGTAACGCCGACGGGCTGCTGGCCATGGACTTCCCGGCCAAGCAGCCGGTCGCCGTGGACATGCTGCCGGGCCTGTTGCAGGCGCTGGGCCTTGGCCAGGCACAGGCGCTGTACCGCAGTGACGACTATGTGGTGGTGATCGATGACGCCCTGTTGCTCGACACCCTGAAGCCGGATTTCGTTGCCCTGTCGGCTTTCGATGTGCGCGGTATCGCCGTTACCGCAGCAGGCCATGGCTTTGATTTCGTCACCCGCTGGTTCGGCCCACGGGTCGGCGTGAACGAAGACCCGGTGACTGGCTCGGCGCACACCTCGCTGGCGCCGATATGGGCCGAGCGTCTGGGTAGGAACGTGCTGAGCTGCGAGCAGGGTGGGGTGCGCAAAGGGCAGCTGCAGTGCGAAGTGCCGGGTAATGGCCGGGTGATCATCAGCGGGCGGGCGGCGTTGTACCTGCGCGGTACTGTATTCATCTGACGGGTCGGCATCGCCCCCTGTGGGAGCGGCCTTGTGTCGCGATTGGGCTGCAAAGCAGCCCCCGGATTCAGTGTGTTCGCATAAATCCTGGGGCCGCTCTGCGGCCCTATCGCGACGCAAGGCCGCTCCCACAAACAGCGCGCATCTATACTGGTTTGCCCATCCCTTGCTGAAGGAGCCAGCCATGACCCTGGAAAAACACGGCACCTGCCTGTGCGGCGCTACCAAGCTCAAGGTCACCGTCGACAACAACCATATCAGCGCCTGCCACTGCAGCATGTGCCGCAAATGGACCGGCGGCCCATTGCTGGTGGTGCATTGCAGCCAGCCACCGGTGATCGAAGGGCGCGCGCCCAGCGTCTATGAGTCTTCCGATTGGGCCCAGCGCGGCTTCTGCGGCCAGTGCGGCACGCACCTGTACTACCGGCTCAAGGCCAATGACTTCCACGCCGTGCCGGTCGGCCTGCTCGACGGCGACCAGGAATGGCATTTCGACTTGCAAATCTTCGTCGAACAGAAACCCGCCTGGTATTGCTTCGCCAACCAGACCAAGGAACTGACTGGCCAGGAAGCCTTCGAGCAGCTCGGCTGATTCAGGCGGCGTGCTGTGATCGATGCGCCAGCACGAAACGCCACGCGAACTTGCCAAACCGGTGCATTCCTGAGAAAAGGGCGGCTTTGTTTCCAGCGTTGGAGTATGCCCCGTGAGCCAAGAACTGCAGATCATCGACCTTGTGGAGGGGGATGGCAAAGCCGCCGTCAAAGGCGCCCTGATTACCACCCAGTACACCGGCTGGCTGGCCGACGGCAGCGAGTTCGATTCGTCCTGGTCGCGCGGCAAGCCGTTCCAGTGCGTGATCGGCACGGGTCGGGTAATCAAGGGGTGGGATCAAGGCCTGATGGGCATGCGCGTTGGCGGCAAGCGCAAGCTGCTGGTACCGGCACACTTGGGCTATGGCGAACGCAGCGTGGGGGCGATTCCGCCGAATTCGGATTTGACCTTCGAGATCGAATTGCTGGAAGTGCTGACGCGGGATGATTGAGGAAAAGGACTACACGCGCCGTCGGCCAGTGTCTGATTGAGGCGTCTCACAGGTACGGCTAACCTTGCAGACTCATTGAGTGAAGAGGGTAGCCTATCCATGAAATCGCATTTTTCCTCACGGGTGGTACGCGAAGCGAACGCGCTGCTGGTGGCATCAGGCGCGCGAATGGAAATCTCGTTACCACGCGAACTGGCGAGTGTGGTTACCAACTCCCGAAAAACCCGTTCGGAACTGAAGGCAGCATTCGCGGCTGCGTATTCCCGCCTGCGCAAAGGGTAAGAGCCATATGGCCGATGGCTGTTACAACCACGGAAGAAGCAGCCGGGCCACCATAACGGTAATCAGCGAGAGCAACGAGTAACGAACGGACACATTTCAGCAACACCCATCCTCTAATCTAAGCCTTGCCTAGGGAACGGCATCCACCTCCAGGGAGGAACCAAACGGGTTCAGGGCACTCTCACCCTCACTCGTTGCCATGGACGGCATTCACTACAAGGATGCCCCGCGGTGCTGTTGGCGGGGTGATGTGGCGGGTCTACCCGATTCTTTCTGCCACATGGGCCTGTCTTGATGAAGTTGCCAACATTCTTCCGCCGTCGTCGTCACTGGTTGCTGAGCCTGACGCTTACAGCCATAGCCGTACCGCTGGCGCTGGAAGCTGTCGAAAGCCGGGCGCAACCGGTGGATGGCACCCAGACCCTTGTGTTCCTGCGCCACGCCGAGAAGCCGGGCGAGGGGCTGGGCCAATTGAACTGCCAAGGCCTCAACCGTGCGCTGGACCTGGCTACCGTGCTGCCCGAGCGCTTTGGCAAGGCCGACTACGTGTTCGCTGCCAACCCCTCGCGGCATGTCGAGGAAGGCAGCAAGGACGAAAGCTACAGCTACATTCGCCCGCTGATGACCATCAGCCCCAGCGCCATTCGCCTGGGCCTGCCGGTAAACATCGACTATGGCGCCAACGACACCGACGCGCTGGCCGAAGAGCTGCTGCGCGACAAGTACCGTAACGCGACCGTGTACACCGCCTGGTCGCATGGCTACCTCCCTGACCTGATCAATGCCGTGGCTGGCAAGGCCCTCGGTGAGGAGCGGGTGATCACCGAGGACTGGAGCGGCGACGACTTCGACACCCTCTACGTCCTGACCCTGACCTGGCACGACGGCAAGGCCAGCCTGCTCAGCCGCAACGTGCGTCAGGGCCTGAATGATGGTGCGCATAGCTGCCCGACCTGATCCGCTGGTACTGCTCTGCCAGGAAGCCTGAATAATGATGCCGGCCTCTTCGCGGGTAAACCCGCTCCCACAGGTACTGCACAAGCCCCGAGAGCAATGCGGTCCCTGTGGGAGCGGGTTTACCCGCGAAGAGGCCAGGTCAGGCGAAAGATGCCTAACGCCCGAACCGCACCGGCCAACCCACCACTTTCTTCGCCCGTGGCGTGGCATAGGTACGTACCTTGGAGGTACTCAAGCCCATGCGCACCAGCGATTCGGCTATGGTCACCGCCGCACTCACACCATCCACCACCGGCACGCCGGTGCGCTGGCGGATCTGCTCGTCCAGCCCGGCCATGCCGCCGCAACCCAGGCAGATCACCTCGGCCTTGTCGTCGCGCACGGCGCGTTCTGCCTGCTCGACAATCGCCTCCACGGCGCGCTGCGGGTCGGCTTCCAGCTCCAGCACCGCCAGCCCGCTGGCGCGTACCGATGCGCAGCGGTCATACAGGCCGGAGAGTTTCAGGCGGTCCTCGATCAGCGGCACGGTGCGGTCCAGGGTGGTCACCACCGAGTAGGCATGGCCCAGGTACATCGCCGTGCTGGCGGCGGCATCGGTGATGTCCACCACCGGCACGTTCAGCAGTTCCTGCAGGCCTTCGCGGCCATGTTCGCCGTAACCCGCCTGGATCACGGCGTCGTAAGGGCCTTCGTAGGCCAGCACCCGGTCCATCACCGCGATGGCGGCCAGGTAACTTTCGAAGTTGCCTTCCACCGACTCGGCACCGAACCATGGGGTGAGGCCGATGATTTCGGTGCCGGGTGCGGCCACCGTACGGGCCTGTTCGGCAATGGCTTCGGTGATGGCTTCGGTGGTGTTGACGTTGGCGATCAGAATGCGCATGGGTAGTCCTCCCTGGTCAATGGCTGCTGTGGTCAACGGCGATGCATTCGCCGCTGACGTCGTGGTATTGGCGTTTGCGTGGGGCGATCAGCAGGTACAGGGCGGCGGCGATGCCAGCACCGATCAGCCAGGAGAACGGCGCCACGCCATGGAAGTTGGGCACCAGGGCCAGGACGATGGCCAGCAGTGCGGCCGGCACGAAGGCGGCCACCGCGCGCAGGTTGATGCCCTTGGTGTAGTGGTAGGCGCCGGCCGGGTCTTCGCTGTACAGCTGCGGCACGTTGATGCAGCCTTTGCGCAGCAACCAGTAGTCGGACATGATCACCCCGTACAGCGGGCCGAGCAGGGCACCCAGGCCGGACAGGAAATACACGATCACCAGCGGGCTGTTGTACAGGTTCCACGGCAGGATCAGCACTGCCAGGGTGGCGCTGATCAGCCCGGCGCGGCGGAAGTTCAGGTGACGCGGTGCCAGGTTGCTGAGGACGAAGGCCGGGGCGACGAAGTTGGCCATGATGTTCACCGCCACGGTGACGATCAGGAAGGCCAGGCAGCCCAGTACCAGGAACGCTGTGCTGGGGATGGCGGCGACGATCTGGGTAGGGCTGTCGATGATCTGGCCGTTGATCTGGAACTGCGCGCCGCACAGCACCACGGTGATCACGGCGAACACCAGGATGTTCACCGGCAGGCCCCAGAAGTTGCCGACGCGGATGGTCTTGCGGCATGGCGAGGAGCGGGCGAAGTCACAGAAGTTCAGCACCAGGGTGCCGTAGATCGCCAGCCACAGCGCGCCGCCGGCAAAGATGTTGCGCCACATCTCGTAGCCGGTCAGCGGTTCGGCCACCGACCAGGCGATGCGGGCGTCGGCCTTGAAGTACATGAACACTGCCAGGGCGGCGACGGTCAGCAGGATCACCGGGCCGGCAAAGGCCTCGTAGCGGCGCACCATCTCCATGCCGTAGGCCAGGATCACCAGCTGCACCAGCCAGATCGACACGAAGCATGCCCAGCCCAGGCTCGACAGGCCGAGGATGCTGTCATGGTCATAGGCCGCCATTTGCGGCCATACGGCGGTGAGCAGCACGCGCAGCACCACCGAAGCCAGGTAGGTCTGGATGCCGAACCAGGCGATGGCGATGACCGCGCGGATCAGCGCCGGGATCTGCGCGCCGTGGATGCCGAAGGCGATGCGGCTGATGACCGGGAACGGCACGCCGGTCTTCTGCCCCATGTAGCCGGACAGGTTCATGAAGAAGTACACCAGCGCCGCGCCGATGGCCAGCGACAGCAGGATCTGCCAGCCACCCAGGCCGAGGGCGAACAAGCCCATGGCGAACGAGTAGTTGGCGATGTTGTGCACATCGTTGGTCCATAGCGCGAAGATGCTGTAGCCGCCCCAGCGGCGCCCTTCGATGCGCGTCGGGGCGAGGTCGCGGTTATGCAGGCGCGGGCTCAGGGCAAGTTCCGGCTGGCTGCCGGCGAGAGGGGAAGCGGGGTGGGTGCTGGCGACGGATAGTTCAGGGGCAAGGTCGAGGCTGGTACTCATTCCGGCGGGCTCCTGATGCACGTGGACTGCGATGAGCGGGCATGCGCACGGGCTCGCCATCTCGTCGGTGCAGCGTTGGCATCTCAGGGTTTGGGGCGCGGCGGCCGATGTTGGGTCGGCGTCGCGGGTTCTTGTGTATTTATGTTTTGCTTGGTTTGTATACAAAACACGAACACACAAAAGCGAGTTCCATGCCAAGGAAAAAGCAAACTTCAGCTGGCCATCATTTCGAATCTATCTTGTTGAAATATAAGTTGATGAAATGAAGGGGATATAAGTTGACCAAATGAACAGGTTTAAATTTTTCGAGGATTATTTAGTTGATCATTTGGTCAGAATAAGTTGTGGGAAGTGTGTAACGTATTGGGGCGTGATTCTGGAAAGTGCACACAAAAATGGCACTTATTGTGACATTCTTGTGTACAAAAATTAGTCAGCTTTTTCCTGTGCCGGCCTCTTCGCGGGTGAACCCGCTCCCACAAGTACCCCACAGCATTCAGGCCCTTCGAGATCCTGTGGGAGCGGGTTTACCCGCGAAGGGGCCCGTACAGGCAAAACTCAATCCATCGGCGGCAACCGCCGCTTCACCGGGCTTTTCTTGATGATGGCGGTGTTGGTCTCGGCCAGCACATTGATGCGGTCGAGCAGGGTATCCAGCTGCTCCATCGAGCGCACATGCAGCCGAGCGATGAAGCAATCCTCGCCAGTAACCTTGTCGCACTCGGTGAACTCGGGAATGGCAACGATCTGCCGCTCCACCTCCTGCAGCTGCCCGGGTAGCGGGCGGATGCGCACGATGGCCTGCAGCTGGTAGCCAAAGGCGCGTGGGTCGACCTCTACGGTGTAACCGCGCAACACGCCGCGTTCCTCCAGGCGGCGCAGGCGTTCGCTGACGCTGGGCGCCGACAGCCCGCTGATTTGCGCCAGGGCCTTGAGCGAGCGGCGCGAGTCTTCCATGAGCGCGTTGATCAGCAGTTGGTCGATGGCATCGGTCATGATCACCTCAATCAGGTAGTTCGCGTGATTTGCCTTGATAGTAAAGGCAAACATGCCAATCTTCCTTCGTTATCCGCTGGAAGGGCGGCCAGCAACCTTTGCATACTGTTGCCGTCTTCAACAGGAGGTGTGAGATGGACAGTTCATTGCGTCGTGGCTCGCTGGAAATGGTCGCTGCCATGCTGATTTCCGGGACCATCGGTTGGTTCGTGCTGGTGTCCGGCCAGCCGGTGCTCGAGGTGGTGTTCTGGCGCTGCGTGTTCGGTGCCGTGACCTTGCTGGCGATCTGCGCGGGGTTCGGCTTCCTGCGGCCGGGCGTGATCAGCCGCACGGCGTTCCTGCTGGCGATTGCCAGCGGTGTGGCCATCGTTGGCAACTGGGTGCTGCTGTTCGCCTCCTACTCGCGGGCGTCAATTGCCATCGGCACGGCGGTGTACAACGTGCAGCCGTTCATGCTGGTGGGGCTGGCGGCGGTATTCCTGGGCGAGAAGATCACCCTGGCCAAGGTCACCTGGCTGAGCCTGGCGTTCCTCGGCATGCTGGCCATCGTCAGTGCCCATGGCGCGGGGCAGGGTGGCGGTGAGGACTATTTGCTGGGCATTGCGCTGGCGCTGGGGGCGGCCTTCCTGTATGCCATCGCGGCGTTGATCATCAAGCGCCTGAGTGGCACGCCACCGCACCTGATCGCGCTGATCCAGGTGGCCACGGGTGTGCTGTTGCTGGCGCCGTGGGTCAAGCTTGGCGGGTTGCCGGGTGAAGTGCCGGCGCTGGCCAGCCTGGTGACCTTGGGCATGGTGCACACCGGCTTGATGTATGTGTTGCTGTACAGCGCCATCCAGCGCCTGCCCACGGCGCTGACCGGGGCACTGTCGTTCATCTACCCGATTGCGGCGATTCTGGTGGACTGGGTGGCGTTCGGGCACCGGCTGGCACCGTTGCAGTGGCTGGGGGTGGCGTTGATCCTGCTGGCGGCGGCGGGGATGCAGCAGGGGTGGTGGTTCCGGCCAGCGCGGGTTGTGGCCGAGTAATGAGATGGTCTTGCGGGCCCTTTCGCGGGTAAACCCGCTCCCACAGGTGCTGCACACGGTTCGGGCCTGTGGTGATCCTGTGGGAGCGGGTTTACCCGCGAAAGGGCCCGCAAGGTAGAATGCCGCTTTTGCCAGTTTGCGACCCATGATGACTTCGCCGATCCAGACTCTGGAGCAACACCTGCTCGCCGCCCTCGACCCTGCCCCGCAGGAAACCCGTCGCCTGTTCCACGGCCGCGGCCGCTGCTGGGCGGGCCTGGAGCAGGTCACCGTGGACTGGCTGCAAGGCGTGCTGTCGGTCGCCCTGTTTCGCGAGCCGGCGCAAGGCCAGCTGGCCGAACTGGAGGCCATGCTGCGTACTCTCGCCGAGCGCCCGCAGTGGACTGGTCAAGCCATCCTTCTCCAGCATCGCTACCTGCCCGACAGCCCGGGCCAGTGGCTGCTGGGCGAGCCGTGCCAGCAGCGCGAGGTGGCCGAGGATGGGCTGACCTACCTGCTGGACCTGGGTGTGCGGCAGAACAATGGCCTGTTCCTCGACATGCGCTATGGTCGGCGCTGGGTGCGCGAGCAGGCGGCGGGCAAGCGCGTGCTGAACCTGTTCGCCTACACCTGCGGTTTCTCGGTGGCGGCGATTGCCGGCGGCGCCGAGCAGGTGGTGAACCTGGACATGGCCAAGTCGGCGTTGTCCCGGGGCCGCGACAACCACCGCCTCAATGGCCACGATGCGTCGCGCGTGGCGTACCTGGGGCACGAGCTGTTCAAGTCGTGGGGCAAGGTGCGCAAGTACGGGCCTTATGACCTGATCATCATCGACCCGCCGACCTTCCAGCGCGGCAGCTTTGTGCTGACCCAGGATTACGCGAAGATCCTGCGGCGCTTGCCGGAGTTGTTGAGCGAGGGCGGGACGGTGCTGGCGTGCGTGAACGACCCGGGCATCGGGCCAGAGTTCCTGATCGAGGGGATGGCGGAGCAGGCGCCGTCGCTGGCATTCGTCGAGCGGCTGGAGAACCCGCCGGAGTTTCCTGACGTGGACCCGGCGGGGGGCTTGAAGGCTCTGGTTTTCCGTCAGGTCTGATGTTGCCCTTGCTGGCCTCTTCGCGGGTAAACCCGCTCCCACAAGTACAGTGCAAAACCTGAGGGCTGTGGGGTTCCTATGGGAGCGGCTTTAGCCGCGAAGAGGCCGGTAAGGCTTACATCAATTACTGATTGTTGGTGTAGATCTGGTCAAACACCCCACCATCATTGAAGTGGGTCTTCTGCACGGTGCGCCAGTCACCAAAGGTCTTCTCCACCGACAGGAAGTCCACTTTCGGGAAGCGGTCGGTGTATTTGGCCAGTACCGTCGCATCACGCGGGCGCAGGTAGTTCTGTGCGGCGATTTCCTGGGCGGCTGGCGACCACAGGTACTTCAGGTATTCCTCGGCCGCTGCCTGGGTACCTTTCTTCGCCACCACCTTGTCGACCACGCTGACCGGCGGCTCGGCTTCGGCCGACACGCTCGGGTAGACCACTTCGAACTGGTCGCGACCGAACTCGCGGGCGATCATTTCGGCTTCGTTCTCGAAGGTCACCAGCACGTCGCCGATCTGGTTGGTCATGAAGGTGGTGGTGGCGGCGCGGCCACCGGTGTCCAGCACCGGAGCCTGCTTGAACAGCTTGCCGACAAAGTCCTTGGCCTTGTTTTCATCACCGCCTTGCTTGAGCACATAGCCCCAGGCCGACAGGTAGGTGTAGCGGCCGTTACCCGAGGTCTTGGGGTTGGGCACGATCACCTGTACGCCATCCTTGAGCAGGTCGGGCCAGTCTTTCAGCGCCTTGGGGTTACCCTTGCGCACGATGAACACAGTGGCCGAGGTGAACGGCGCGCTGTTGTTCGGCAGGCGGGTTACCCAGTTGTCCGGCACCAGCTTGCCGTTGTCGGCCAGGGCGTTGATGTCGGTGGCCATGTTCATGGTGATGACATCGGCCGGCAGGCCATCGATCACCGCTCGCGCCTGCTTGCTCGAGCCGCCGAAGGACATCTGCACGTTGACCTTCTCGTTGTGCTCGGCTTCCCAGTGCTTCTGGAAGGCCGGGTTGTAGTCCTTGTAGAAGTCGCGCATCACGTCGTAGGAAACGTTGAGCAGGGTGGGGGCAGCCTGGGCGAAATTGCCCAGGGCAAGGCCTGCGGCGAGCAGCGAGGCGGTGAAGAGTTTTTTCACGTTGCTTCCTTGTTATCGAGAAGGTGTTGGCAGTTTGCCTGCGACTATAGCGGGTGGGTTTGTGGGGGTTAAAGAACAAAAAACACTTTGGTTATGCTTCCGCCTGTTCTGGCCCTTTCGCGGGTAAACCCGCTCCCACAGGGACCGCGCACGGTTCGGGTATGTGGTGATCCTGTGGGAGCGGGTTTACCCGCGAAAGGGCCGGAACAGGCGGAATCATTGCTTGGGAAACAGCACATTCCCGCACCGCGAACAGAACGCCGCGCCATGCTCATGGCTCTTCTTGCTGCAGGTCGGGCAATCATGCTGCAGCTGCTCCCCGCGCATGGCATTGGCCAGCTCGGCGGTAAAGATCCCGGTCGGTACGGCGATGATCGAATAACCGGTAATCATCACCAGCGACGACAGCACCTGCCCCAGTGGGGTCTTCGGCACGATGTCGCCAAAGCCTACCGTGGTCAGGGTAACGATGGCCCAGTAGATGCCCTTGGGAATGCTGGTAAAGCCATGCTCAGGCCCTTCGATCACATACATCAAGGTGCCGAACACCGTCACCAGGGTCGATACCGTCACCAGAAACACGATGATCTTCTGCTTGCTGCCGCGCAGCGCCTCCATAAGGTAATGGGCCTGCTTGAGGTACGGGCTGAGCTTGAGCACACGGAAGATCCGCAGCATGCGTATCACGCGGATGATCAGCAGGTACTGGGCGTCGCTGTAGTACAGCGCGATGATCCCCGGCACGATCGCCAGCAGATCGACCAGGCCATAAAAGCTGAAGGCATAGCGCAAAGGCTTGGGCGAGCAGTACAGGCGGGTGAGGTACTCGGCCAGGAAGATCGCGGTAAAGCCCCACTCGATGCCGGCCAGCAGGCCGGCGTAGCCCTGATGCACTTCGTCGATGCTGTCGAGGATGACGGTAACCAGGCTGGCCAGGATGATCAGCAGGAGGATCTTGTCGAAGCGTCTTCCAGCCACGGTATCGGTCTGGAAGACGATGATGTAGAGCTGCTCGCGCAGGCTCGCAGGGTTGTTCATTGGCTCGTTCCACAAAAGCGATGGGCTGAGCCTAGGGGCTGCATTTCAGCTGTGCAAGCGGCTGGCGTCACGCTGCCTGGGCTGGGCCAGGTGGTTGCCCAGGTGCATCAGCCAGCAGGCGGCGACGAAGGGCGCGGTCAGGCCGGGCACCGGTAGCAGCTTGAACAGCGGTTGCAGCAGCAGGGCCAGGGCGATGGCCAGCAGTGTCACCCACGGCTTTTCACCTTGCCTGCTGAACGCCAGTGCCGCCAGCGCGGCGTTGAAACCGTACAGGCCCAGCCAGGCGGCTTGCGCCTGGTCGGCGAACAGTGCCACACCGCCGCCGATGGCCGAGCCGATCACCGCCCACATTGCGGCATAAGGGTTGGCGATGAACATGCCGATGATGATCAGCAGACCGGCCAGGGGCTGGTCGAGCAGGAAGATCTGGCCCACGCCGCGCGCCAATGCGTACAGCGGGTCGGCTTCGACGAAGCCGCTGGGCGAGGGGGTGGCTATCAGCAATACGGCCCAGCCCAGCAGCACGAAGGGTGCGGTGTAGGCGATCAGCAGTTTGCCGCCGCGCTTGCGCCACTGGTGGGTGATGATGCTGGACAGGCCGCCAGCGGCGATGATCAGTGGCGGCAGGATGACCGACCAGGGCAGCACGGCGCTGATCAGGATGCCGATCAGCACGCCGTTGTAGCAGTACAGCCCGGCCTGGCGGTCGGCACGGTCGTAGCCGCGTGCCTGGGCGGTGAGCAGGCCGGCCAGGGCGCCGAGCAGGGCACCACCGACCAGGCCGGGGGCGGTCAGCAGGATGGCCAGCAGGCAGCACAGGCCGCACAGGGGGTTGCGCAGCAGCAGCACCTGGCTGAAGCCGTTGAGTAACGCCGTGGCCCAGTCGGGGCACGGGTTGACGAAATTTTTGGTGTACATCGGGGCAGTCAGTGAGGTTGATGGGGAGCGGTGGGCCTCTTTGGGCCTCGGGTTTTCCGCAGGTCTGGTGTTTCTGTGTACAAGGAGGGCTTTGCCCTCCATTCGCAGCACAAGGCTGCTCCTACAAAGGGGAAACCTCTCGCTGCGTGGGCTCTTTGTAGGAGCAGCCTTGTGCTGCGAATGGGGCGCAAGGCGCCCCCGAAATCTCAGATCAAGGTCTCGATCCGCAGCGTGTTAGTCGACCCTGGCTTGCCAAAAGGCACACCGGCAGTGATCAGCAGCGTGTCGCCACGGCTGGCCATGCCTTGTGCCTGGGCAATCTCCAGGGCAGTGGAAACAACCTCGTCCACCTGGCGCAGGCGGTCGTTGACCACCGAGTGCACGCCCCACGCTACGCTCAGGCGGCGCGCGGTGGTCAGGTTCGGCGTCAGGTTGAGGATCGGGGCCCGTGGCCGCTCGCGGGCCGCGCGCAGGGTCGAGGCGCCCGACTCGCTGTAGTTGACCAGCACCGCCACCGGCAGGATGCCGCTGATACGGCGGATGGCGCAGCTGATGGCGTCCGACACGGTGGCCTCGGCCTTCGGCCGGCCAACGTCGAGCTGGGCCTGGTAGTCCGGGCCGTTCTCCACCTGGCGGATGATCTTGCTCATCATCTGCACGGCTTCCAGCGGGTACTCGCCCGACGCAGTCTCGGCCGACAGCATCACCGCATCGGCACCTTCGGCCACGGCGTTGGCAACGTCGGTGACTTCGGCGCGGGTCGGCGCTGGCGAGAAGCGCATGGATTCGAGCATCTGCGTGGCCACCACCACCGGTTTGCCCAGTTGGCGGCAGGTGCCGATGATGCGTTTCTGGATCTGCGGCACGCTTTCGGCCGGCACTTCCACGCCCAGGTCGCCACGGGCCACCATGATCGCATCCGCAAGCTCCGCGATGGCTTGCAGCTGTTCGACTGCCGATGGCTTTTCGATCTTCGCCATCAGGTAGGCACGGTCACCGATTAGCTGGCGTGCTTCGGTGATGTCTTCGGGGCGCTGCACGAACGACAGGGCCACCCAGTCCACGCCCAGTTCAAGGCCAAAGGCCAGGTCGCGGCGGTCTTTTTCGGTGAGCGGGGAGAGGTCGAGCACCGCTTGCGGCACGTTGACACCCTTGCGATCGGACAGCTCGCCACCGGCCAGCACTTCGGTGTCGATGGCGTCGCTGTGCTTGGCGGTGACACGCAGGCGCAGCTTGCCGTCGTCCAGCAGCAGGTCCATGCCCGGCTCGAGGGCGGCGATGATCTCGGGGTGCGGCAGGTTGACCCGGCGGCTGTCGCCCGGGGTGTTGTCCAGGTCCAGGCGCAGGGCCTGGCCGCGTTGCAGTTGCACCTTGCCGTCGGCAAAGCGGCCGACGCGCAGCTTCGGCCCCTGCAGGTCCATGAGGATACCCAGCGGGTAGTTCAGTTGCTGCTCGACTTCGCGGATCCACTGGTAGCGCAGGGCGTGGTCGGCGTGCTCGCCGTGGCTGAAGTTGAGGCGGAAGATGTTCACCCCGGCTTCTACCAGTTGGCGGATGTCGTCGATGCCTTTGATCGCAGGGCCGAGGGTGGCGAGGATCTTTACTTTTTTATCAGGCGTCATGATTGGGCAGTCTCGAGGATCAGGATGGCGCGGAAGTCGTTGACGTTGGTGCGGGTCGGCTCGGTGACGATCAGCGCATCCAGTGCGGCGAAATAGCCGTAGCCGTTGTTGTTGTCCAGCTCGTCGCTGGCCGACAGGCCCAGGGCTTCGGCACGGGCGTAGCTGGCCGGGGTCATGAAGGCGCCGGCGTTTTCTTCCGAGCCATCGATACCGTCGGTGTCACCGGCCAGGGCGTACACGCCCGGCAGGCCTTTCAGGCTTTCGGTGAGGCTGAGCAGGAACTCGGCGTTGCGCCCGCCACGGCCATTACCGCGCACGGTCACAGTGGTTTCGCCGCCGGACAGGATCACGCAGGGTGCCTTCAGCGGCTGGCCGTGCTGGACGATCTGCCGGGCGATACCGGCGTGCACCTTGGCCACTTCGCGTGATTCGCCTTCCAGGTCGCCGAGGATCAGCGGGCTGAACCCGGCCTGGCGGGCTTTGACCGCGGCGGCTTCGAGCGACTGCTGGGGCTTGGCGATCAGCTGGAAGTGGCTGCGGGCCAGGGCCGGGTCATCGGCCTTGACGGTTTCCGAGGCTGGGTTGTTGAGCCAGTCGATAACGGCCTTGGGCGCTTCGATGTTGTAGCGCTTGAGGATGGCCAGGGCATCGGCCGAGGTGCTCGGGTCGGCCACGGTAGGGCCGGAGGCGATCACCGTGGCGAGGTCGCCCGGTACATCGGAAATGGCATAGGTGTACACCGTGGCCGGCCAGCAGGCCTTGGCCAGGCGGCCGCCCTTGATCGCCGAGAGGTGCTTGCGCACGCAGTTCATCTCGCCGATGGTGGCGCCGGATTTCAGCAGCGCCTTGTTGATCTGCTGCTTGTCGGCCAGGGTCAGGCCTTCGGCGGGCAGCGCCAGCAGCGCCGAGCCACCGCCGGACAGCAGGAAGATGACGCGGTCGTCTTCACTGAGGTTGCTGACCAGTTCCAGCACGCGTTTTGCCACGGCAAGGCCGGCGGCATCGGGGACCGGGTGGGCGGCTTCGACCACCTCGATCTTCTGGCAGTTGGCGCCGTGACCGTACCGTGTGACAACAAGCCCGGAGACTTCGCCCTGCCAGCTTTTCTCGACCACTTCGGCCATGGCGGCTGCGGCCTTGCCGGCACCGATGACGATGACCCGGCCGCTGCGGTCGGCGGGCAGGTAGGGTTCGAGGACTTGACGGGGGTGGGCGGCGGCGATGGCTGTGTCGAACAGCTCGCGGAGAAGTTTTTGCGGATCGACCGACATGGCAGGCTCCCAATTATTGTTGTTCTGCAGAATCAAAAACGCCCCTGGAACTGCCTCCGTGCAGGCCGAACCAGGGGCGGGTGTTGCTCGGTGCCACCTTTGAAGCTGTGGTCGCAGGTTCAAAGGTGTTGAATTCATCGCCGGCAAGCCAGCTCCCACAGGTACAGCACAGGATTGAGGGATTGTGCGGTCCCTGTGGGAGCTGGCTTGCCGGCGATTGGGCTGCGCAGCAGCCCCCGAATTCGAATTACTTGTCGTCGCGGATCGAGAAGTTGGCCATGTGCTCCAGGCCTTTGATCAGCGCCGAGTGGTCCCAGTTGCCGCCGCCCAGGGCCTGGCAGGTGTTGAACACTTGCTGGGCATTGGAGGTGTTGGGCAGGTTGATGCCCAGCTCCTTGGCACCCTGCAGGGCCAGGTTCAGGTCCTTCTGGTGCAGGTTGATGCGGAAGCCTGGGTCGAAGGTGCCCTTGATCATGCGCTCGGCGTGCACTTCGAGGATCTTCGACGAGGCGAAGCCGCCCATCAGTGCTTCACGTACCTTGGCCGGGTCGGCGCCGTTCTTGGCGGCGAACAGCAGGGCTTCGGCAACGGCCTGGATGTTCAGGGCAACGATGATCTGGTTGGCCACCTTGGCGGTCTGGCCGTCGCCATTGCCACCGACGCGGGTGATGTTCTTGCCCATGGCTTCGAACAGCGGCAGGGTGCGCTCGAAGGCTTTCGGGCAGCCACCGACCATGATGCTCAGGGTCGCGGCCTTGGCACCTACTTCGCCGCCGGACACCGGGGCGTCCAGGTAGGCAGCGCCGGTGGCCTTGATCTTCTCGGCGAAGGCTTTGGTAGCGGTAGGGGAGATCGAGCTCATGTCGATCACGACCTTGTTCGGGCCCACGCCTTCGGCCACGCCGTTGTCACCGAACAGGACGCTCTCGACCTGCGGGGTGTCGGGGACCATGACGATGATGAACTCGGCTTCCTGGGCAACTTCCTTCGGGTTGGCCAGGGCCACGGCACCGGCGGCGATCAGGTCGGCCGGGGCAGCGTCGTGGTGAGTGGAAACGAAGATGCTGTGACCTGCTTTCTGCAGGTTCTGAGCCATGGGCTTGCCCATGATGCCGGTGCCGATGAAACCGATTTTAGCCATGAGAGATTACCTCGTTGTATTTGTTGAATCTCGATGGAGCAGACAACGCGGCCCCGTGTAGGAGCGGCCTTGCGTCGCGATGGGCTGCGCAGCAGCCCCGGCAATCTATGCCGTAGCTGAAATCCTGGGGGCGCTGCGCACCCCTTTCGCGACACAAGGCCGCTCCTACAAGGTGCGTGTGGTCCTTAAATAGCGTTATGGGTCTTCAGCCAGCCCAGGCCCGCTTCGGTGGTGGTCAGCGGCTTGTACTCCGCGCCCACCCAGCCCTGGTAGCCGATGCGGTCCAGGTGCTCGAACAGGAAGCGGTAGTTGATCTCGCCGGTGCCTGGCTCGTTGCGGCCGGGGTTGTCGGCCAGCTGGATGTGGTTGATCAGTTTCAGGTTGGCTTCCATGGTACGAGCCAGGTCACCTTCCATGATCTGCATGTGGTAGATGTCGTACTGCAGGAACAGGTTGTCGCTGCCAACCTCGGCCTGGATTTCCAGGGCCTGCTTGGTGGTGTTCAGGTAGAAGCCGGGGATGTCGCGGGTGTTGATCATTTCCATGACCAGGCGGATCCCGGCGGCTTTCAGCTTGTCGGCGGCGTAGCGCAGGTTTTCCACGAAGGTCTTGCGCACGGTGGCGCAGTCCGGGCCTTGTGGGCGAATGCCGGCCAGGGCGTTGACCTGGGTGTTGCCCAGCACCTTGGCGTATTCGATGGCCTTGTCGACACCGGCGCGGAATTCCTCGACGCGGTCAGGGTGGCAGGTGATACCGCGCTCACCCTTGGCCCAATCGCCCGCCGGCAGGTTGAACAGCACCTGGGTCAGGCCGTTGGCGTCCAGCTGCTGCTTGATCTCGGCAGCGCTGAAGTCGTATGGGAAGAGGTATTCGACGCCGCTGAAACCAGCATCGGCGGCAGCCTTGAAGCGGGCCAGGAAGTCCTGTTCGGTGAACAGCATGGACAGGTTGGCAGCGAAGCGAGGCATGTTGTGTCTCCTTGCGATGAAGGCCCCCGGCGCCCTCAGGTAGGGGCCGGCACGGGGGCGTCAGGCGATCAGTCCAGCAGCGAGATGGCGGTTGGCGCGTCGTTGCCGACCAGGGCCAGGTCTTCGAACTCGTTGACCGCGTTGATCTCGGTGCCCATGGAAATGTTGGTCACACGTTCGAGAATCACTTCGACCACCACCGGCACGCGGAACTCTTCGGCCATCTTCTGTGCCTTGAGCAGGGCAGGGGCAATCTCGGCCGGCTCGAATACACGGATGGCCTTGCAGCCCAGGCCTTCGACCACGGCGACATGGTCGACACCGTAGGTGGCGGCGTCGGTCGAGTTGATGTTCTCGAACGCCAGTTGTACACAGTAATCCATGTCGAAGCCACGTTGCGCCTGACGGATCAGGCCCAGGTAGGCGTTGTTCACCAGTACGTGCACGTACGGCAGGTTGAACTGTGCGCCCACCGCCAGCTCTTCGATCATGAACTGGAAGTCGTAGTCACCCGACAGTGCGACCACCTTGCGCTTCGGATCGGCCTTGACCACACCGAGGGCGGCAGGGATGGTCCAGCCCAGCGGGCCGGCCTGGCCGCAGTTGATCCAGTGGCGTGGCTTGTACACGTGCAGGAACTGCGCGCCGGCGATCTGCGACAGACCGATGGTGCTGACGTAGCAGGTGTCCTTGCCGAATACCTGGTTCATTTCTTCGTAGACGCGCTGCGGCTTGACCGGCACGTTGTCGAAGTGGGTCTTGCGCTGCAGGGTGGCCTTGCGCTCCTGGCAGTCTTCCAGCCAGGCCTTGCGGCACTTCAGCTTGCCAGCGGCTTTCCACTCGCGGGCCACTTCGAGGAACACGTCCAGTGCCTTGCCGGCGTCGGAAACGATACCCAGGTCCGGGGTGAACACGCGGCCGATCTGGGTCGGCTCGATGTCCACGTGCACGAACTTGCGGCCTTCGGTGTAGACGTCGACGGAACCGGTGTGGCGGTTGGCCCAGCGGTTACCGATACCGAACACCAGGTCGGATTTCAGCAGGGTGGCGTTGCCGTAGCGGTGCGAAGTCTGCAGGCCGACCATGCCGACCATCTGTGCGTGGTCGTCCGGGATGGTGCCCCAGCCCATCAGGGTCGGGATTACCGGTACACCGGTCAGTTCGGCGAACTCGACCAGCTTGTCGCTGGCGTCGGCGTTGATGATGCCGCCACCGGCTACCAGCAGCGGGCGCTCGGCGTCATTGAGCAGGGCCAGGGCTTTTTCGGCCTGTACGCGGGTGGCGGACGGCTTGTGCACTGGCAGCGGTTCGTAGGCGTCGATGTCGAATTCGATTTCGGCCATCTGCACGTCGAACGGCAGGTCGATCAGTACCGGGCCTGGGCGGCCGGTGCGCATTTCATAGAAGGCCTTCTGGAAGGCGTAAGGCACCTGGCCTGGCTCCAGGACGGTGGTGGCCCACTTGGTGACCGGCTTGACGATGTTGGTGATGTCGACAGCCTGGAAATCTTCCTTGTGCAGGCGGGCACGTGGGGCCTGGCCGGTGATGCAGAGGATCGGGATGGAGTCGGCGGAGGCACTGTACAGGCCGGTGACCATGTCGGTGCCGGCTGGGCCGGAGGTGCCGATGCACACGCCGATGTTGCCCGGGTTGGCACGGGTGTAACCCTCGGCCATGTGCGAGGCGCCTTCGACGTGACGAGCGAGGACGTGATCGATGCCACCGACTTTCTTCAGGGCCGAGTACAACGGGTTGATGGCAGCCCCCGGGATGCCGAACGCGGTATCTACACCTTCACGGCGCATGACCAGAACGGCTGCATCGATTGCTCTCATTTTGCTCATGGTTTGTGCCTCATCGATTTTGTAATTGTATACAACTTGCTTTGTGCCAGAGTGTATTCACGGCTGGCCGCTTAGGTCAACGGGTTTTCGTCGGCGGACGTCGCTTTCGTTCGAGCGCCCGTGAAAACGGAGGTTTGCGCCATCGCATACGATCGTTTCAAAATATTGTATACAAAAATATCTTTCGTTGTGTTCTATTTGTTCTATCGGTTTTCAACTGCCCTCAGGGCTTCTCACAACAAGAAGAGGACCTTTCCATGAACGCTTTGAACCTGAAAGTCGCGGTCAGCCTGGTGAATGCCGCGCTGGCTGCGGGCCGCAAGATCAATGCCGCGCCACTGACCGTGGCGGTGCTGGATGCCGGCGGCCACTTGCTGGCGCTGCAACGCGAGGATGGCGCCAGCCTGATCCGGCCGGAGGTGGCCACCGGCAAGGCCTGGGGTGCGATTGCCCTGGGCAAGGGCTCGCGCCTGCTGGCGCTGGACGCGCAGCAGCGGCCGGCATTTTTTGCCGCGCTGAACGGGTTGGGCGAGCGGCCGGTGGTGCCGGCGCCGGGTGGCGTGCTGGTGCGTGATCAGGACGGCAAGGTGCTGGGTGCGGTAGGGATCAGCGGGGATACGTCGGATATCGACGAGCAGTGCGCGATCAGTGCGATCGAGGAGGTGGGGTTGAAGGCGGATGCCGGTGTAGCAGCCTAATTCTCTATTGTCTGTTCCGGCCCCATCGCCGGCAAGCCAGCTCCCACAGGTACATCACAGTTTTCAAGGTCTGTGGCGGCCCTGTGGGAGCTGGCTTGCCGGCGATGGGCTGCAAGGCAGCCCCACTGGCCCTGTCAGGCTAGCTCAGGCTCACAGCCCTTGAGCACCATGCGGATGATGGTCTCCGCCGCCGCATCATAATCGCTGTCGGCCAGCTTGGCCTTGCCGGTCACCGCAGAGATCTGCCAGTCGAAATCGGCATAGGTCTGGGTCGCTGCCCAGATGCTGAACATCAGGTGATGCGCATCCACATGGGCGATCTGCCCGCGGTCGATCCAGCGCTGGATGCACTCGATGTTATGCCGCGCCTGCTCGTTCAGCTGCGCTACCTGGTTCGGCGACAGGTGCGGGGCGCCGTGCATGATCTCGCTTGCGAACACCTTGGACGCATGCGGCAGGTCGCGGGAAATGCGGATCTTCGAGCGGATGTACGCACTCAGCACTTCCTTCGGGTCACCGTCGGCATTGAACGGGGTCGACGCCTGCATGATCGGCGCGATGATGCTTTCCAGGACCTCGCGGTAGAGGTTGTCCTTGGATTTGAAGTAGTAATACACGTTCGGCTTGGGCAGGCCGGCCTTGGCCGCGATATCGCTGGTCTTGGTGGCGGCGAAGCCCTTGTCGGCGAATTCCTCGCTGGCCGCGCGCAGGATCAGTTCCTTGTTGCGCTCGCGAATGGTGCTCATGGTCAGGGATCTTCCTCGTGTCTGGCCACCTCTAAGAGGGATCGGGCATGGTAGCACCGGGCTCGACGGGCGCTCAAGGCAGCGGCTTTGGGCTAGAATCCTGGGCACTCACTCTTCTGGATACAGGCAAACATGGCAGGAAGCAGTCTACTGGTACTGATCGACGACATCGCCACGGTGCTTGATGACGTCTCGGTGATGACCAAGGTGGCGGCGAAAAAGACCGCAGGCGTGCTGGGCGATGACCTGGCACTGAATGCCCAGCAGGTCACCGGGGTGCGTGCCGAGCGCGAGATCCCGGTGGTGTGGGCTGTGGCCAAGGGCTCGATGGTGAACAAGGCCATCCTGGTGCCGGCGGCGCTGCTGATCAGTGCGTTCATCCCCTGGGCGGTGACGCCGTTGCTGATGCTGGGCGGCGCCTACCTGTGCTTCGAGGGTTTCGAGAAGCTGGCGCACAAGTTCCTGCACAGCAAGGCCGAGACTGACGCCGAGCATGAAGCGCTCAAGGAGGCGGTGGCCGATGCCAATGTCGACCTGGTGGCGTTCGAGAAAGCCAAGATCAAGGGCGCGGTACGTACCGACTTCATCCTTTCGGCGGAAATCATCGCCATCACCCTGGGCATCGTTGCCGACTCGCCGTTGACCCAGCAGATCGTCGTGCTGTCGGGCATCGCGGTGGTCATGACCATCGGCGTTTACGGGCTGGTGGGCGGTATCGTCAAGCTCGATGACCTGGGGCTGTGGATGACCCGCAAGGCATCACGCGTGGCCAGGGCGGTGGGTAACGGCATTCTGCGGACCGCGCCGTACATGATGAAGAGCCTGTCGGTGATCGGCACGGCGGCCATGTTCCTGGTCGGTGGCGGGATCCTGGTGCATGGCATCGGGCCGCTGCATCACGCCATCGAGGCGTTCAGTGAAGGGCGTGGCGGGGCGTTGACCGTGGCGCTGCTGAACGGCGGTGTCGGGGTTGTGGCCGGTGCCGTGGTGCTGGCGGTGGTGGGCATTGCGGGGAAACTGTGGCGGGCGGTTCGGCCGACCACCTGAGTTGCATGGCCGGGGCGTTGCCCCGGTTCGCGGGCAAGCCCGCTCCCACATGTATAGCGTCTGCCATGAATCCGGTGCGGACCCTGTGGGAGCGGGTTTACCCGCGAATGGGCCGCAAGGCGGCCCCTGTACTCAGATCAGAAGTGAACCTTGAGCAGGAAGCTCATGGTGTTCTGGTCGGTGGTGAAGGCATCGGAATCCTTGATGCCGTACTTGTTCTTCCAGTAGTCGTACTCCACACCCACATACAGCTGCTTCTCGCCCAGGTGCAAGGCCTTGCCCAGGTCATACTTGATCTGCGGATTGAAGTGCAGGTTGGCCTGGTAGGTGCCGCGGCGGTTCTCGTCGTTGTCCACCACCCAGTCCATGAAACCGTCGATCAGCACATCGGACGAACCGACCGGAATGGTGTAAGACCACACCGGGGTGATCTGCCACACGTTGTCGCCGGCGCGGCTGCCGTCGGTGGTGCGGTTGTAGAAGTTCAGCTGGAAGTAGTCGAAGCCAGGGATGTCCAGGTCGAAACCAGGGCCGATCAGGTACGACTCGGTATCACCTTCGCCGAACTCGTAGGTCATCGCCAGCAGCACGTCCTTGACCGGGCCGAAGGCCAGCTTCTGGTCGAAGATCTTGCCGAACGACAGGCGCGGGCTGATTTCGCCGTAGTAGGTGTTCGGGCCATTGCCCTCATCTTTCTGGCCCTGGTAGAAGATCTTGTCGACAAAGATGAAGTTATCGCCGTACTTCCAGCCATCAGCGTGCTCGAAGGTCACGGTTTGCTGGATCGACGGGTTGACCTTGAAGTTCTTGCCCCACAGGTAGGTCAGGCTGTTGTTCTGCCATTGCAGCAGGTCGCCGCCGAAGGTGGTGCCACAGGCCAGCAGGCCGCCGGCGAGGATCAGGCTGTTGATGGTACGCATTGCGAGTGTCGCTCCCTTGATTGATCAATTGTCAGCGCTCGTTGTTGGCGCTTTTTTGTCTTTTGAGTCAGCTTTTTTCGATAGGCCACAGCTGTTTGGCAAGGGTTGAGCCAACTTTCCTGGGCTGGCAAAACCTTCCTGCTCGACTTCGTTCTGAACGGATGAAAAGGGTCTTTCAGGCTGGCAACACGTTGGCCAACCGCCCGAATTCATTGACTGAGCGGTCAGTAAACGCAGGCAGAATCCCTTCTGCCCTGATCGAGGGGGCGCGCAGATTACTGGCTTGCGCGCCTTGCCTCAAGTGCTCCGTCCTGGAGCAGTGTGGTACAAACTTGTGCGTTTGGTCAGTTTTCTAGAAGTGCACCTTGATCAGGGCACTGGTGACGCTCTGGTTACTGTCGATATTGCCTTGGCTGTCGATGCCGTACTTGTCCTTCCAGTAGCTGTACTCGATGCCCACGTACAGCTGCTTGGCGCCCAGGTTCAGGGCTTTGCCCAGGTCGTACTTGACCTGTGGGTTGAACTGCAGGTTGGCGTGGTAGGTGCCACGGCGGGTCTGGTCGTTGTCGACCACCCAGTCCATGTAACCGTCGATCAGAATGTCGGATTTGCCCACCGGAATGGTGTACGAGAAGGCCGGGGTGATCTGCCAGACGTTGTCACCGGGGCGGCTGCCTTCGGTGTTGCGCAGGTAGAAGTTGAGGGTGAAGTAGTTGAAGCCGGGGATGTCCAGGTCGAAGCCGGGGCCGATCAGGTAGGCCTCGTTGTCGCCCTCGCCACGCTCGTAGGTCATGGCCAGCAGCACATCCTTGATCGGGCCGAACGCCAGCTTCTGGTCGAAGATCTTGCCGAACGACAGGCGCGGGCTGAACTCACCATAGTAGCTGGTCACGCCTTTGCCCGGGTCGGGCTTGCCGTTGTAGAAGACCTTGTCGACGAACATGAAGGTATCGCCGTACTTCCATTTGTTGGCGTGCTCGAAGGTCACTGTCTGCTGGATGCGTGGGTTGACCTTGAAATCCTTGCCGTACAGGTAGGTCAGGCTTTCGCCATGCCACTGCAGCCATTCGCCAGCGTGGGCGGGGAGGGTGGCCAGCAGGCTGCTGCCCAGCAAGAGGGACGAGGTGATGCGTTTCATGTTGTGGTTCCCGGACTTATTGTTTTTGTTGGGTTTTTTTGGCGCGCAGGCGCCCCGGACGGCCCATTCCGGCGGGCCGACGGTGTAGCGTTTACGGCGAATTCGAGGCGGGGCGGCAGTGCGCCGCCCCCCTTGCTCAATGCTGGTGACAGGCTTCGTTGTGCACCGCGCGGTCGGCACCACCAAGGATGTTGAACAGCACGTTCAACACCAGGGCACTGACCGTGGCCATGGCGATGCCACTGTGGGTGATGGGTTCCATCCACTGGGGCATCTGGGCGAAGAACTCCGGACGCACCACGGGGATCAACCCGAAGCCGACGCTCACCGCAACCAGCAGCTGGTTGCGACGGTCGCCGATGTCCGCCTCCTGGAGAATCTTGATCCCGGTGGCGGTGACCATGCCGAACATGGCGATGGACGCGCCGCCCAGTACCGCAGGCGGGATCGAGGCAATCAGGAAGGCCGCCTTGGGCAGCAGGCTGAGCAGGATCAGCAGTGCACCGGCCACGATGGTGACATAGCGGCAGCGCACCCCGGTCATCTGCACCAGGCCGATGTTCTGGGCGAACGAGGAGTGGGTGAAGGTGTTGAAGAAGCCGGCGATGAACGACGCGCCGGCATCGCACAGCAGGCCGCGGCGCAGCATCCCTGGGGTAACTTCACGATCGGTCACCTTGCCCAGGGCCAGGAACATGCCGGTGGACTCGACGAAGATGATCACCACCACCAGGCACATGGACAGGATCGGTGCCAGGCTGAAGGTCGGCATGCCGAAGTGCAGTGGGGTCACCACTTGCAGCCACGGTGCGTCGTTCAGGCCCGACAGGTCGACCATGCCGATGGAGCCGGCCAGGATGTAGCCCAGGCCCATGCCCACCAGCACCGACACGTTGACCCAGAAACCGCGCATGAAACGGTTGATCAGCAGGATTACCGCCAGCACCAGGCCGGCCACCAGCAGGTAGATCGGCGAGCCGAAGGTATCTGCCTGGTGGCCGCCACCGGCCCAGTTGACTGCCACCGGGAACAGCGACAGGCCAATCGAGGTGATCACCGTGCCGGTGACCAGTGGCGGGAAGAAGCGTACGACCTTGGACATGAACGGCGCGATCAGCATGCCGAAGAACCCGGCGGCGATGGTCGCGCCGAAGATCCCCTGCAGGCCCACGCCAGGCATGCCGGCCATGGCCACCATGCTGCCGACGGCAGCGAAACTGGCACCCATCATCACCGGCATGCGGATGCCCACCGGGCCGATACCGAAGGACTGGATGATGGTAGCGACGCCAGCGACCAGCAGGTCGGCGTTGATCAGGAAAGCGACTTCTTCACGGGACAACCCGGCGGCCTGGCCGATGATCAATGGCACGGCGATGGCGCCACCGTACATCAGCAGAACGTGTTGCAGGCCAACCAGGATCAGTTGGAACAGGGGCAAGGGCTCGCGCGGCGGCGCAACAGGGATGTACGCCTTGCGTGACTCGGACATGCAGCACCTCGAGTTTTGTTTTTATTCTCGGATCCAAGCGCCGGCCTCAGGCGGCAGGCTTCCGGTTAAGAGAGCCTGAGGTTCCCGCTTGAGGCTGAACGCTCGATGCTTGCTTGTTGCGTATGTCTTGAAACAGAGGCCGGGAGTGCCGGCCTCTTCGCGGGTGAACCCGCTCCCACAGGGGCGGTGTTATCCCGACAATTGTGTTTCAGTTGACCGGTGCGCCTTTGGCGATCCAGTCACCGACCAGCTTGCGCTCTTCGGTGGTCATCTGGGTGATGTTGCCCAGCGGCATGATCTGGCTGGCGACCGCTTGCGCCTGGATGCGCGCGGCCTGGGCCTGGATCTGCTGCGGGGTGTCGAACATCACGCCGGCAGGGGCGGCGCTGAACAGTGGGCTGGTCGGCTTGGACGAGTGGCACACGGTGCAGCGTTCCTGGATGACATTGTGGATCTTGTCGAAGCTCTCGCCGCCAGCCTGGGCGGTGGCCTGGGCAGGGGCTTCGGCCGGCGCGGCAGGCGCTGCGGCAGCCTTGGCGGCGTCCTCGGCGCGTTGCTCGGCAGCGGTCTTGCCACCTACAGCGGTCGCAGGCAGTGGCTGGTACTCGACCTTCGCCGCGGCTTGCTCAGGGCTGACGGCCATCGGTTTCGGACCGGTGACGTAGGCCAGGCAGATCATCGCCAGGGCGCCGACCGGCAGGGTCCAGGCGTACTTGTTGCTGTCGTGGCGGGTGTTGAAGTAGTGGCGGATCAGGACCGCGGCTACTGCGATACCGGCCAGGATCAGCCAGTTGTACTGGCTACCGTAGGTGCTCGGGAAGTGGTTGCTGATCATGATGAACAGCACCGGCAGGGTGAAGTAGTTGTTGTGGCGCGAGCGCAGCAGGCCCTTGGCCGGCAGTACCGGGTCGGGGGTCTGGTTGTTCTCGATCGCAGCCACCAGCTGGCGCTGGGCCGGCATGATGATGCGGAACACGTTGCCGACCATGATGGTGCCGATGATCGCGCCGGTGTGCAGGTACGCACCACGGCCGCTGAACACCAGGCTGAAGCCCCAGCACGCGGCGATGATCAGCACGAACAGTACAGCACCGAGCAGCGCTGGCTTCTTGCCCAGGGGCGAGTCGCACAGGAAGTCGTAGATGAACCAGCCGGCGATCAGCGAGCCGATACCGATGGCCACGCCTTCGGCACCGCTAAGGGTGCTGCCAGGGGCCAGCAGGTACAGGGTCGGGTTCCAGTAGAACACCACGCACAGCAGGGCGATACCGGACATCCAGGTGAAGTAGGCTTCCCATTTGAACCAGTGCAGGTTCTCGGGCATTTTCGGGGGTGCGAGCTTGTATTTCTCCAGGTGGTAGATACCACCGCCGTGAATTGCCCAGAGATCACCCGACAACCCATCGCGCGGGTTGCTTCGGTTCAGGTGGTTCTCCAGCCAGACGAAGTAGAACGATGCACCGATCCAGGCGACACCGGTGATCATGTGAACCCAGCGAATGCTCAGGTTCAGCCATTCGTGAAGGTGTGCTTCCACAGTATGTACCTCTTGCCGGTCACCCGCTCGGGCATTGCCCTTGAATGACCGACCTTTTCTTATTGGTGGGGATTGAGGACCAGCATCTGTTCCTCGGTGAAGTAATGCTCGTCGCAGTTGTTGCCGGAACCACTGCGATCAACCACCAGGAAGTCATCCCGCTTTTCGATCGTCAGCACCGGGTGGTGCCAGACGCCGCGATGGTAATTGACGCCCTGCCTGCCATTACTGCGGAAGGCTCGGACCAAACCTGATACAGGTGCATCGCCAACTGGCGCGACCACGATCAGAAAGGGGTTGCCGAGCAGCGGGATGAAAGCCTGGCTGCCCAGCGGATGGCGTTCCAGCATGCGCACGGTCAGCGGCATGTCCAGCGCGTCGGCGCGGAAGATGCTGATGATCGCCTTGTCTTCAGGCTCGGCGGTTTCGACCGTGGCGAGCTTGTGGAAGCGCATGGTCGAGCCGTTGTTGATCATGAAGTGGTCGCTGCCGTCGGTTTCGATCACGTCTCCGAAAGGGGCGAAGGCTTCTTTGGTCAGGGGCTCGATCATCAGGGTGCGCATGCGGATATCTCTTCTATGTTCGTTGTTCTGGATAAGGCTCAAGCGTTGCGGCGGCTTTACAGCTGCAGCAGGCGGAACAGGGCGATCAGGTTGATCTGCGCCAGGGCTTCCTTGAATTCGGCATCGGCATCGTTGTGGATGCGTTTTTCGAAGGAGGCGAGGATCTGGTGCCGGTTGCTGCCTTTAACCGCCATGATGAACGGGAACTGGAACTTGGCCTTGTAGGCGTCGTTCAGCTCGGTGAAACGGGCGAACTCTTCGGCGGTGCACTGGTGAATACCGGCGCCGGCCTGCTCGTTGGTGCTCGATTCGGTCAGCTCGCCCTGGATGGCGGCCTTGCCGGCCAGGTCCGGGTGAGCGTTGATCAGCGCCAGCTGGTCGGCGTGGTTGGCGCTGAGCAGGATGTCGCTCATGCGCTGGTGCAGCGCCTCGATCTCGTCCAGCTCGCCCAGTTGGCCCAGGTCATAGGCTTTTTCGGCTACCCACGGCGAATGCTCGTAGATGTCGGCGAATGCCTTGACAAAGGCGTCACGGCCCAGGGCGGATGGCTTGAGGGTGTTGAAGGCGGTCATCAGGCGTTCTCTTTCTTGTACGGGTGGGTGGCGTGCCAGTGGCGGGCGATGTCCACGCGACGGGCGAACCAGACCTGGTCATGGCTTTTTGCGTAGTCGACGAAGCGCTTCAGTGCGGCCAGGCGTGCCGGGCGGCCGACCAGGCGGCAGTGCAGGCCGATGGACAGCATTTTCGGTGCTTCGGCGCCTTCGGCGTACAGCACATCGAAGGCGTCCTTCAGGTACTGGAAGAACTGCTCGCCGCAGTTGAAGCCCTGTACCTGGGTGAAGCGCATGTCGTTGGTGTCGAGGGTGTAGGGGATCACCAGGTGCGGCTTGCCGGTAGGGTTGTTCGGCTCCCAGTAGGGCAGGTCGTCGTCATAGGTGTCGCTGTCGTACAGGAAGCCACCTTCCTCCATCACCAGGCGACGGGTGTTCGGGCCGGTGCGGCCGGTGTACCAGCCCAGCGGGCGCTCGCCGGTGATTTCGGTGAGGATGCGGATGGCTTCGAGCATGTGCTCGCGCTCCTGGGCCTCGTCCATGTACTGGTAGTCGATCCAGCGGTAGCCGTGGCTGCAGATTTCATGGCCGGCCTCGGCCATGGCGCGGATCACGTCGGGGTGGCGCTGGGCGGCCATGGCCACGGCGAAGATGGTCAGTGGCACGCCGCTGTCCTTGAACAGCTTCAGCAGGCGCCACACGCCGGCGCGGCTGCCGTATTCGTACAGCGATTCCATGCTCATGTTGCGCACGCCCTGCAGTGGCTGGGCGGCGACCATTTCCGAGAGGAATGCTTCGGACTCCTTGTCACCGTGCAGGATGTTGCGTTCGCCACCTTCCTCGTAGTTGAGGACGAAAGACAGCGCGATGCGAGCGTTGCCCGGCCATTGCGGGTGAGGAGGGTTGTTGCCGTAACCGATCAGGTCGCGAGGGTAGTCAGCGCTCACTGCAGTCTTCCTTCTTGTGCGTTAGTGCGGGGGGTGGGCGGACCGCGTCGGTATGTCGCACCACCGGATGGGCTGATTGTATACAACTTCTGAAATCTTTTGTAAGCCTGTTTTTCCGCATTTCTTCCCTTTTGTCGCCTCGCAGCGACTTGGAAAAACAGTGCAAGAAACCTGCCTGATTGGTCAGCTAATGACGTTGGCGTCTTTACGGCGCCTGTATTTGCGACCGATGGGTCGTTTATGGGCAAGAAACGGCGGGTGCGACAGAAGGGCTCAAAAAATTGTGTACAATTTGGCGATGGAATGTCTTAATGGCGTCATTCCCGCACATCTCAGGCCCTTTGGCGTGATGATGGCCGTGTATTTTTTGCCCACAGATTGAACAAGAGGCGACAAGCAATGGGACGTTTGACCACACACGTACTGGATGCCGCGCATGGCTGCCCGGGCAGCTCGATCAAGGTCGAGCTGTACCGTGTCGAAGGCCAGCAGCTGGAGCTGGTGAACACTGCCCTGACCAACAGCGATGGCCGTGTCGACGCGCCGCTGCTGCAGGGTGACGACTACCGTACCGGCGTCTATCAGCTGCAGTTCAGCGCTGGCGACTACTACCGCGCTCGCGGAGTACAGCTGCCGGCCCAGGCGTTCCTGGATGTTGTCGTGCTGCGCTTTGGCATCGACGAGCAGCAGGAGCACTACCACGTGCCGCTGCTGATCTCGCCGTACAGCTATTCGACCTATCGTGGAAGCTAGTTGGTCGCTAGAAGAATCTTCGTAGGTCCTTTGGCCCGCTCTCACACTGGCGGGCTTTTTTTCGTCTGCTGTTTTTGTATCGCCTGCACCGGCCTCTTCGCGGGCTTGCCCGCTCCTACAGGTACGGCGCCGGGTTTGAAGGCTGTGGCGATCCTGTGGGAGCGGGCAAGCCCGCGAAGAGGCCGGTACAGGCTGTAGCAATAAAGAAAGGGCGCCGAGGCGCCCTTGGTTGGTGCAGCAGGGGTCAGAGGAATACGAACTTGGCAATGAAGATCGCGCACAGCACCCACAGGCTGGCGGAGATTTCCTTGTACTTGCCGGTACCTGCTTTCAATGCCACATAGCTGATGAAGCCCAGGGCAATACCGTCGGCGACCGAGAAAGTCAGCGGCATCATGATCACCGTGACGATCGCCGGAATGCTGTCGGTGGCCTCGTCCCAGTGGATATGCGCCATGCTGCCCATCATCAGCATTGCCACGTAGATCAGCGCACCGGCGGTGGCATAGGCCGGAATCATCCCGGCCAGCGGGGCGAAGAACATCGCCGCGATGAACAGCAGGCCGACCACCACGGCAGTCAGGCCGGTACGACCACCTGCGGCCACGCCGGCAGCACTTTCCACATAGCTGGTCACCGGCGGCACGCCGACCACGGCGCCGAACACACTTGAGGCACTGTCAGCCTTCAGCGCCTTCGACAGGTTCTCGATACGCCCGTCCGGTGCCACCAGGTTGGCCCGCTGCGCCACGCCCATCAGGGTGCCGGCGGTGTCGAACATGTGCACGAACAGAAACGCCAGCACCACGCTGATCATGCTGACGTTGAACACGCCGGCCACATCCATGGCCATCCAGGTCGGTGCCAGGCTTGGCGGCATCGACATCACCCCGCCGAATTTCACCAGGCCCAGACCCCAGCCGGCCAGGGTGACACCGATGATGCTGATCAGGATCGCACCGAACACCCGCTTGTAGCTGAGGATGGCGATCAGCAGGAAGCACACCGCGGCCAGCAGCGGCCCCGGTTCATGCAGCGAGCCCAGCTTGATCAGCGTGGCCGGGCTGTCGACGATGATGCCTGCCGTCTTCAGGCCGATCAGCCCGAGAAACAATCCGACGCCGGCCCCCATGGCATGGCGCAGGCTGACCGGGATGCTGTTGAGCAACCATTCGCGCACTTTCGACAAGGTCAGGAACATGAACAGCACACCCGAGACGAAGACTGCGCCCAGTGCCGTTTCCCAGTTGTAGCCCATGGTGCCGACCACGGTGTAGGTGAAGAAGGCGTTAAGCCCCATGCCCGGTGCCAGGCCTACCGGCCAGTTGGCGTACAGGCCCATCAGCAGGCAACCCAGCGCGGCGGCGATGCAGGTGGCGACGAAGGCGGCACCGTGGTCGATGCCGGCGTCGGCCATGATGTTGGGGTTGACGAAGATGATGTAGGCCATGGTGATGAAGGTGGTCACCCCGGCGATCATTTCGGTTCTGACGGTGCTGCCGTGTTGCTTGAGTTTGAAAATCCGCTCCAGCCAGCTCGTTTCGAGCGGTGGGGCAAGATCCAGCGTAGGGGCTTCGGATTTGCGGCTTTCCACAGCGAGTACTCCTCAAGTCTTTCTTGTTGTTATGGAGCCAGGGGCCTGAGCAATGCACTTGGCGGCTCCGCGAGGGAAGGCAGACGTCTGACCGGTTTGTTGACTTGTGGGTCAAGAAGTTGCTCGGTGGATTATGCTTTTGTGTACAAAGAATGCAAATAATGTTTTATGTTTTGTGTGCGCAATGCGTCGTACAACGGCTATATAGGTAAAAGGCCACCTGCAGAAACGGCTCAGCCTGTGTACAATGGCGCCATACTTTCCTTCGTGCCTCGAGAGCCCATGAACGAACAGCTGCAACCTCTGAAGAAACCTGCGCGTACCGGCAAGGCTGGCCGCAGTGGTACCCAGGACGACATCGTCTACGCGCATATTTTCGAGGCGATCCTCGAGCAGCGTCTGGCACCGGGCACCAAGTTGAGCGAGGAAGCGCTGGGCGAGATCTTCGGCGTCAGCCGCACCATCATCCGCCGCGCCTTGTCGCGCCTGGCCCACGAAAGCGTGGTGCTGTTGCGGCCGAACCGCGGCGCGGTGGTGGCCAGCCCGACGGTGGAAGAGGCCCGCCAGGTGTTCTTCTCCCGGCGCATGGTCGAACGGGCCATCACCGAACTGGCCGTGCAGCACGCTACCCTCGAGCAGCTCAACGAGCTGCGGCAGATGGTGCGTGAGGAGCGCGACAGCTTCTCCCGTGGTGACCGCGGTGCCGGCATTCGTCTTTCCGGCGAATTTCACCTCAAGCTGGCCGAGGCCGCAGGTAATGCGCCGCTGGTCAGCTTCCAGCGCAGCCTGGTGTCGCAGACCTCGCTGATCATTGCCCAGTACGAAAGCGGCAACCGCTCGCATTGCTCGTATGACGAACACATGCAGCTGATCGATGCCATCGAGGCGCGCGATGCCGAGCAGGCGGTGAGCCTGATGATGCACCACATGGACCACATCGACAGCAAGCTGAACCTGGACGAGGAAAGTGCCTCGGACGATCTGCATGCGGTGTTCTCGCATCTGCTGAAAAAGCCCAAGGTATCGGTCAAGGGTTGATCGTTTGCCTGGTTGACTGAAGGGGGCTGCTTTGCAGCCCATTCGCAGCACAAGGCTGCTCCTACAAGGATTGCATAACCTCTGTAGGAGCAGCCTTGTGCTGCGAATGGGGCGCGAAGCGGCCCCCAGCCATTTCTGGTCATTGATCAAAGGTCTGTTAAATTCTTGTGAGCAAACCTTCATCAAGCAGTTGGGCTTGCGCATTCGTTGCGTTCAACTTCTTGAGGAATGGACTCATGAGCATGTCCCTCGGTAAACGCATGGGCGCCGAGCTTGTCGGCACCTTCTGGCTGGTGCTTGGCGGCTGTGGCAGTGCGGTACTCGCCGCCAGTTCCCCCATCGGCATCGGTGTACTCGGCGTCGCCTTCGCCTTCGGCCTCACCGTGCTGACCATGGCCTTCGCCATCGGTCATATCTCCGGCTGCCACCTCAACCCCGCCGTGTCGTTCGGGCTGGTGGTGGGCGGGCGCTTCCCGGCCAAAGAGCTGTTGCCCTACGTGATCGCCCAGGTGATCGGCGCCATCCTGGCGGCAGGTGTGATCTATCTCATTGCCAGCGGCAAGGCAGGTTTCGAGCTGTCTGCGGGATTGGCTTCGAACGGCTACGCCGACCACTCGCCCGGCGGCTACACGCTCGGGGCGGGCTTTGTCAGTGAAGTGGTGATGACGGCGATGTTCCTGGTGGTGATCATGGGCGCCACCGACGCCCGGGCGCCAGCGGGTTTTGCACCGATCGCCATCGGCCTGGCCCTGATCCACCTGATCTCGATCCCGGTGACCAATACCTCGGTCAACCCCGCGCGTAGCACGGGGCCGGCCTTGTTCGTCGGTGGCTGGGCCCTGCAACAGCTATGGCTGTTCTGGGTAGCGCCGCTGATTGGTGCTGCGATCGGCGGCGCACTGTACCGGGGCCTGGCAAAAGAACCTTAGCGCTGGTGCACGCAACGCCCTGCGGCGTAGGTTTCACGCACGGTGCGGTCGTCGCCGAGGGTGGTCAGCACGAACAGGGTTTCCTCGATGCTGTTGGACTGCTGGATGCGGTAGTCCAGCAGTGGCGTGGCCTTGTAGTCCAGTACCACGAAGTCGGCATCGTTGCCCGGGCGCAGGCTGCCGATGCGGTCGTCCAGGCGCAGCGCGCGGGCGCCGCCGAGGGTGGCCAGGTACAGTGACTTGTACGGGTGCAGGCGCGCGCCCTGCAACTGCATCACCTTGTACGCCTCGTTCAGGGTGTTGAGCAGCGAGAAGCTGGTGCCGGCGCCAACGTCGGTGCCCAGGCCCACATTGACCTTGAAGCGCTCGGCCTGGGGCAGGTTGAACAGGCCGCTGCCGAGGAACAGGTTGGAGGTGGGGCAGAAGGCCACGGCCGAGCCGGTTTCGGCCAGGCGCTGGCATTCGTCATCGCACAGGTGCACGCCATGGGCGAATACCGAGCGTTCGCCCAGCAACTCGAAGTGGTCGTATACGTCCAGGTAACCCTTCTGCTCGGGGAACAGCGACTTGACCCAATCGATTTCCTTGAGGTTTTCCGACAGGTGCGTGTGCATGTACACGCCCGGGTGTTCCTTCAGCAGTTGGCCTGCCAGCGTCAGCTGCTCAGGCGTACTGGTCGGGGCGAAGCGCGGGGTGACTGCGTAATGCAGGCGGCCCTTGCCGTGCCAGCGCTCGATCAGTGCCTTGCTTTCGGCATAGCCGGACTCGGCGGTGTCGGTCAGGTAGTCCGGGGCGTTGCGGTCCATCATCACCTTGCCGGCGATCAGGCGCAGGTCCAGGCGCTCGGCTTCCTCGAACAGGGCATTGACCGATTCCGGGTGCACGCTGCCGAACACCAGGGCGGTGGTGGTGCCGTTGCGCAGCAGTTCCTTGAGGAAGATCTTCGCCACCTGGTCGGCGTGGCCCTTGTCGGCGAACTGCTTTTCGCAGGGGAAGGTATAGGTGTTCAGCCAGTCCAGCAGCTGTTCGCCGTAGGAGCCGATCATGCCGGTCTGCGGGAAGTGGATGTGGGTGTCGATGAAGCCCGGGGTAATCAGCGCGTCCTGGTAGTGCTCGACCGGGATATCGGCGTCCAGGGTCGGCAACAGTTCGGCGGCGTGGCCAACGGCGCGGATGCGGCCGTCGTCGACTACCAGCAGGCCGTCCTCGAAGTATTCATGGGAAGCCTCCAGGCCCACCTCGGCCGGGTCGGCGATGCTGTGCAGGATGGCGGCACGGTAGGCTTTGCGGGTAACGGTCATAACACACTCGTCAAATGGCTTGGCTGCGCCGGGAAGGCGGCAGCAACTGGGCAATGGGGCCGGCATTGGCGGCAGCGTCGTGCTGGCCGAAGCAGGCGTTGTAGGTGGCGATGATTTCACCGGCGATGGACACGGCGATCTCGATGGGCAGCTTGCCCTTGACCTCGGCCAGGCCCATCGGGCAGCGCATGCGCGCCATCACGGCATCGTCGTAGCCGCGCTCGCGCAGGCGGTGCTCGAACTTGACCCGTTTGGTCTTCGAGCCGATCAGGCCGAACCAGGTGAAGTCGTTGCGCTTGAGAATGGCGGCGGTCAGTTCCAGGTCGAGCTGGTGGTTGTGGGTCATGACGATGCAGTAGCAGCCTGACGGCAGGTCTGCCACTTCGTCGACCGGCTCCTCGCTGACCACTTTGGTCACCCCGTCGGGGATCAGGGCAGGGAATTCCTGCTCGCGCGAATCGATCCAGCGCACCCGGCAGGGCAGCGCGGCGAGCAAGGGTACCAGAGCCCGGCCGACATGGCCCGCGCCGAACACCGCGATCTGCGCCTGCACCGCGGCCATGGGTTCGAACAGCAGCACAGTGACGCCGCCGCAGCACTGGCCAAGGCTGGCACCGAGGCTGAAGCGTTCCAGGTGCGGGGTAGTGCGGTGCTCTTCGAGCATCTGCCGGGCGATGTGCAGGGCCTTGTATTCCAGGTGGCCGCCGCCGATGGTGTCGAACAGGCCGCTGGCGCTGACGACCATTTTCGAGCCGGCATTGCGCGGGGTCGAGCCGCGTTCCTCGATGATGGTAACCAGCACGCAGGCTTCGCCACGGGACTGGTGGTCGGCGAGGGCGTTGATCCATTGGTGCATGATGCAACCTCTCTATAGTCGCGTCGCGATCCCTGTGGGAGCGGGTTCACCCGCGAATGCGGCGGCAAAACCACTATCGCATTCGCGGGTAAACCCGCTCCCACAGGGCCCTGCATTGTCAGTGAGACACGGTTTCCAGCTCCGGCTCGGCAGGTTGCGCTGCAGCCACGGCCTTGCGCATCTGCTCGCAACCCCACAACACCCGCTCCGGCGTCGCCGGCGCATCCACCTGTGGCTGCACGCGGTAGTCGGCGATGCTGGCCACGGCGTCCTTGATCGCGCACCAGGCAGCGATGCCGAGCATGAACGGCGGCTCACCCACGGCCTTGGAGTGGAATACGGTGTCTTCCGGGTTCTTGCGGTTCTCCACCAGTTTTACCCGCAGATCCAGCGGCATGTCGGCCACTGCCGGGATCTTGTAGCTGGCCGGGCCGTTGGTCATCAGCTTGCCCTTGGCGTTCCACACCAGTTCTTCGGTGGTCAGCCAGCCCATGCCCTGGATGAAGCCGCCTTCCACCTGGCCGATGTCGATGGCTGGGTTCAGCGAATCACCCACATCGTGCAGGATGTCGGCACGCAGCATCTTGTATTCGCCGGTCAGGGTGTCGACCACCACCTCCACGCAGGCGGCGCCGAAGGCGAAGTAGTAGAACGGCCGGCCACGTGCCTGGCTGCGGTCGTAGTAGATCTTCGGCGTGCGGTAGAAGCCGGTGCTGGACAGCGACACCTGGGCGAAGTAGGCCTGCTGCACCAGCTGCTCGAAGCTGACGATCTGGTCGCGCACGCGCACATGGCCGTTGCGGAACTCGACGTCTTCCTCGGTCACCTGGTAGTGCCGCGCGGCGAACTCGGTCAGGCGCTTCTTGAGGATTTCGGCAGCGTTCTGCGCCGCCTTGCCGTTCAGGTCGGCACCACTGGAGGCTGCGGTCGGCGAGGTGTTGGGCACCTTGTCGGTGTTGGTGGCGGTGATCTGGATACGGCTGAAATCGACCTGGAAGATCTGCGCCACCACCTGTGCCACCTTGGTGTTCAGGCCCTGGCCCATCTCGGTGCCACCGTGGTTCAGGTGGATGCTGCCGTCGGTGTAGATATGGATCAGCGCACCGGCCTGGTTGAGGAAGGTGGCGGTGAACGAGATACCGAACTTGACCGGGGTCAGCGCCAGGCCCTTCTTCAGGATCGGGCTATTGGCGTTGAAGCGGCGGATCGACTCGCGGCGCTCGGCATAGTCACTGCTGGCTTCCAGTTCGGCGGTCATCTCTTCGAGCATGTTGTGCTCGACGGTCTGGTAGTAGTGGGTGACGTTGCGCTCGGTCTTGCCGTAGTAGTTGGCCTTGCGCACCGCCAGCGGGTCGCGGCCCAAGTGGCGGGCGATGTGGTCCATCACCTGCTCGATGGCGACCATCCCCTGCGGGCCGCCGAAGCCGCGGTAGGCGGTGTTGGAGGCGGTGTTGGTCTTGCAGCGGTGGCCGTGCACGGTGGCATCGCCCAGGTAGTAGGCGTTGTCGGAGTGGAACATGGCGCGGTCGACGATCGAACCGGACAGGTCGGGCGAGTAGCCGCAGTTGCCGGCCAGGTCGAAGTTGATGCCGTGCAGGCGCCCGTCGTCGTCGAAGCCCACGTCGTACTCGACGTAGAACGGGTGGCGCTTGCCGGTCATGGTCATGTCTTCGACCCGTGGCAGGCGCATCTTGGTCGGCTGGCCGGTCAGGCGCGCGACCACGGCGCACAGGCACGCCGGGCTGGCGGCCTGGGTTTCCTTGCCGCCAAAACCGCCACCCATGCGGCGCATGTCCAGCACCACCTTGTTCATTGGCACGTCGAGTACTTCGGCGACCAGCTTTTGCACTTCGGTGGGGTTTTGCGTGGAGCAGTAGACGATCATGCCGCCATCTTCGGTGGGCATCACCGAGGAAACCTGCGTTTCCAGGTAGAAGTGCTCCTGGCCACCGATGTGCAGGGTGCCCTGGATGCGGTGCGGGGCACTGGCCAGGGCAGCAGCGGAATCGCCACGCTGGTGGGTGTGGCTGTCGAGCACGAAGTGCTTCTTGCGCAATGCTTCGACCACATCCAGCACCGGCTCCAGGTCTTCATACTCGACGATGGCGGCCATGGCCGCACGGCGTGCGGTATCGAGGTCGCGGGCGGCCACGGCGAGCACCGGCTGGCCGAAGAACTCGACCTTGTCGATGGCCAGCAGCGGGTCGCCGGCTACCACCGGGCCGATGTCCTTGAGGCCGGGGATGTCTTCGTGGGTGATGGCGATGCGCACGCCCTCGAAGGCATAGCACGGCGTGGTGTCGATGCGCAGGATGCGCGCGTGGGCGCGGTCTGCGGTGCGTGCATAGACGTGCAGCTGGTTGGGGAATTCCAGGCGGTCGTCGATGTACACCGCCTCGCCGGACACATGCTTGTCGGCGCTGTCGTGCTTGACGCTGCGGCCGACCCCGGTGGTCAGGTCCTGGCTGAACAGTTCGGCCATCTCGGCCTGGCTCTTGGCTACGTGATGGTTAGACATAAGCGGTCACCCGGGTTTCGATGTACGGCGTTTGCTGTTCGATGAAGTACTTGCGCAGCAGGTTCTGCGCGGTCAGCAGGCGGTATTCCTTGCTGGCGCGGAAGTCGCTGAGCGGGGTGAAGTCTTCCGCCAGGGCCTGGCAGGCGCGCTCGATGGCGGCCTGGTTCCATGGCTTGCCGCGCAACGCCGCTTCGCAGGCGCGGGCCCGTTTGGGGATCGCCGCCATGCCGCCGAAGGCGATGCGCACACCGCTGACCACGCCGTCTTCGATGCTCAGGTTGAAGGCGCCGCACACGGCGGAAATGTCATCGTCCAGGCGCTTGGACACTTTATAGGCGCGGAACGCCCAGTCGCTGGTGGCGCGCGGCACGATGATCTTCTCGATGAACTCGCTGTCCTGGCGGGCAGTGATGCGGTAGTCGATGAAGTAGTCTTCCAGTGGCATCACCCGTTGGCGCTCGCCCTGGCGCAGGACGATCTGCGCATCCAGGGCAATCAGCAGGGGTGGCGAGTCGCCGATTGGCGAAGCGTTGCCGATATTGCCGCCCAGGGTGCCCTGGTTGCGGATCTGCAGCGAAGCGAAGCGGTGCAGCAGGGCGCCGAAGTCCGGGTATTCCTCGTTCAGTGCGCCGTAGCAGTCGGTGAGCGGGGTGGCGGCGCCGATTTCCAGGTGGCTGGCGGTTTTCTCGATGCGCTTGAGCTCGGCCACATGGCCGACGTAGATCATCACCGGCAAGGTCTTGTGGAACTGGGTGACTTCCAGGGCCAGGTCGGTGCCGCCGGCCAGCAGCCGCGCCTCGGGGTGCGAGCTGTACAGGTCGGCCAGGTCGGCCACGGTCAGTGGCACCAGGCAGCGCTTGTCGCCGCTGTTCAGCTCGCCGGTCTGGGTTGGCGCAATGGCCTTGAGGCGGCTGATGGTCTGTGCCTGCTGGGCATCGAACTGGTCGCGGCAGGGCTGGCGGCAGCTCTGCTCGGCGGCGTCGAGGATCGGCCGGTAGCCGGTGCAGCGACACAGGTTGCCGGCCAGGGCTTCCTGGGCCTGGTGCAGGTCGGGGCCGCTGCTGTTCTTCTGCAGGGCGAACAGCGACATGACGAAGCCGGGGGTGCAGAAGCCGCACTGCGAGCCATGGCAATCGGCCATGGCCTGTTGCACGCTGTGCAGGTGGCCCTGGTGCTTGAGGCCTTCGACGCTGATCAGTTGCTTGCCGTGCAGCGACGAAACGAAGGTCAGGCACGAGTTGAGGCTGCGGTAGCGCAGGCTGTCGTTGCCCTGGTCGTCCTGGGTCAGTTCGCCGACCACCACGGTGCAGGCGCCGCAGTCACCACTGGCGCAGCCCTCCTTGGTGCCAGGTTTGCCCAGGTGCTCGCGCAGGTACTGCAGCACCGTCATGTTCGGGTCCAGGGCATGCTCACTACGCAGCTCCTGGTTGACGAGAAACTGGATCACGGGGATGGCCTCGCAATGGTTTTATTGTTGTTGGGCGGACTCTAAGCAAGAGCTGTCCAGCTGGTCAATATTTTTCTGACTCAAAGGTCAAGAAATTGCTCATGTCCAAGCCCGGCCGCACACATTGCCCATATTCCAAGCATAGATCGCGCCGGGCGCCTGGATGCCTTGCAGGTCAAATAAACCGCCAGGCGCCTCTGCGCGATTACCGGCCAAGTACGCTACAATCCGCTCCTTGTGCCCAGTTCAATGATTTTGAAGGAAAACCATGACGTTCAAGGCCCCGGACAGCCTCTCCGAGCAGATTGCCGATTACCTGGCCGAACGCATCATCCGCGGCGAGCTGGCGCCAGGCGAGCGTATCCAGGAGCAGAAGGTCACCCAGGCACTCAACGTCAGCCGCGGCTCGGTGCGCGAGGCGCTGCTGATCCTCGAACGCCGCCACCTGGTGGCGATCCTGCCGCGCCGGGGTGCCCATGTGACCGAGCTCGACGAGCGCAGTGTGCGCAGCCTGTGCGCACTGATGGGCGAGTTCTACATCCTGCTGGGTAACGCGGTTGCGCAAAAATGGCGCACCGATGCCGACCTGCGCCCGTTCCTGGAGATCCAGCAGCGCCTGCAGCGGGCCCATGACCAGCTGGACATCAAGGCCTTCGTCGCCGACAGCTTCGCGGTCATGCGGGCGGCCTATCCGTTCGCCGACAACCCGTTCCTGCAGGAAACCGTGGAAAACCTGCAGCCGGCGATGAGCCGTGCCTACTACCTGTCGCTGGACCAGCGCCAGGCCAACATGATCGATTACCTGGACCTGTTCGCCCGCCTGCTCGACGCCGTGATCGCCCGTGACCTGCCGCGCATCCGCGAGGTGCTCACCGCCTATGGCCAGCGCAGCTGTGAACTGGTGCTGGCGGCGTTGGCCCGAGGCTGACCGATGCGCCTGAAGTGCATTCGCCTGGCCGGGTTCAAGTCGTTCGTCGACCCGACCACGGTCAACTTCCCCAGCAACATGGCGGCCGTGGTCGGCCCCAACGGCTGTGGCAAGTCCAACATCATCGATGCCGTGCGCTGGGTGATGGGCGAGAGTTCGGCGAAGAACCTGCGCGGCGAGTCGATGACCGATGTCATCTTCAATGGCTCCAGTGGCCGCAAACCGGTCAGCCAGGCCAGCATCGAGCTGGTGTTCGACAACAGCGAAACCACCCTGGTCGGCGAATATGCCGCCTACGCCGAGATCTCGATCCGCCGCAAGGTCACCCGCGACGGGCAGAACAGCTACTACCTCAACGGCACCAAGTGCCGCCGGCGCGATATCACCGACATCTTCCTCGGTACCGGCCTGGGGCCGCGCAGCTACTCGATCATCGAACAGGGCATGATCTCCAAACTGATCGAGGCCAAGCCCGAGGAGCTGCGCAACTTCATCGAGGAAGCCGCCGGCATTTCCAAGTACAAGGAACGCCGCCGTGAAACCGAGAGCCGCATCCGCCGCACCCAGGAAAACCTGGCGCGCCTGACCGACCTGCGCGAAGAGCTGGAGCGCCAGCTGGAGCGCCTGCACCGCCAGGCCCAGGCGGCCGAGAAGTACCGCGAATACAAGGCCCAGGAACGCCAGCTGAAGGCACGCCTGTCGGCCTTGCGCTGGCGCGACCTGGACGAACGGGTGCGCCAGCGCGAGGCGGTGATCGGCGACCAGGATGTGTCCCATGAGGCGCTGGTGGCCGAGCAGCGCAATGCCGATGCCAGCATCGAGCGCCTGCGCGATGGCCATCACGAATTGTCCGAACGCTTCAACCAGGTGCAGGGCCGTTTCTACTCGGTGGCCGGTGACATCGCCCGGGTCGAGCAGAGCATCCAGCACGGCCAGCAGCGCCTGCGCCAGTTGCAGGATGACTTCAAGGAAGCCGAGCGCACGCGCCTGGAAACCGAGTCGCACCTGGGCCACGACCGTACCCTGCTGGCTACCTTGGGCGAAGAGCTGGCCATGCTCGAACCTGAGCAGGAAATGACCCTGGCCGCTGCCGAAGAAGCCACTGCCGCCCTTGAAGAGGCCGAGCTGGGCATGCACGGCTGGCAGGAACAGTGGGACAGCTTCAACAGCCGTTCCGCCGAGCCGCGCCGCCAGGCCGAAGTGCAGCAGGCGCGCCTGCAACAGCTGGAGGCCAGCCTGGAACGCCAGGCCGAGCGCCAGCGCAAGCTGGGCGAGGAGCGTGAGCTGCTGGGCAGCGACCCACAGGATGCGGCCATGCTCGAACTGGCCGAGCAGCTGGCCAGCAGCGAAATGTTGCTGGAAGAGTTGCAGTTGTCGGAAGAGCAGGTGGTCGAGCGCCTGGAAGGTGCGCGTGAGCAACTGCAGCAGGCCACCCAGGCCCAACAGCAGGCGCAGGGCGACCTGCAACGCCTGGGCGGCCGCCTGGCCTCGCTCGAAGCCTTGCAGCAGGCCGCCCTGGAGCCGGGTGCAGGTGCTGCGCACTGGCTGCAGGGCCAAGGCCTGGAGCAACAGCCGCGGCTGGCTGAAGGGTTGCGGGTTGAGCCGGGCTGGGAGCTTGCGGTAGAAACCGTGCTTGGCGCCGACCTGCAGGCTGTGCTGGTGGACGACTTCACTAACCTGGATTTTGCCGGCCTGGAGCAGGGTGAGTTGCGCTTGCTGCTGGCGAGCGGTACCGGCTCGTCGCTGCCCGGCAGCCTGCTGGAAAAGGTCGAAGGCCGTGTCGACCTGGCGCCCTGGCTGGGCCAGGTCAAGCCCGTGGAGGACCTTGCCCAGGCGCTGGCGCAGCGCGCGTCGCTCGGCGAAGGCCAGAGCCTGGTCAGCCGCGATGGCTACTGGGTTGGCCGACACTTCCTGCGGGTGCGCCGTGGCGGCGACGCCGAAGGCGGCGTGCTGGCACGCGGCCAGGAGATCGAGCGCCTGGGCCAGGAGCAACTGGAGCAGGAAGCGGCGCTGGAGCAGTTGGAACAGCAACTGCAGGCCCTGCGCGAGCAGCAGCTGGACCTTGAAGAACAGCGTGAACAACTGCGCCGTCGCACCCAGGAAGAAAACCGCCTGCATGGCGAGCTGAAGGCCAACCTGTCGGCTGGCCGCGCACGTGCCGAGCAGGTCGAGCTGCGCCGCCGGCGCCTGCAGGAAGAGCTGACCGAGCTGGAAGAACAGCGCGCCCTGGAGCATGAGCAGCTGGGCGAAGCCCGCCTGCTGCTGCAGGAGGCCCTGGAGCTGATGGCCCAGGACACCGAGCAGCGCGAGCAGTTGATGGCCCGCCGCGACACCCTGCGCGAAAGCCTCGATCGCGTGCGCCAGGAGGCCCGCCAGCACAAGGATCACGCTCACCAGCTGGCTGTGCGCCTGGGCTCGCTGCGTGCGCAGCATGATTCCACCCGCCAGGCCCTGGAGCGCCTGGAGCAGCAGGCCGCGCGCCTGACCGAGCGCCAGGAGCAACTGAGCCTGAACCTGGAAGAGGGCGAGGCCCCACAGGAAGAACTGCGCCTGAAGCTGGAAGAGCTGCTGGAACGGCGCATGAGCGTCGACGAGGAAATGCGCCAGGCCCGCCTGCACATGGACGAAGCCGACCGCGAACTGCGTGACGCCGAAAAGCGTCGTACCCAGGCCGAGCAGCAGGCCCAGTTGCTGCGTGGCCAGCTGGAGCAGCTGCGCCTGGAGTGCCAGGGCCTGGATGTGCGGCGCAAGACCTTGCAGGAGCAGTTGCTGGCCGATGGCTACGACCTGCAAGGCGTGCTCGCCACCCTGGAGGCCGAGGCCAGCGAGCAGGGCACCGAACAGGAGCTGGAGCAGCTCGAGGCGCGTATCCAGCGCCTGGGGGCGATCAACCTGGCGGCCATCGAAGAGTACGAGCAGCAGTCCGAGCGCAAGCGCTACCTGGACGCCCAGGACGCCGACCTGGTCGAAGCCCTGGAGACCCTGGAAAACGTCATTCGCAAGATCGACAAGGAAACCCGCAACCGCTTCAAGGATACCTTTGATCAGATAAATGCCGGATTACAGGCACTTTTCCCAAAAGTTTTCGGTGGTGGCAGCGCTTATCTGGAACTGACGGGCGAAGATCTACTCGATACAGGGGTAACGATCATGGCGCGGCCACCGGGCAAGAAGAACAGCACCATCCATCTGCTGTCCGGCGGCGAGAAGGCACTGACCGCATTGGCGCTGGTGTTTGCCATCTTCAAGTTGAACCCCGCACCGTTCTGCATGCTCGACGAAGTCGACGCGCCGCTGGACGATGCCAACGTCGGGCGCTACGCCCGTCTGGTCAAGGAAATGAGTGAAAGCGTGCAGTTCATCTACATCACCCATAACAAGATTGCCATGGAGATGGCGGATCAATTGATGGGGGTGACCATGCATGAACCGGGCTGTTCACGGCTGGTTGCCGTCGATGTGGAGGAGGCCATGGCCATGGTCGATGCCTGATGCTCGACGATAAGGGCATATTCCGTAGCGAAATGCCCCCGCCATGTGCGACAGACGGTGTAAAGTTGTCTTTGGTCGTGCTAGCTTAATGTCACTCGTTTTTTGCGTGGGTAAAACGCCTGTCAGAACATAGAGTTGGCGCCACGTGTTAAAGGGCTTTGAACCCTTTGTTTTCAAGCATATTTTTATAGAGGCACGGGATTACATGGAAATCGGTCTGCGCGAGTGGCTGATCGTCATCGGCATCATTGTCATTGCCGGGATTCTTTTCGACGGCTGGCGCCGCATGCGCGGCGGGAAAGGCAAGTTGAAATTCCGTCTGGATCGCAGTTATTCCAACCTGCCGGACGAAGAGGGCAATGCCGAAGTGCTTGGCCCTTCGCGGGTGCTGGATACCCACAAGGAGCCTGAGCTGGACGAAAGCGACCTGCCGTCGCTCAGTGCTTCTGCGCGTGATCGCGAGCGCGAGCCCAAGCCGGCCAAGGCTGCCAAGCGCGGCAAGCGCGCCACCGCTGCTGCGGATGCACAGCAGGGCGACCTGAACCTGAGCGCCGAGCCACGCGAGCCCGACCTGTTTGCCGACAGCGATGACGACTTTGCCGCGGAAAACACCCGTAGCAACGGTGCGGCGCCTGCCAGCAACAGCGTCAAGGAGCTGCCGCCGGCCGAGGAAGTGCTGGTGATCAGCGTCATCTCCCGCGACGAGGGTGGCTTCAAGGGCCCGGCGCTGCTGCAGAACATTCTGGAAAGCGGCCTGCGCTTCGGCGAAATGGACATCTTCCACCGTCACGAGAGCATGGCCGGTCACGGCGAGGTGCTGTTCTCCATGGCCAACGCCGTCAAGCCCGGCGTGTTCGACCTGGACGACATCGACCACTTCAGCACCCGCGCGGTGAGCTTCTTCCTCGGCCTGCCGGGCCCGCGTCATCCGAAGCAGGCCTTCGACGTGATGGTGGCTGCGGCGCGCAAGCTGGCGCACGAACTGAACGGTGAGCTCAAGGACGACCAGCGCAGCGTGCTGACCGCCCAGACCATCGAGCACTACCGCCAGCGCATCGTCGAGTTCGAGCGCCGTGCGCTGACCCAGAAGCGCTGACAGATCCAGACGAAAGAGCAGCCTGAGGGCGTGCTGGTCGGTTCGGGTGTTGTTATCGCCTGTGCCGGCCTCTTCGCGGGTAAACCCGCTCCCACAGGGACACCACAAACCTCAAGGGCTGTGATGTCCCTGTGGGAGCGGGTTTACCCGCGAAGAGGCCGGCACAGGCGATAAATACTCAAGCCCCCGGCACCCACCCCCAGGCTGCTCTTTTGCTTTGCAAGAGAAGACAAATCCCATGACCGCCGAAACCCGTATCCACGAACTGCGTGCCGAGCTCGACCAGCACAACTACCGCTACTACGTGCTCGATGAGCCAAGCGTGCCCGATGCCGAATACGACCGCCTGTTCAACGAGCTCAAGGCGCTTGAAGCCGAACACCCGCACCTGGTAACCCCCGACTCGCCCACCCAGCGCGTGGGTGGTGAAGCCCTGGCCGCGTTCAGCCAGGTACGCCACGAAGTGCCCATGCTCAGCCTGGGCAACGCCTTCGAAGAAGCCGACCTGCGTGAGTTCGGCCGCCGCGTGGTAGACGGCCTCGATCAGCCCGGTGCGGTCGACTACAGCTGCGAGCCCAAGCTCGACGGCCTGGCCGTAAGCTTGTTGTACCGCGACGGCCAGTTGGTGCAGGGCGCCACCCGTGGCGACGGCACCACTGGCGAAGACATCAGTGCCAACGTGCGTACCGTGCGCAACATCCCGCTCAAGCTGCAAGGCGAGGGGTGGCCGGCGGTACTGGAGGTGCGCGGCGAGGTGTACATGAGCAAGGCCGGTTTCGACCGGCTCAACGCCGCCCAGGCCGAAGCCGGTGGCAAGACCTTCGCCAACCCGCGCAACGCCGCCGCTGGCAGCCTGCGTCAGCTGGACTCGAAAATCACCGCCAGCCGCCCGCTGGAGTTCTGCTGCTATGGCGTCGGCCAGGTCTCCGCGAGCATCGGCGACAGCCACATCGGCATCCTCGAGCAGCTCAAGGCCTGGGGCCTGCCGATCAGCCGCGAACTCAAGCATGCCGCTGGCATCGAAGAATGCCTGGCCTACTACCGCGACATCGGCGAGCGACGCAACAGCCTGCCCTACGAAATCGACGGCGTGGTGTTCAAGGTCAACAGCCTGGCCGCCCAGCGCGAACTGGGCTTCCGCGCCCGCGAGCCGCGCTGGGCGATTGCCCACAAGTTCCCGGCCATGGAAGAGCTGACCGAGGTGCTGGATGTCGAGTTCCAGGTCGGCCGCACCGGTGCGGTAACGCCCGTGGCACGCCTGAAGCCGGTCAAGGTCGCCGGTGTGACCGTGTCCAACGCCACCCTGCACAACATGGACGAAATCGCCCGCCTGGGCCTGCGCATTGGCGACACGGTGATCATCCGCCGCGCCGGTGACGTGATTCCGCAGGTGATGCAGGTGGTGCTGGAGCGCCGCCCGGAAGATGCGCGCCCGGTGCAGGTGCCTAGCGAATGCCCGGTATGCGGCTCGCAGGTCGAGCGTACCCAGCTGGTCAAGCGTAGCAAGGGCAAGGAAACCACCAGCGAGGGCGCGGTGTACCGCTGCGTCGGTCGCCTGGCCTGTGGCGCCCAGCTCAAGCAGGCGATCATCCACTACGTGTCACGCCGTGCCATGGACATCGACGGCCTGGGCGAGAAGAGCGTCGAGCAGCTGGTGGACGAAGGCCTGATCGGCTCGCCGGCCGACCTGTACAAGCTGGAATTCGACCAGATCGTCGGCCTGGAAGGTTTTGCCGAAGTGTCCAGCAAGAAGCTGCTGGATGCCATCGAAGCCAGCAAGCGCCCGGGCCTCGCGCGCTTCATCTACGCCCTGGGCATCCCGGACGTAGGCGAGGAGACCGCCAAGGTGCTGGCCCGCTCGCTGGGCAGCCTGGCGCGCGTGCAGCAAGCGCTGCCGCAAGTGCTCACCTACCTGCCGGACATCGGCCTGGAGGTGGCGTACGAGATCCACAACTTCTTCGAGGACGAGCACAACCGCAAGGTCATCAAGCAGTTGCTCGACAGCGGCATGCAACTGCAGGACGAAGGCGAGCTGGCTGCCGAATTCGCCGCCAGCACCACCCTGGCCGGCATGATCGCCAAGCTCGATATCGCCTCGGTTGGCCCGACCGGTGCCGAGAAGCTGGTGGCCAAGCTCGACAGCCTGGACAAGATCATCGCCGCCGACGGCATCGACCTGCGCCAGGCCCTGGCGGCCAAGCAGGCCGAAGCCGTGCGCGAGTTCTTCAAGGATGAAGCCAACCAGAAACTGGCCCGGGACATCGAGGCACAGTTGCTGGCGTTCGGCATGCACTGGAGCAGCGAGAAGAAAGTCGCCGAAGGCTTGCCGCTGGCCGGCCAGACCTGGGTGCTGACCGGCACCCTGGAGCGCATGAGCCGTGATATCGCCAAGGAAAAGCTGGAAAGCCTGGGGGCCAAGGTGGCGGGTTCGGTTTCCGGCAAGACCCACTGCGTGGTGGCGGGGCCGGGGGCGGGGTCCAAGCTGGCCAAGGCCAGTGAGTTGGGGGTGAAGGTGCTTGATGAAGATGCTTTCGTCACCTTCCTGGGCGAGCAGGGCATCGCTGTCTAGCAGGCCAATGGCAGATCTTGCTGCTTGCACGGTCCTTGTGGGAGCGGGCATGCCCGCGAACACGGGCGAAGCCCGTGCCATCCACCGCGGCGCCTGCTTCGCGGCGGTTCGACGCCTCGACACGCCCGCTCCCACAGGTCCTGCGCTGGTCTTGCTGCCAGCGCTAACCCTGTAGGAGCGGGTTCACCCGCGAATTGGCAGTTCCAGGCCACCCCGGCCCGGACAAGTCATTGAGAAATGATGACTTTTTCTGCTCCAGAGGTTGTATCTGCCCCCAAGACCGGTACAATGGCGCCACTCGCTGTTCAGCGAGCCTTGTAGTGGTGGCCCCATCGGTCCCCCCGCATTGATTACCCGTTAACCTGGTCAGGCCCGGAAGGGAGCAGCCATAGCGGGAACATCGAGTGCCGGGGTGTGGCTGGTGGGGCCGCCTCCATTTCCTAAGTCCTTAATTCTAAAGGGCTTTTCTCGCTCAAAATCTCGAAGTGGACCAGGACCGTAGGTACACCTAAGTGGTGCACAGTGCTGAGCATTCTAGCTTCGTCATCTCGCCGCTCCAATCCCCTCTCTGGTTACGTCAATCTCGGCGCCGCCCTGTCATCCGCTTATATGGCGTTCCTCCCCCCTTCGCTCGCTATGATTTGTAATTGCCAGTACGGTAGCACTGCTAATAGGATGTGGCATCTGAGCGAGGAGCGAGACATGGAATTCGTAGAGCGACTGAACGCGTTATCCGCCAAGATCCGCCAGCAGGGTCCGGCTATCCAGACGGAAGAGGCGACCAAGATTGCCTTTGTCATGCCCTTCATCAACTCTGTCCTAGGCTACGATGTCTTCGACCCCTCTGAGGTAACGCCAGAGTACGTCTGTGACATTGGAACCAAGAAGGGCGAGAAGATCGATTACGCCATCCGGAAGAATGGCGAGATCCAGATTCTGATCGAGTGCAAGAAGATCGGTGAGCCGCTGCATATAAACCACGCAAGCCAGCTCTTCCGCTATTTCCACGTCACCAGTGCCCGCATCTCGATCCTCACCAACGGTCAGGTGTATCGCTTCTTCACCGACCTTGATGCCCCTAACAAGATGGACGAGAAGCCATTCCTCGAACTGGATCTTCTGGATCTGGATGAACACGCGCTTCCTGAGCTTCAGAAGCTGACCAAGTCTGCATTTGACGTCGATTCAATCATCAGTGCCGCTGGTGAGCTGAAGTACGTAGGGCAGATCAAGAAGGAAATGGCCACGCAGTTCAGTCAGCCAAACGATGACTTCGTTAAATTCTTCGCCGCTCGTGTATACGACGGGATCATCACTCAGAAGGTTCGGGAGCAGTTCACAACCTTGACCCGGAAAGCGGCCATCCAATTCCTTGGGGATCAAGTGAATGATCGGCTGAAGTCGGCAATGAGCGGGGCTGTAGAGCCATCTTATGCAATGACTGCAGTTCAAGCAGCTCCGGCAGCAGAGCCTGCTGATGAGGCAAATGATGATCGTGTCCAGACAACGCTAGAAGAGTTGGAAGGTTTCCATATTGTTAAGGCAATTGTTAGGGCTGTGGTGGATGCGAAGCGAATAGTGCATAGGGATACCCAAAGCTACTTTGGAATTCTGTTGGACGATAATAATCGTAAGCCGATTTGTCGCCTTCACTTTAATCGCAGTCAAAAGTACATAGGTATCTTCGATGCTGAGAAGAATGAGACGCGCCATCCAATTACAACTGTTGATGATATTTACGGGTTTGCAGAGCAGTTGAAAGGGGCTATCTCGTTGTACGAGTGATTTAGCTGGTGCTCGCATTCCTGGCTTATATTGAATGCGAGCATTGTTGGGTACTTATACTATTATGGAGAGGGTCTCGTTGAGTAATTAATCTGCATCCATTGGGTCGAGGCGACAAAGGTGCTCTCGCTGGCTAACCTGTTGGGTTTGTGAGAAAAGCCTCATTGAGTGCCCTGCCGCAAAGGACTAGAGCATTTTGAAGCTCTATGGTTCCCTCTAGCACCTCGCGAGCCCAGTACTCTTGATAGGGCTTACCTTTGTGGTGAAAGCTGCGAACCTTCCCTCCTCGATTTTTATTTACAAATGAAATGGAGGCGTTGTGGGTGATCAATTGCCGATGCTTCACTGTATTCATGAATGCGTTCGCATATTTGAACCAATTCGATGATACAGCCGCGCTCAGTTCGGTTTTTAGCTGTCCAGTTGGGAGTGCTCTCGCTACGTCATGAACGTAGAAGTTACCCTTGAGGGGTGTGGCTACCGCGAGAATGTTAACTAGTTGACCAAAGCTGTCATATGAGTTTCGAGTGGTGCTGATGCAGGCAATAAGATTGGCTTCGCTTTCGAGTTTTGCCTGATGAAGAGCTTCTTGGTTTTCGTTCGAGTCAAAAAGCTGTCTAGCGAACTCAATTCCATGAGGGTCGTTTTTCACGTCGAACACTTGGAACGCGTCACGAGCAAGGCATTTGTGATAATCAAAAATTTCACATGAGCGCCCAATGGAATTTATGATTTCGATAGTGTCTTTGGTGTCGTGCAGTTCAGCCCTTATCACACCATCTCTCAGTTCTTTAAGATTCCATGCGGTGGACATTTATTTCCTCCGGTTTAAAGATTGCTGGGCATCAAACGTTCAGGTGTCACAGTAGGGGCTGGAATACATGCTACCGATAGCACCGAGTGTTTCGCTTGGATGCTCTCAGAGATACACTTGATCGCTCGGGGGCTGGCTTGCATGGACGCCTGTAGCTGCGAAGCTACGGGTGCGGAGACATCTACCGTGTGCCAGCTCCAGAATCCAACCCCGACGGCACACAGGGCGTAGAACATTGGGAAGAGGTGCTCGGTAAACCACGGAGCCAGGAACACGACTTTAATGCACGAACTCACCCGAGAATAGTCAACCACTACCCTGTGGGGCGTAACAACCGTGCCAGAGCCCGTGCTTGAGAGGAGCTGATCTTTTTCGATCCACGTATAGGGCAAACTGAAATCGACCTTCATCTCGGGGCGTAGGCTCGGGAAGAAACCGTGAGCTTCGTATCTTTCCTTATGCCGTGAGCCGCTAGGCTTAACCTTAAATGTGGTCACACCATCAACAGAGTGATCCGATCTGAAGTGTTCCCAGGCATGAGCGTAAAGCTCCCTCCTGTAAACCAGCTTCGTCACCCTGCAAAGCGTAGAGTCGAAGAATTCCTCAAAGCTCTTACCGGGCTTACGCCAATCCGGAGGAAGATGTTGGATGTAACGGCAGAAAAAATAGAGGTTTGCTGCGGCCAGCACAAACCAGAGGTTATGGGTGTTAGCGGTGAACTTGATGGAGTTGCCTAGCAGCGAAAGGGTGCTCATCTCTGCTTCGAAATACCACAGCACAAGCAGCATGGTGGAAAACACCATCAGGAAGCTACGTGCCTTCTTGAAACTCCCTTCGTCAAAATCCGATCCCATACCCTACGCAGCCCTTAGCATCTGGAAGGTGCCCATAGTAGCACTTGGCCTACCGTGGGCGGCGTCCTTTCCCGTATCAGCAAAACGACGTTATCCCGGCCTTACGCAGCATCCATTATGATGGCTTTAAGCCGCTAAGTGCGGAGAGAAGGTTGCATGAAGGCAGGAGCGGTAGCGGCTGCACTAGCTGCGGTACTGATGAGCGGTGAAGCGACAGCGGCACACAATGACGGAACTATTCTCCTACAGACGTGTAAGGTTCACCTTCGGCCTGGTGAGAGCCTCCCTCTCCTCAAGCGCATTGGGAAGCTACACGAACGAGGTTTTCAGAAAAGAGCCCTCGCTGATAAACGTAGACTTTCCCGCCCGTGTCTCCTTTGAACGTCTCGATCACATTGTCCGCCGCAACAGGGCTGCTCAGTATCACGCGATAGCTTCGGCTCGTATGGGTGACGTTTGGCGATTGCTGATTCTCTTGCAACTTCTGCATGACGCAGGCGGAAAAAGCTTCTGGAGATTTCGCGGTCAGCAACTCCTTTGTCGGCTGGTTAGGCGCGGATGCGCACCCCGCCAGCAGTGTGATAGTGAAGGAGGCAGCAGCAAAAGGCAGAAAGCGCATCAGACAGTTCCAGATTTGAGTTCAGGCGCCATTCTCCATTTCATTTGGCTGATAGAAAACATGCAAATGTCGATGTTACCTATCATTGATTTTGATGAGTAACGAGCGTCTCAGGGTAACCGAATGTCTATTCAATCTACCAAGGCGATGATTCAGACCAGTTTCTGATATTTTTCTTCGATCAAACTCTCCTCTAAGCTGCCTCCTCTTTGAAGCAATGCATTTCGGTGTGAGCATGAAAGAGATCCGCAAGGCAGGTGATCGGGGCGCGACCCGTTTGCCGTGGCTGAAATCCCGGCATTCCTTCTCGTTTGGAAGCTATAGAAACCCGCAAGAGAGTGGTTTTTCGGACCTGCGCGTCATCAATGAAGATTGGATTTCACAGGGTAAAGGCTTCGGTCAACATGGCCATCGTGATGTGGAGATCCTGACCTATGTCCTCAAGGGAACATTGGCCCATCGAGACACCCTGGCAAACAGCACCAGGATTCACGCAGGCGACTTTCAGCTCATCAGTGCCGGCTCAGGTATCGAGCACAGCGAATTCAATGCTTCCGCTACCCAGCCTGTGCATCTGCTACAAATCTGGCTGACCCCCCATTCGTCTCGCACCAAGCCTTCATACCAACAGAAGCATTTTCCGGTCGGAGAACGGCATGGAAAGCTCCAGCTGATCGCCTCAAAAACGGGGCAAGCCGGATCGCTGAAAATCCTTCAGGATACGAAAATCTATGCGGGCAACTTCTCACAAGGTGAGTCGCATACTCTGGCCCTCGCAGGGCGACGACACGCCTATGTCCACGTTGTCGCAGGCAGGCTCCGGGTGAACGGAGAAACTGTTGTGGAGGGCGACGGACTGAAGCTGACGGAAACCCAGGCGGTCACGTTCAGCCACGCTACTGATGCGCAGGTGCTGGTGTTCGATCTCCGGGCAACAGGCTCGGCACCTTCCAGGAAGCAATCCTTCGGGGGCTGCAAGACGCAGGCATGTGCCCGGCGCCGGTAGGTGCCATCTGACTTCCATTCCTGCCGCGACCGCGCCGATGCAGCGGAGTAGGCGCTGTTGTCCTACCCGCATCGAAAGCCCGGTTTCAGCAGGTATTCTTTACTTTAGAGAAACCTGTCCGGCCTCAAGTTTGAGCGCCTTGAGGCGCTTCAGCAGCGTGCTGATATTTGTGCGTGCCGAACCTTCATTGGCCAGGCGCAGGCGCTTGATCGCGATAACGGAGTCGCCAACGCCAGCGGTAAAGGGCGTCCGAATGATCTCTCGGAAGATAACGGTGTTTGAAGCAGACTCGGTCAACGTATATTCAGCCTCGCAGGTAACTTCGAAATCCAGGCCAAAAATGGGTTGGTCGACCCGCAGCAGGTTGGCGCGCAGGGTGTAGGCAGCAGGTGCTTCGCCAAGCAGGTCAGCACTGGCAAGTGATTGTTTGAGTGCAGCACCAAAGTCCGGGCCGTCGATTTCCGAAGTCCAGAGCGGGTTGGTGGCGTCTCCGCCATTTACTTCGGTCACCTGAATGTTGCGATGCAGGCGTTGATCATAAAACTGCGCATCGGTCTGGTCGGATGCCACGGACATTCCGGAAATTTGAGCAGGCGAAGCGCACCCTGTGCAAAGGGCAATAAATACCGAGACTAGAAACACACGGAAGTAGGTCACTTGAATAATCCTTGAGTGATATGCCGGTAAAGCAAGACGAAAGCCATACATCGTGTATGGCTTCAACTATTGAAAGGCCCGCCGCGGCATCGTTGGGAACGTACAGGCCTCAGGCCGAGCGTTGCGCTGTGCGGCAGATGCCTTTACAGGTTGTACTTCTCATCGATTCTGCGTTTGTCGAGCGTGTAGCGTTTGAGGTCGATCGAGTCAGATTCCAGCTTGGCATCGAGTTCGTCCATGTCGTGCTTTTTCAGCGTTGCAACATGGGCTTTGGTGGCTTGGTAGTTGATCATCTCTGCAGCGTCATGCCCACTCACCGGGTCCCACAGAATGGAAAGCGGCCAGAACAGCAGGTTCACCACACCAAAGCCATATGCGCGCCCGTAGAACGAACCGCCGCCGGGAAGCAGGCCAAGGCCGGCAGCAAGCCCTGGGTTTTTTTCTTGAACCGCGAGGTTTCTGGCGCGATAGCTGGCAAGTTCCGACTCTTGGGCCGAATTGAGGCCGGTAGCACAACCAGTGGTCAGCGCTATCAGTGCGGCAGCGGTCAGATTTCGAATTGTGGACATGCAACATTTCCTGAGTGTGAGTACTGTTCTCGGCGCACGGCTGGGCGCGGAGGCGCGTAACTCTACACTGAGTAGTGGCGCATTGATATCGTATTGCCATTACTCTATTCAGATGATGATGCGTCCAAATGGTGGTTTTATCCTGGCCGCTTAAATGCAACTGTTGAACTGCCCCGTTTTTTCCCATGCCCCGCCGCCGACAGCTTCATCAGCCGCTGGAATTTCGGGCATTCCAGGTGATCTTCCTCAGGGCACTGCGCCGCATGCCGCAAGCCCTTGCTCATCGCCTGCAAGCGCCTGATCCGTGCATCCAGTTCGTCGGCCTTGGCGATCAGCATCTGCCGGTCGACCTGCAGGTCCACCAGCATCGCCCCCACTTCATCCAGCGAAAACCCCGCAGCCTGGCCCAGGGCGATCAGCGCCAGCCGGTCTGCCACATCGGCTGCGAACTGCCGCCGCTGGCCAGGCCCGGCGAGTGACTTGAGCAGGCCTTTCTTCTCGTAGTAGCGCAGCGTCGAGGCGGGTACGCCTGTGCGTTTGGCGACGTCGGCAATGTCCATTTTGGGCCCTTGACTTGAAGTTGACTTCAACTTCTATGCTGCGCGGCATGGTGATGACCGTCAATCTTCGAGGGCTTGTTCAATGACGTTTACTGCGATGTTTTCCGCCGCCTTGCCGATTGGTATCGGTGCCACGATGGTGATGGACTTGTGGGGGCTGCTGCTGAGGCGGATGGGTGTCGCCACGCTGAACTTCGCCATGGTCGGGCGTTGGGCGGGGCATTTGCTGCACGGGCGTGTGCGGCACCAGGCGATTGCCAAGGCGGAACCGGTGCGGCATGAGCTGGCGTTGGGATGGGGGATTCATTACGCCATCGGCGTGCTGTTTGCGATGCTGCTGGTCATGATCGTGGGGGAGGGCTGGTTGCTGGCACCTACATTGTTGCCTGCGCTGGTTGTTGGTGTGGTGACGGTCGTGGCGCCTTTGTGCTTCATGCAGCCGGCGATGGGCGCGGGGTTCTTTGCGTCGAGGACGCCGACGCCTGCGCGCAACTGCTTGAAGAGCCTGGCCACGCATTTTGTGTTTGGCGTGGGGATGTTCTTGAGTGCGGGTTTGGTTGCGGCTGTGTGAGAGCTACATTCCTCAAGACGAGCAATCGGTAGCAGTAATGCGATCTGCTTTCAGGATGCTTCCTACAACGGTCAGGGCAATTTCCCGCTTTTGCTGTAGGAGGTGTCGAAATATCCTACGCACTCCGTCGACTCCCGTCTGATTGTCCCGGGAATCACCGCCCACTAGGCTTTTGCGGTCGCTGTCGGTTCAGCGATCGGGTGTGGAAGCCTGGGCAGTACACGGGACAGTTGTCATTTATGGCGGCTGTGCGCGGGAGGTATTCGTACCTGCCGGGTCTACCGTGTACCTGGTCTTCCACCCCGCGTACAGTTGCCACCCTAATGCGTGGAAGCGGAAGGGGACAACACAGCCAACACGGAGCTGTCATGAAAAAACTGGTCCCCGATCCACCCCACATCTTCGAGCTTCCCCAAGGTAAATCCCTTTCCCGCGCCATCAGCGAAGGCATCGTGCCGATGGAGTTCGCGTTGATGAATGTCACCCACTATCTGATGTTTGCCTATAGCGACAGCCGACGGGCGCTGGAGCGTATCCAGGACGAGGAGACGCGGCAGTTGCTGGAGCACGGGTTGCGGGCCATGCAGATTGCCTGGGGGCAGGCGGATGCTGTGGCACTGGCAGTTGAGCGTAGAAGCCAGTGAAGTCGGCCTTGGAGTAAGTAGAGATAGCAGGGATATCAATTAACCCTGTGGGAGCGGGTTTACCCGCGAAGAACGCGACGCGATGGATGGCACCGGCTTTGCCGGTGTTCGCGGGTGAACCCGCTCCCACAGCGGGCGTGCAAGCTTCGGTCGGGTTTGTCTTTCATCAGTTATGCGTGGCTCAGGGGCGAGCCACAGACATAGGGGTTGGATAGCCCATCCCCCCATACCGCTGCACAATTCGCTCGATCTCCCCCGACTGCTTCATCCGCACCAGTGCCCGCAGCAGCCCTTGGGTCGGTATCGCCGGGTCATTGCGTACCATGCACCCCAGGTCCTGGTCCTCCAGCACCGCCAGCGCCTGCAATTGCTGCTCTGCGGGTAGCCCCTGGTTGAACCACTGCAACGACAGCTGGTTGCTTACCGCATGCCGATAGCGCCCGGCTTGCAGCTTCTGCAGCACCAGCAACTGGCTGCGGCTGTCCTCACGGTGCAGGCGGCCCTGGTCGAGCAGCGGTTGCAAGGTCAAATAGGTGTAGCCAAGCACTGTGCCGATCGCCTGGGCAGGCAGTTGCTCCGGGGGCAGCGGAGTACTGTCGCCAGCGCGTCCTACCAGCAGGTCTCGCTGGTGCAGCAGCGGGATGCTCCAGACAAAATCCCCCGGCCGATCATTGAACCACTGGGTGCTGACATAGCAGCGCACATCTATATCACCGCTGTTCATCGCCTCCTGCAGGCGCAGGCGGGCCATGACGTGGTATTCGGGGCGTACGCCCACCTCCTTGGCCAAGGCCTGCATCAGGTCGTATAGCAAACCGTCCACCGGCTGGTCGCTTTCGATGCGCACCAGCGGCATGCTCCAGCTCTCGGCGACAGAAAAACGCAACACGGGCTGTTCAGCCTGGCTGTAGGTGCTCCACAGCAGCAACAGGGCCAGCAGTCTTCGCAAAGGCAATCCTCCCTGGATGGCGCGCCAGTTTCAAAGCTTAGACGACTTGCGCAGGGTGCAATTTTGCCCCCGCTCCGCTAGCATTAGCGATCTTCCGCTCGATCAGGCTACGATGGTTTTTCGATGAGTTATCAGGTTCTTGCACGTAAATGGCGTCCGCGCTCGTTCCGCGAAATGGTCGGCCAGACCCATGTGCTCAAGGCCTTGATCAATGCCTTGGACAACCAGCGCCTGCACCATGCCTACCTGTTCACCGGTACCCGGGGTGTGGGCAAGACCACCATCGCCCGTATCATCGCCAAGTGCCTGAACTGCGAAACCGGCATCACCTCCACGCCCTGCGGCACCTGCTCGGTGTGCCGGGAGATCGACGAAGGCCGTTTCGTCGACCTGATCGAGATCGACGCCGCCAGCCGCACCAAGGTCGAGGACACCCGCGAACTGCTTGATAACGTGCAGTACGCCCCGAGCCGTGGGCGCTTCAAGGTCTACCTGATCGACGAAGTGCACATGCTCTCGACCCACTCGTTCAACGCCTTGCTCAAGACGCTGGAAGAGCCGCCGCCCTACGTCAAGTTCATCCTCGCCACCACCGACCCGCAGAAGCTGCCGGCCACCATCCTGTCGCGCTGCCTGCAGTTCTCGCTGAAGAACATGAGCCCGGAGCGCGTGGTCGAGCACCTCAGCCATGTTCTGGCTGCCGAAAACGTGCCGTTCGAGCCGGATGCCCTGTGGCTGCTGGGTCGCGCGGCCGATGGTTCGATGCGCGACGCCATGAGCCTGACCGACCAGGCCATCGCCTTTGGCGAAGGCAAGGTGCTGGCCGCCGATGTGCGGGCCATGCTCGGCAGCCTTGATCATGGCCAGGTCTACGGGGTGCTGCAGGCGCTGCTCGAAGGCGATGCCCGGGCCTTGCTCGAGGCCGTGCGCAACCTGGCCGAGCAGGGGCCGGACTGGGCTGGCGTGCTGGCAGAGATGCTCAATGTGCTGCACCGCGTGGCCATTGCCCAGGCGCTGCCGGAAGCGGTGGACAACGGCCAGGGCGACCGTGAGCGGGTGCTGGCGCTGGCCTCGGCATTGCCAGCGGAGGACGTGCAGTTCTATTACCAGATGGGCCTGATCGGCCGCCGTGACCTGCCCTTGGCGCCGGACCCGCGCGGCGGTTTCGAAATGGTCCTGCTGCGCATGCTGGCGTTCCGCCCGGCCGACACCGACGACGCGCCGAAGCCGGTACTAAAGCCAGTGGGGATCAGCCAGGCCACAGCTGATCCTGCAACACCGGTGGCAGCGCCGGCGGTTGCCGTGGCGCCGCCGGCCGCTGCTGTCGTGGAGCCTGTTGCACCGGTTGCCGCGCAACAAGTGCAGGCGCCCGCACCGGTCGAGCCAGCGCCACAGCCAGTTGTCGAGCCTGTGGTGGCGGCTGAACCTGCACCGGTCAGCGAACCTGAGCCAGTACCAGAACCCGTGGCAGAGGTGGTTGACCTGCCATGGGAAGAGCCCGCGCCAGCGCCCGCACCGGTAGTGGCCGAGCCTGCGCCGGCTCCTGCTCCGCCCCCTGCACCCACGCCGGCACCTGCCGCCCCGGCACACGACGACGAGCCACCTTTCGACCCGTCCGCTTATGCCGCAGTAGGCATGGACCGCGACGATGAACCACCGTTGGACGAAGACTATTACGGCGGCGAAAGCGACCCGGTCGGCTTCAGCTACCTGGACGAACTGGCCGAACACGTCCAGGAAGAAGCACCCAAGCCGGCAGCCGAACCGCTGCCCGCAGCCAAGCCGGCCACCGGCCTGGCCCTGCAATGGCTGGAATTATTCCCACAGTTGCCTGTATCCGGGATGACAGGCAACATCGCGGCAAACTGTACGTTGATTGCCGCCGATGGCGACGACTGGCTGCTGCACCTGGACCCTGGCCAGGGTGCGCTGTTCAACGCCACCCAGCAGCGGCGCCTTAACGAAGCGCTCAACCAGCACCTGGGGCGCACGCTGAACCTGCGCATCGAGCTGATCCTGCCCGAGCAGGAAACCCCGGCCCAGGCAGCGGCGCGCAAACGCGCCGAGCGCCAGCAGGACGCAGTCACCTCGATCGAGCAGGATCCGTTGATCCAGCAGATGATCAAGTTGTTCGGCGCCAAGGTGCGGCAGGATACTATTGAGCCTGTAGAAGCCCTGGTTAATCAGGGCCAGTAACGGATAACCATGCGGCCGGCCCGGTGCCGGGCCGCATCACATGACCCAATCGAGGTATACCCCCATGATGAAAGGTGGCATGGCCGGCCTGATGAAGCAGGCCCAGCAGATGCAGGAAAAGATGCAGAAGATGCAGGAAGAGCTGGCCAACGCCGAAGTCACCGGCCAGTCCGGTGGTGGCCTGGTGAGCGTGGTGATGACCGGTCGTCACGACGTCAAGCGTGTCAGCATCGACCAGAGCCTGATGTCGACTGATGAAGACGACAAGGAAGTGCTGGAAGACCTGATCGCCGCCGCGCTGAACGACGCCGTGCGCAAGGTCGAGCAGAACAGCCAGGACAAGATGGGCAGCATGACCGCCGGCATGCAGCTGCCGCCGGGCTTCAAGATGCCTTTCTAAGGGCATTTGCGTTACTGAAAACCGCCGCTGATGACAGCGGCGGTTTTTTTGTGCGTTCCTGCAGCCATCGCGGTCTTTGTAGGAGCGGCCTTGTGTCGCGAAAGGGCTGCGCAGCAGCCCCGACAATCCATGCTGTGAAGCTGATAACCTGGGGCCGCTTCGCGCCCCATCGCGACACAAGGCCGCTCCTACAGGGACCGCGCAAGCCTTGCGATGTGCGCATGGCTGATTTGACGCCACTGCCCCCGCTGGGTATAAACCGCCTCTTATTGATTTGTCAGGCCTTTCCCATGAGCTTCAGCCCTCTCATCCGCCAACTGATCGATGCCCTGCGTATTCTCCCGGGTGTCGGCCAGAAAACCGCCCAGCGCATGGCCCTGCAACTGCTCGAGCGTGACCGCAGCGGCGGCCTGCGCCTGGCTCAGGCCTTGACCCAGGCCATGGAGGGAGTTGGGCATTGCCGTCAGTGCCGCACCCTGACCGAGCAGGAGCTTTGCCCGCAATGCGCCGACACGCGCCGGGACGATACCCAGTTGTGTGTGGTCGAAGGGCCGACCGATGTGTATGCAGTGGAGCAGACCGGCTACCGTGGCCGCTACTTCGTGCTCAAGGGCCACTTGTCGCCGCTGGACGGGTTGGGGCCTGAGGCGATCGGGATTCCGCAGCTGATGGCGCGGATCGAGGAGCAGGGCACCTTCACCGAGGTGATCCTGGCGACCAACCCGACGGTGGAAGGGGAGGCGACGGCGCATTACATTGCCCAGTTGCTGAGCGAGAAGGGCCTGGTGGCGTCGCGGATTGCCCATGGCGTGCCGCTGGGCGGCGAGCTGGAGCTGGTGGATGGTGGGACCTTGGCCCATGCGTTTGCGGGGCGTCGGCCGATTTCGCTCTGATTCAGAATGGTTGGGGCCGCTTTGCGGCCCATCGCGACACAAGGCCGCTCCTACAGGGGCCGCGCAATTTTCGGATACTGTAGGAGCGGCCTTGTGTCGCGATGGGCTGCAAAGCAGCCCCAAAACCCAACTCAGTACTCGCTAAGAGAAAACTCGGTCAGGCAGAAAGTCGGTACCCCGGCCGCCTGCAGTCGGCGCGACCCGTCCAGCTCCGGCAGATCGATGATCGCCGCCGCCTCGAACACCTGCGCACCGGTCCGGCGCACCAGGTTGGCCGCTGCCAGCAGCGTACCGCCAGTAGCAATCAAGTCATCGAAGATCAACACCGAATCCCCTTCGCACAGGCTGTCGGCATGCACTTCCAGGAAGGCTTCGCCGTACTCGGTCTGGTAACCCTCGCTCAGCACGTCAGCCGGCAGCTTGCCCTGCTTGCGGAACAGGATCAGTGGCTTGTTCAGCTGGTGGGCGATGATCGAGCCGATCAGGAAGCCCCGCGCGTCCATGGCGCCGATGTGGCTGAACTCGGCTTCGACATAGCGCTCGATGAACTGGTCGGCCACATAGCGCAGCCCGCGTGGCGACTGGAACAGCGGGGTGATATCGCGGAAGATCACGCCCGGTTTGGGGAAGTCCACTACCGGGCGGATCAGGGCTTTGAGGTCGAAGGCGTCGCTGTGCATTGTTGCGGGTATCCTGGGAAAACGAATGCCCAAGTATACCCGCTAAACGCCGGCCTCAGGCCTCCATTGCGCCACCGGCCAGCGCGCACAGCTGGATCGGGTCGAGAATGTGCACTTCCTTGCCTTCGGCACGGATCAGGCCATTCTGCTGGAAGCGGGTGAACACCCGCGACACGGTTTCCACCGCCAGGCCCAGGTAGTTGCCGATTTCGTTGCGCGACATGCTCAGGCGGAACTGGTTGGCCGAATAGCCGCGGGCGCGGAAGCGCGCCGACAGGTTGACCAGGAAGGTGGCAATACGCTCGTCAGCGGTCTTTTTCGACAGCAGCAGCATCATCTGCTGGTCGTCGCGGATTTCCCGGCTCATTACCCGCATCAGCTGGCGGCGTAGCTGCGGCAGCTGCACCGACAGCTCGTCGAGGCGCTCGAACGGGATTTCGCACACCGAGGTGGTTTCCTGGGCCTGTGCCGACACCGGGTAGGCTTCGGTGTCCATGCCCGACAGGCCGACCAGCTCGCTGGGCAGGTGGAAGCCGGTGATCTGCTCTTCGCCGCTGTCGCTGAGGCTGAAGGTTTTCAGCGCGCCGGAACGTACCGCGTAGACCGAGCCGAAATTGTCGCCCTGGCGGAACAGGAACTCGCCTTTTTTCAACGGCCGCCCACGCTTGACGATTTCATCCAGTGCATCCATGTCTTCCAGGTTGAGCGACAGAGGCAGGCACAGGGGGGCCAGGCTGCAGTCCTTGCAATGGGCCTGGTTGTGTGGGCGCAGTTTGACTGGCTCGGACATTTTCATTCGATCCTTGTGGGAAAGCACACATAAGACGTAAGGGTAACTCACGGCGTAGGTTGTAGGCCAGCGTGCGCTGTTGTGGTGCGAGCTGGCCCGGCCCCGGCGGGTGTGCGCCGGGGCCTTCGCTGTGCCCATGGTGTGCCTGGCAAGGAACTTTGTCCATGCGGTTGAACGACTCGGTTCAGATCACCCGCGAGAAGCGCTGGCGGTTGTGCATCGCCAGGTAGGCGTCGAACACCATGCACACCGAGCGCGCCAGCAGGCGGCCGGCCGGCAGGATGCGGATGCCTTTGTCGTCCAGGCGGATCAGGCCGTCGCGCTGCAAGGTCAGCAGTTCTGGCCAGAGGTCGTTGAAGTAGCCGCGAAAATCGATGGTGAAGGCCTGTTCGATCGGCTCGAAATCCAGCTCGAAATGGCAGATCAGTTGCTGGATCACCGCCCGGCGGATGCGGTCGTCGTGGTTGCACAGCAGGCCGCGCTGGGTGGCCAGCTGGGCGTTGGACAGGCTGTCCTGGTAGGTGTTGAGGTCGCTGCTGTTCTGGCAGTACAGGTCGCCGATCTGGCTGATGGCCGATACGCCCAGGCCGATCAGGTCGCAGTGCCCATGGGTGGTGTAACCCTGGAAGTTGCGCTGCAGGGTGCCTTCTTCCTGGGCGATGGCCAGCTCGTCGTCGGGCAGGGCGAAGTGGTCCATGCCGATGTAGCGGTAGCCGGCGGCGGTCAGCTGGTCGATGGTGGCGTGCAGCATCTCTAGCTTGGCGGCCGCGCTGGGCAGGTCATTGCTGTCGATGCGCCGTTGCGGCATGAAGCGCTCGGGCAGGTGGGCGTAGTTGAACACCGACAGGCGGTCGGGTTGCAGGCGGATCACTTCTTCGACGGTGCGGGCAAAGCCTTCCGGGGTTTGCTTGGGTAGGCCGTAGATCAGGTCGAGGTTGATCGAGCGGAACTGCAGGGTGCGCGCGGCTTCGATCAGGGTGCGGGTCTGCTCCAGGCTCTGCAGGCGGTTTACCGCGCGCTGCACGGCCGGGTCGAGGTCCTGCACGCCCAGGCTGACGCGGTTGAAGCCCAGTTCGCGGAGCAGGCCCATGGTCGACCAGTCGGCTTCGCGCGGGTCGATCTCGATGCCGTAGTCGCCGGAGTCGTCGTCCAGCAGGTGGAAGTGCTGGCGCAGGGTGGCCATCAGCTGGCGCAGTTCCACATGGCTGAGGAAAGTTGGCGTGCCGCCGCCGAAATGCAGCTGCTCGACACGCTGTTTAGGGTCGAGGTGGCAGGCGATCAGCTGGATTTCCTGCTCCAGGCGCTGCAGGTAGGGCGCGGCGCGGCCGCGGTCCTTGGTGATGACTTTGTTGCAGGCGCAGTAGTAGCAGATGTTGGCGCAGAACGGCACATGCACGTACAGCGACAGCGGGCGCGCGGCCCGACGGCTTTCGCGCAGGGCGTGGAGCAGGTCGAACGAGCCCACTTCGCTGTGCAGTTGCACGGCGGTCGGGTAAGAGGTGTAGCGTGGTCCGGCCAGGTCGTAACGGCGGATCAGGTCGGTATCCCAACGAAGGTCGTCGAGCATGAGGGCGGTCCCCGGAAAGAGCAGCAGTGCCCCGGAGTCTATGGCCGTCTGTAGGAATCTGTGTTGATTTGTATCAAGGGCATTGGGGCTGCTCTGCAGCCCTTCGCGGGCTTGCCCGCTCCCACAGGGGGTACACATGATCCTGTGGGAGCGGGCATGCCCGCGAAGGGTCGCAAAGCGGCCCCCATCAATGCCCCATCAACCAATGCTGATGCGGCCCCGGCATGGTCCAGATACCAAACAGCATCACCAGCACCCCGCCAGCCACCCGCACACTGCGTCTTTTCAACAAAATGTTTACCCGCTCCGCGGCTAATCCGGTAGCCAGCAACACCGGCCAGGTCCCCACGCCGAACGCCAGCATCAGCGCCGCGCTGTACCCGGCATTGCCCTGGCTGGCCGCCCACAGCAAGGTGCTGTACACCAACCCGCACGGCAACCACCCCCACAAGGCCCCCAGCAACAACGCCCGAGGCACGCTGGACACCGGCAGCAAGCGCGACGCCACCGGCTGGATATGCCGCCACAGCCCCCGGCCCAGCGCCTCGATGCGGGTCAGCCCGCTCCACCAGCCGGCCAGGTACAACCCCATGGCGATCAACAGCAGCGCCGCCACCACCCGCAGTGCCAGCGCCGCCGGGCTGCTGGCCACGGCCCAGCCGGCCAGGCCCAGCAGCAGGCCGGCACAGGCATAACTGAGAATGCGCCCAAGGTTGTACGCCAGCAGCAGGCGCAAGCGCCGGCCACGTTGTTCGGGTGGTATGGCTAGGGTCAGCGCACCCATCAGGCCGCCGCACATGCCCAGGCAGTGGCCGCCGCCGAGCAGGCCGAGGACCAACGCCGAGCCCAGCAGGGGCAGCAGGTCAGGCACGGGGTGGGGGTTCCTTGTCGGTGTCGGCCTGGTTGTCGTCAGGCTTCACCGCCGCCTGGTGGCGCGGGTCCTGGTCGTCGAACAGGATGCTGTGGGCAGGGCTTTCCAGGTCGTCGTACTGGCCGCTGTCCACCGCCCAGAAGAAGATGTACACGGCCACGCCGACCAGCAGCAGGGCTGCGGGGATCATGACATAGAGTGCGGGCATGACGACTTCCTCCCGGGCAAGGGCGCTTCGTTCGCTGGCAGGCCCGATGCCAGGGGCAGGCGGGTCAGGCGCAGGGCGTTGAGTACCACGATCAGTGAACTGACCGACATGCCGATGGCTGCCCACACCGGGGTGATCCAGCCAAGCGCGGCGAACGGTAACATCAGGCCATTATACAAGGTCGCCCAGAGCAGGTTCTCGAGGATGTTGCGGCGGGTGCGGCGGGCCAGCTCGAAGGCCTGTACCAGCGCCTGCAGGCGGTTGGACAGCAGCACGGCGTCGGCGCTGGTCTTGGCCAGGTCGGTGGCGCTGCCCATGGCGATGCTGATGTCGGCGGCGGCCAGTACCGGCACGTCGTTGACCCCGTCACCCAGCATCAGCACCTTGCGCCCGGCCGCCTGCAGCGCCTTCAGCCGGTCCAGTTTATCGTCCGGGCGCAGGCCGCCGATGGCCTGGTCGATGCCCAGCTGCGCGGCCACTTCGGCAACCATCGGCGAGCTGTCGCCCGACAGCAGCAGCGTGCGCCAGCCACGGGCCTTGCAGGCCGCCAGCAGGGCAGGGGCATCGTCGCGCAGGCGGTCGTCCAGGCCGAACCAGGCCAGCGGCCCCTGACGGTCGCCCAGCAGCAGCCACTGGCCGCGCGGCTCTGGCACACCGGGGATTTCCGCGCCGCTCAGGGCGCAGACGAAGGTGGCCTGGCCAATGCGCAGGCGCTGGCCTTCGACCAGCCCCTCCAGGCCCAGGCCCGGCACGGTCTGCACGTCGTCAGCAGGCGTGGCGGTGCGACCGAAGGCACGGGCGATGGGGTGTTCGGAGCGGTTCTCCAGCGCTGCGGCCAGGGCCAGGCAGCGGTCGGCGGGCAGGCTGCCGAGCGGGCGAATGCTGCGCAAGGTCAGGCGGCCCTCGGTCAGCGTGCCGGTCTTGTCAAAAATCACCGTGTCGATCTGGTTCAGGCCTTCCAGCACATGGCCACGGGTGACCAGCAGGCCGAGCTTGTGCAAGGTGCCGGTGGCCGCAGTAAGCGCCGTTGGCGTAGCCAGGGACAGCGCGCAAGGGCAGGTCGCTACCAGCATGGCCAGCACGATCCAGAACGCCCGCGTCGGGTCCAGGTGCCACCACCACAGGCCGATAGCCGCAGCGGCCAGCAGCGAGAACAGCAGGAACCACTGCGAGGCCCGGTCGGCGATTTCGGCCAGGCGTGGTTTTTCGGTCTGGGCGCGTTCCAGCAGGCGGACGATGGCCGACAACCGCGAGTCGTGGCCGAGGGCTTCGACTTCCACGTTCAGGGTGCTTTCGACGTTCAGGGTGCCGCCGGTGACCCGCTCGCCGACCCGCCGTGGTTGTGGCAGGTATTCACCGGTCAGCAACGATTCATCGACGCTGGAGCGGCCTTCGACGATGCGCCCGTCGGCGGGGATTACTGCGCCTGGCAGCACCTGCACCGTGTCACCGCGCTGCAGTTCGCTGAGCAGGATGCGCTCGCTGCGGCCGACGGCGTCCAGGCGCAGGCACGAGGCCGGCAGCAGGTTGACCAGCTGCGCAGTGGCCGCGGCGGTGCGTTCGCGGGCGCGGCGCTCCAGGTAGCGGCCGGTGAGCAGGAACAGCGCGAACATGCCCACGGTGTCGAAATACAGCTCGCCGCTGCCGGTAATGGCTGTCCAGATGCCGGCGCCGAAGGCCAGGCCAATGGCCAGTGACACCGAAACGTCCATGGTCAGGTGGCGGGTACGCAGGTCGCGTGCCGCGCCCTTGAAGAACGGTGCGCAGCTGTAGAACACGATGGGTATGGTGAGGAACAGCGCCACCCAGCGCAGGATGGTGTGCAGTTCGGGCGACAGGTCGATGTTGAATTCCGGCCAGGTGGCCATGGTTGCCATCATCGCCTGGAACCACAGCAGCCCGGCCACGCCCAGGCGGCGCAGGGCGCTGCGGTTCTCGCGGGCCAGTTGCTCGGCGGCCTGGTCGGGCTGATAGGGGTGGGCGGCGTAGCCGATCTGGCGCAGCTCGGCGAGCAGGCGCGAGAGCGGCAGTTGCTGGTCATGCCAGTTCAGCAGCAGGCGGTGGTTGGACAGGTTCAGGCGCGCCTCGGCGACGCCGGGCAGGTTGCGCAGGTGCTTTTCGATCAGCCAGCCGCAGGCGGCGCAGCTGATGCCTTCGACCAGCAGGGTGGTTTCGGCCAGGTCGCCAGCATGGCGAACGAAGGTTTGCTGAACGTCGCTGCGGTCGTAGAGGGCCAGTTCGTCCTGTAGCTGCTTGGGCAGGGCCTCGGGGTTGGCGCTGTTGTCGCTGCGGTGCTGGTAGTAGTGCTCCAGGCCACCGGCGACGATCGACTCGGCCACCGCCTGGCAGCCGGGACAGCAGAACTGCCGGGGCTGGCCGAGGACCACGGCGTTGAAGCGGCTGCCGGAGGGGACGGGCAGGGCGCAGTGGTAGCAGGGGGTGGGCTGGGTCATCACATCATTGCCTTACACAAATCGGCCGGCTGGCGCGCATCCCTGTAGGAGCGGCCTTGTGTCGCGAAAGGGCCGCGAAGCGGCCCCGGGACTTCAGCAGCGGTGCATGAATCGCTGGGGCTGCGCTGCAGCCCTTTCGCGACACAAGGCCGCTCCTACAGGTGCTCGGCGCCTTGAATGGCTTCGTCACCCAGTTGCAAAGTGACACCATGCTCCACTTTTTCTTCCTCGAACAAGCGCCAAACCTGGCCACCTTCGCTACCCAGCAGCTCGACGAAGCGCCGCCCGTCAACCTTGTCCTCCAGCTGCCCCACATAGCGCCCTGCCTCGACCCGGCTCAGCAGCACCTTGCGGTCTTTCTCCGGCTGGGTTGGCGAAATCAGGTTCAGCTCCAGGCTCTGCGGGTCGCTGTTGCCGGCCAGGCGCACATCCACTTCGCCGGTCAGCTCGTCCAGGTGCACGCCGGCCTTCAGGCCCAGCGTCTGCGCCAGCAGTTCTCGGTCCAGCGAGCGGTTGATGCCTTTGCCAGCCTCGTAGTAGTTGTCGTTCACCAGGTTGTCCGGGTTGTGCACGGCGATGCTGACCATGGTCAGGCTCAGGCACACCGAGGTGGCGAGGATACCGATGATGATCCAGGGCCAGAGGTGCTTGTACCAGGGGCTGGCGGCGGTGGCAGGCATTGTGGGTTATCTCTCTCAGCGGATCTGTGGGCCGATGAAGCGGCTCTTGGCTTCAACCTGGGCGTCGCTGTCATCGGCGCTCTTGAGGATGAAGGTGATTTCGTTGGTGGTCGATGGCAGTTTCTCGGGTGCGATCGACAGCTGCACCGGCAGGCTGACAATGTCACCAGCGTCCACGCGGATTTCGCGCTGGCCTTCAAGCTTCAGGTCCGGCAGGCCGGTGGCGTCCAGTACGTAGACGTGGTCACGCTGGTCCTTGTTCATCACTTTCAGGCTGTACACGTTCTCGATCCGGCCCTGGGCGTTCTCGCGGTACAGCACGCGGTCCTTGCTCACGTCGAAACCGACCAGCGAACGGGTGGCGAAGGCGGTGGCCAGGCCGACCATCATCACCAGCAGGACCACGGCATAGCCGATCAGGCGTGGGCGCAGCATGTGGGTCTTCTGCCCGGACAGGTTGTGCTCGGTGGTGTAGCTGATCAGCCCTTTGGGGTAGTTCATCTTGTCCATGATGTTGTCGCAGGCGTCGATGCACGCGGCGCAGCCGATGCACTCGATCTGCAAGCCGTCACGGATGTCGATGCCGGTGGGGCAGACCTGCACGCACATGGTGCAGTCGATGCAGTCGCCCAGGCCCGCGGCCTTATAGTCCAGGTCCTTTTTGCGCGGGCCGCGGGTTTCGCCACGACGCGGGTCGTAGGAAACGATCAGCGTGTCCTTGTCGAACATCACGCTCTGGAAGCGCGCGTAGGGGCACATGTACACGCACACCTGCTCGCGCAGCCAGCCGGCGTTGCCGTAGGTGGCGAGGGTGAAGAAGCCGACCCAGAAGTAGGCCCAGCCGTCGGCCTGGCCGGTAAAGAATTCGGTGGCCAGTTCACGGATCGGCGAGAAATAGCCGACGAAGGTCATGCCGGTGACGAAGCCGATCAGCAGCCACAGGCTGTGCTTGGCGAACTTGCGCAGGAACTTGTTGCCGCTCATGGGGGCTTTGTCGAGCTTCATGCGCTGGTTGCGGTCGCCCTCGGTGACCTTTTCGCACCACATGAAAATCCAGGTCCACACGCTTTGCGGGCAGGTGTAGCCGCACCACACCCGGCCGGCGAACACGGTGATGAAGAACAGGCCGAAGGCGGCAACGATGAGGATGCCCGAAAGCAGGATGAAGTCTTGCGGCCAGATGGTGGCGCCGAAGATGTAGAACTTGCGCTCGGGCAGGTTCCACCACACGGCCTGGTGGCCGCCCCAGTTCAGCCACACGGTGCCGAAGTACAGCAGGAACAGCACAGCCCCGCCGACCATGCGCAGGCGCCGGAACAGGCCGGTGAAGGCACGGGTGTAGATCTTTTCCCGGGAGGCGTAGAGGTCGACGGAATCCTTCCCTTTGTTGGCAGGCGGGGTGACGTCATGTACCGGAATTTGCTTGCTCATCATCAAGTCCCACGGCAGTGGAGAAACGCCGCAGCCAGTGCGTGCCGGCCGCAGTCTCGCGCAATCTGCTAGCGCTCTGCGGCCCATGATACGCCGCTGATGGCAGTATGGGGCTGCACTGCGACCTTTAGTCGCGTTGGGTTCGTGGCATGAATCGTGTTATGGCGGGTGTCAATTGATCCAGGTCATGGGGCCTGCAACAAATGTGTTTTCAGTACCGGCCTCTTCGCGGGTGAACCCGCTCCCACAGGGATCGCACAGATCCTGACGCGAGCGCAGTACCTGTGGGAGCGGGTTTACCCGCGAAGAGGCCAGGCCTGCCTTACTCGGCCTTGGCCGGTTCGGCCTGCTGCGACAGGCTGTACACATAAGCCGCCAGCAAGTGCACCTTGTCATTCCCTTGCAACTGCTCCTGGGCCGGCATCTGCCCCTGGCGACCGTAGCGGATGGTCTGTTGCAACTGGGCAAAGCTCGAACCGTAGATGAACGCCTGCGGATGGGTCAGGTTCGGCGCGCCCATGGCTGGCGTACCCTTGCCCTCCGGCCCGTGGCAGGCCACGCAGTTGGCGGCGAAGATCTTCTGCCCGTTCTCGGCATCGGCCTTCACGCCCTCTGGCAGGGTGCGGCCATCGAGCTTGCTGACCACGAACGCGGCCACATCGGCCACGCCCTGGTCACCGATCACTTCGGCCCAGGCCGGCATCACGCCGTGGCGACCGCCCATGATGGTGGTCTTGATGGTGTCTGGCTCGCCGCCCCAGCGCCAGTCGTTGTCGGTGAGGTTAGGGAAGCCGAAGGCACCCTTGGCGTCGGAGCCGTGGCACACCGAGCAGTTGGAAGCGAACAGCCGCGCGCCCATCTTCAGGGCCTGCGGGTCCTTGGCCACCTCGGTGATGGGCATGGCGGCGAACTTGGCGAAGATCGGCCCGAAGCGGGCGTCGGCCTTGGCCATTTCCTTTTCCCACTCGTGCACGCCGGTCCAGCCCGGCTGGCCGTTGGAAAACTCGGTCTGCTTGTCGTTATCCAGGTACGAGTAGCCCGGCAGGACGCCTTTCCAGTTGCCCAGGCCCGGGTACAGCACCAGGTAGCCGAGGGCGAAGACGATGGTGCCGACGAACAGCCAGAACCACCATTTCGGCAGCGGGTTGTCGTACTCCTCGATGCCATCGAAGGCATGCCCGACGGTTTCGTCGGTGACCTCTTCGCGCTGGCCCTTGCGGGTCGACAGCAGCAGCCAGGTCAACGAGAAGATGGTGCCCAGGGTCAGGACGGTAACGTACAGACTCCAGAAGGTTGTCATTGTTTTTTGCTCCCAGAAGCTTTTGCTTGCTCGACGTGCCGGCTGGCTTCGGGGTCATCCGCGAAGGGCAGTTGGGTCGCTTCGTCGAAGTCCTTCTTGCGCCGTGGGTTGAACACCCACAGCGCCAGGCCCACGAAGGCCACCATCACCACGACGGTGCCCAGGCCGCGAATCATCCCGATATCCATCAGCGTCACCGTTTGCTCTTGATGATGGTGCCAAGACCCTGCAGGTACGCGACGATGGCGTCCATTTCGGTCTTGCCCTTGACCGCGTCGCGGGCCCCGGCGATGTCGGCGTCGGTGTACGGCACGCCGAGGGTGCGCAGCACTTCCATCTTCTTCGCGGTGTCCTTGCCGTCGAGCTTGTGCTCGACCAGCCATGGGTACGACGGCATCTTCGATTCCGGTACCACGTTGCGCGGGTTGTACAGGTGCGCACGGTGCCAGTCATCGGAGTAACGGCCACCGACCCGCGCCAGGTCCGGCCCGGTACGCTTGGAGCCCCACAGGAACGGGTGGTCCCACACGCTCTCGCCGGCTACCGAGTAGTGGCCGTAGCGCTCGGTTTCGGCACGGAACGGGCGGATCATCTGCGAGTGGCAGCCCACGCAGCCTTCGCGGATGTAGATATCGCGGCCTTCAAGTTCCAGCGCGGTGCGCGGCTTCATGCCTTCCACGGGTTTGTTGGTGACGTCCTGGAAAAACAGCGGGACGATCTGGGTCAGGCCACCGACGCTCACGGCGATGACCATGAAGAAGGCCAGCAGGCCTATGTTCTTCTCGACGGCTTCATGCTTCATCAGTGCGCTCCCACGACGACGATCTTGGCGGCTTCCTCAGCCTGTGCCGGGTTGGCGGCACGTACGGTACGGAACACGTTGTAGGCCATCAGCAGCATGCCGGTGGCGAAGAACGCACCGCCCAGGGCGCGGACGATATAGCCAGGGTGGCTGGCCTGCAGGGCTTCGACGAAGGAGTAGGTGAGGGTGCCGTCATCGTTGATGGCGCGCCACATCAGGCCCTGGGTGATGCCGTTTACCCACATCGAGGCGATGTACAGCACGGTACCGATGGTAGCCAGCCAGAAGTGCGCGTTGATCAGGCCGACGCTGTGCATCTGCTCGCGGCCATACAGGCGCGGGATCATGTGGTACACGGCGCCGATCGAGATCATCGCCACCCAGCCGAGGGCGCCGGCGTGCACGTGGCCGATGGTCCAGTCGGTGTAGTGCGACAGCGAGTTCACGGTCTTGATGGCCATCATCGGGCCTTCGAAGGTGGACATGCCGTAGAACGCCAGCGATACCACCAGGAAGCGCAGGATCGGGTCGGTGCGCAGTTTGTGCCAGGCACCGGACAGGGTCATCATGCCGTTGATCATGCCGCCCCAGCTTGGCGCCAGCAGGATGATCGACATGACCATGCCCAGCGACTGTGCCCAGTCAGGCAGGGCGGTGTAGTGCAGGTGGTGCGGGCCGGCCCAGATGTACAGGGTGATCAGTGCCCAGAAGTGCACGATCGACAGGCGATACGAGTAGATCGGGCGTTCGGCCTGCTTGGGTACGAAGTAGTACATCATCCCCAGGAAGCCGGTGGTGAGGAAGAAGCCCACGGCGTTGTGGCCGTACCACCACTGGATCATCGCGTCGGTGGCGCCGGAGTAGGCCGAGTACGATTTGAACAGGCTTACCGGCAGCGAGATGTGGTTGACGATGTGCAGCATCGCGGTAACCACGATGAAGGCGCCGTAGAACCAGTTGCCGACATAGATGTGCTTGGTCTTGCGCTTGACGATGGTGCCGAAGAACACCAGCCCGTAGGTGACCCACACAATGGCCAGCAGGATCGCCAGCGGCCACTCGAGCTCGGCGTATTCCTTGGTGGTGGTGTAGCCCATCGGCAGGGTGATCAGCGCCCCGACGATCACCGCCTGCCAACCCCAGAAGGTGAAGGCGGCCATGCTGTCGGAGATCAGCCGGGTCTGGCAGGTGCGCTGCACCACGTAGTAGCTGGTGCCGAACAGCGCACAGCCCCCGAAGGCGAAGATCACCAGGTTGGTGTGCAGCGGGCGCAGGCGGCCGAAGCTGGTCCAGGGCAGGTCCAGGTTCAGTTGCGGCCATACCAGCTGCGAGGCGATGAAGACGCCGAGGCCCATGCCAAGGATCCCCCAGACCACCGTCATGATGGCGAACTGGCGGACGACCTTATAGTTATAAGCAGTCGGACTGATTGCTGTGCTCATTGCTAAGGTTCCACGGTTTTGATGTTCTTGTTGGTCGAAAAAATCGGCGCCAGTATTGATAACCACCGGGGTTACCGCAACGCAACTTTGGTACGCCGACCCGTGCCCGAGCCCGTTCACTGATGTCCCGCAGCGATCGGGTCTGGACGATTGTACACAAATAAATATTTGTAATGTGTACCGTTTTTCGCCTTTTTCTGATCGATCGGTCAAGCTTTTTATCGGGACGGCGACAGGCTACGCGCCGCGTCTGCTTCGCTCCTTTCGGAGCGAGGCCCACTGAGGCAACAAGCTTAGTTGTGTTCGGAGGGGGTGCAAGGAGGGGTAGAGCGGGGAGAGGGGCTGCTTTGCAGCCCATTCGCAGCACAAGGCTGCTCCTACAGGGGGCGTAATCTTGCGCGGTACCCTTGTAGGAGCAGCCTTGTGCTGCGAATGGGCCGCAAGGCGGCCCCTGGGCGGTATTACTTGGCAGTCACGGTTTCAGCAGCACCATCCTGCGACAGGCTATACACATACGCCGCCAGCAGGTGCACCTTGTCGTTGCCCTGGATCTCCGCCTGCGCCGGCATCTGACCCTGGCGACCATAGCGAATGGTCTGCTGCAGCTGGGCAAAGCTCGAACCGTAGATGAATGCCTGCGGGTGGGTCAGGTCTGGCGCGCCCATGGCCGGAGTACCCTTGCCTTCAGGCCCGTGGCAGGCCACGCAGTTGCCGGCGAAGATTTCCTTGCCCTTGGCGGCGTCGGCCTTGACCCCTTCCGGCAGGCTGCGGCCATCGAGGTTGGTGAGCACGAACGCGGCCACATCCGCCACGCCCTGCTCGCCGATCACTTCGGCCCAGGCCGGCATCACGCCGTGACGACCGTTCATGATCGAGGCCTTGATGGTTTCCGCCTCGCCGCCCCAGCGCCAGTCCTTGTCGGTGAGGTTGGGGAAGCCATAGGCACCCTTGGCGTCCGAGCCATGGCAAACCGAGCAGTTCGAGGCGAACAGGCGGCTGCCCATTTTCAGCGCCTGCGGGTCCTTGGCCACTTCTTCCACGGGCATGGCGGCGTACTTGGCAAAGATCGGGCCGAATTTTGCGTCGGCCTTATCCATTTCCTTCTGCCATTCGTTGGCGCCGGTCCAGCCATTTTCATAGCCCGGCAGGATGCCCTTCCAGTTGCCCAGGCCCGGGTAGAGGATCAGGTAGCCGACCGAGAACACCAGGGTGCCGACGAACAGCCAGAACCACCACTTGGGCAGCGGGTTGTCGTATTCCTCGATGCCGTCGAAGCTGTGGCCCATGGTCTGGTCGGTGGTGTTGTTGCTCTGGCCCTTGCGGGTGGCGAGCAGCAGCCAGGTCAGGCCAATCAGGCTACCGATGGTCAGTACGCAGATGTACGTACTCCAGAAGGTGGTCATTGCCCGTTACTCCTTTTTGCAGCAGGTGCCTGTCCGGCAGAGGGCAGGCGGTCGTCGACGAAGGGCAGCAGGCGCGCTTCGGCGAAATCACGGTCGCGGCGGCGGTTGAATACCCACAGGGTGAGGCCGATGAAAGCGATCATCACCACCAGGGTGCCCAGGCCGCGGATCATGCCGATGTCCATTCCCATCGCATTCACCTCTTGTTCTTGATCGCGGTGCCGAGCACCTGCAGGTAGGCGACCAGGGCGTCCATCTCGGTCTTGCCCTTGACCGCGTCGCGGGCCCCGGCGATGTCATCGTCGGTGTACGGCACGCCCAGGGTGCGCAGGGTGCGCATCTTGGTGTCGGTATGGCTGTTGTCGACCTGCTGGGCGACCAGCCATGGGTACGACGGCATCTTCGACTCCGGTACCACGTTGCGCGGGTTGTACAGGTGGGCACGGTGCCAGTCGTCCGAGTAGCGGCCACCGACCCGGGCCAGGTCCGGCCCGGTGCGCTTGGAGCCCCACAGGAACGGGTGGTCCCACACGCTTTCACCAGCCACCGAGTAGTGGCCATAGCGCTCGGTTTCGGCGCGGAACGGGCGGATCATCTGCGAGTGGCAGCCCACGCAGCCTTCGCGGATGTAGATATCGCGGCCTTCCAGTTGCAGCGCGGTGTAGGGCTTCATGCCTTCCACCGGCTTGTTGGTGACGTCCTGGAAGAACAACGGGACGATCTGGGTCAGGCCGCCGATGCTGACGGCAAACACCATCAGCAGGGCCAGCAGGCCGACGTTTTTCTCGATGACTTCATGTTTCATCAGGCAGGTCTCCTCAAGCCAGCTGGGCGTTCGCAGGGGCGACATCGAGCGCCGGCGAACGCACGGTGCGCCAGGTGTTCCAGGCCATCAGGAACATGCCGCTGAGGAAGATCGCACCGCCGACGAAGCGCACGATGAAGCCTGGGTGGCTGGCCACCAGGGTTTCCACGAACGAGTAGGTGAGCGTGCCGTCGCTGTTGACCGCGCGCCACATCAGGCCCTGGGCGATGCCGTTGACCCACATCGAGGCGATGTACAGCACAGTGCCGATGGTGGCCAGCCAGAAGTGCGCGTTGATCAGGCCGATGCTGTACATGCGCTCCTTGCCGAACACTTTCGGGATGGTGTGGTACAGCGCGCCGATCGAGATCATCGCCACCCAGCCGAGGGCGCCGGCGTGCACGTGGCCGATGGTCCAGTCGGTGTAGTGGGACAGGGCGTTGACCGTCTTGATGGCCATCATCGGGCCTTCGAAGGTGGACATGCCGTAGAACGCCAGTGACACCACCAGGAAACGCAGGATCGGGTCGCTGCGCAGTTTGTGCCAGGCGCCGGACAGGGTCATCATGCCGTTGATCATGCCGCCCCAGCTTGGTGCCAGGAGGATCAGCGACATCACCATGCCCAGCGACTGCGCCCAGTCGGGCAGGGCGGTGTAGTGCAGGTGGTGCGGGCCGGCCCAGATGTACAGGGTGATCAGCGCCCAGAAGTGCACGATCGACAGGCGATAGGAATACACCGGGCGTTCGGCCTGCTTGGGCACGTAGTAGTACATCATCCCCAGGAAGCCCGCGGTCAGGAAGAAGCCCACGGCGTTGTGGCCGTACCACCACTGCACCATGGCATCGGTGGCGCCGGCATACACCGAGTAGGACTTGGTCAGGCTGACTGGCAGTTCCAGGTTGTTGACGACGTGCAGCATCGCCACGGTGAGGATGAAGCCGCCGAAGAACCAGTTACCGACGTAGATGTGCTTGGTGTTGCGCTTCATCAGCGTGCCGAAGAACACGATGGCGTAGCTCACCCAGACGATGGTGATCAGGATGTCGATCGGCCATTCCAGTTCGGCGTATTCCTTGGAGCTGGTGTAGCCCAGCGGCAGGCTGATGGCCGCCAGCAGGATCACCAGTTGCCAGCCCCAGAAGGTGAACGCGGCCAGGCCCGGTGCGAACAGGGTGGTCTGGCAGGTGCGTTGCACCGAATAATAGGAGGTGGCGAACAGCGCACAGCCGCCGAAGGCGAAGATCACCGCATTGGTATGCAGGGGGCGCAGGCGGCCAAAGCTGGTCCAGGGGAGGTCGAAGTTGAGGGAAGGCCAGGCGAGCTGGGCGGCGATGAAGACGCCGAGCCCCATCCCGACGATTCCCCACACCACCGTCATGATGGCGAATTGGCGGACCACCTTGTAGTTATAGGCGGTACTGCTGGTTGTGTTCATGTATGGGTTCCCATCCACGGTTATTTGGCAGGCTTTACAGCGAGGCAAGCATGATTAATGGGCAAAGTGCCGGTATTGACGGGGATCAATGGGCGAAGGTCGGAAATGTCCCAGGCTTGCGCTGCGATCCCCCGCACGTTCGGGGCAAGGACGGCTACAAGGGCTGCCTGATCCTGGCCCATGGTGCAGGTGCGCCGATGGACAGCGGGTTCATGGACGAAATGGCGCAAAGGCTTGCGGCGCTTGGGGTAGCGGTAGTGCGCTTCGAGTTCCCGTACATGGCCGAGCGCAGGGTTGCCGGCGGCAAGCGGCCGCCGAACCCGCAGAAGGTGTTGCTGGAATGCTGGCGACAGGTGTACCGGCAGGTGCGACCTTTGGTCGCGGGCAAGCTGGCGGTGGGTGGCAAGTCCATGGGCGGGCGCATGGCCAGCCTGCTGGCCGATGAACTGGAAGCGGATGCACTGGTGTGCCTGGGCTATCCGTTCTATGCGGTGGGCAAGCCGGAGAAGCCACGGGTCGAGCACCTGGCCGAATTGAAGACGCCGACGTTGATCGTGCAGGGCGAGCGGGATGCGCTGGGTAACCGCGAGGCGGTGGCAGGGTATGCGTTATCGCCGGCGATCGAGGTCAGCTGGCTGGTGGCGGGGGACCATGACCTGAAGCCGCTGAGGGCCTCGGGGTTCAGCCATGAGCAGCACTTGCAGGCGGCGGCTGAGAAGGTTGCAGCTTTCCTGTCGCAATAGTACTGGATTCTTCGCGGGTGAACCCGCTCCCACAGGTTCACTACAGGTCTGAAACTTGCGCAGCACCTGTGGGAGGTTGCGGCATTCCTGTCGCAATAGTGCTGGATTCTTCGCGGGTGAACCCGCTCCCACAGGTTCACTACAGGTCTGAAACTTGTGCAGTACCTGTGGGAGCGGGTTTACCCGCGAAGAGGCCGGAACAGGCTACCGCTTAGTCGCGGTACTCGCACAGGTAGGCGGTATCCACCTTCACCTGCAGCTGGAACTTGCTGTCAGCCGGCACGTTGAACTTGTCGCCCGCCTTGAAGGTTTCCCAGTTGTCGCTACCTGGCAGCTTCACGGTCAGCGCACCCGAAACCACGTGCATGATTTCGCGCTTGGCAGTGCCGAACTCGTACTCGCCCGGGGCCATCACGCCGACAGTGGCCGGGCCTTCTTCGCCCGCGAATGCGATCGACTTGACGGTGCCGTTGAAGTACTCGTTGACCTGGAACATGGGCGACTCCTGAAAAGGGGGGATGAAAAAGGGCTGGCCAGTATGCCCAAGCCCACGGGCCCCGTCATCTGCTTTCAGGTAGCGTCCACCGGCAGGCTCAACGGCAGCAGCCGCGCGGTATTGCGCGCATCTTCCAGGGCCCGGTGCTGCTGCCCGCAAAAGTGCATGCCGGCCAGCTGTAGTGCACCGTTCAGCCCCGCGGGGCGCTGCAGGTGGCGGGCCTTGGCGAAGCGTTGCTTGAGGTTGATGTGCGGCAGGGTCCGCAGCAGGCTGTCCAGCCCATGCTGCTGCCACTCCTGGTGCAACTGCTGGCGGTCGTAGTCGCCCCAGCTGACCCAGGCCTGAAGCTGCCCGCGGTGGTGCCCGAGCCAGCGCTCGAAGCTTGCCCATACCTCGCGGAACGGTGCGGCACTGTCCACGCTGGCCTGGCTGATGTGGGTCAGCTCACGGCAGAACGGGGTCAGCTGCGGCCGCCGCCGGGGCTTCACGAAGCGCTGGAAGTGGTCGACCTCGCGGCCTTCGCGGGTAACCAGGCTTGCGCCGATTTCAATGACTTCCATCTCTGTGACCGGCCACCCACCATCGTCGGTGGTGGCTTCCAGGTCGATCACCAACCAATGGCCCATACCAGGCTCCCTTGCAGATCCTGCTAGAGCGTAGCCAAACTCAGGGCATCCGGCATCCCCTGGCAATTTGCCTGCGGCTTTGGCACAAAGGGCCATTATCCGGCAGTTGTGTCCGGCCCGGAAAACGCCTAGCTTAGGTGGACCCAGGCATGAACCGTGATGAGCATCCGTCTTGACTCCAGCGCCCGGCCTAAAGGCCCTGTCTTCCCTGATGCTGCTGGCCGTGTTCTGGCTGGCGGCGCCGGTATGGGCTGCCGATGCCGTCGAAGTGAGGATTGGCGCGGCGCATTTCCCACCGTACACGGTACGCCCCGAGCAGGGTGCCGACAGCGGCCTGCTGCCGCAGCTGGTCGACGCGCTCAACCGCACGCAGCAGCGCTACCACTTCGTCGTGGTGCCCACCTCCATCCAGCGGCGTTTTGGTGACCTCCAGCAAGGCCGCACCGACATGGCTATTTTCGAGAACCCGGAGTGGGGCTGGCAGCAGATTGCCCACCAGAGCGTGGACCTGGGCCTGGAAGACGCCGAGGTATTCGTCGCCCGCAAGGCCAATGGCCGTGACCCGCATTACTTCGACGACCTGAACGGCAAGCGCCTGGCGCTGATCAACGGCTACCACTATGCGTTCGCCGGCTTCAACTCCGACCCGGACTACCTGCGCACCGCCTACAAAGCGACCCTGACCTATTCCCACGACAGCAACCTGCTGATGGTGCAGGCCGACCGCGCCGACATCGCCCTGGTCACGCGTTCCTATCTCAGCGATTTCCTGGAGCGCAACCCGGCCAGCCGGGACCAGCTGGTGTCCTCGCAGCGCATTGACCAGGTCTACCACCACTACGCCTTGCTGCGCCCGGGGGCGCCGATCGGCGAGCAGTCGTTCGCGGCGCTGCTGCGGGCCCTGCGCGACAGTGGCGAGCTGGCGCGCATCTTCGAGCCCTACCGCATCACGGTGTCGGCCCCACACGACTAAATTCCCGTGGTGCGGCAACGTTCTCAGCAGTGAGCCTTTTCTTCATTGCCGTGAGTCAAGCCCATGCCGTTCGATGCCGCTTCGCAGCCCCAGTCAGCGCCACGCTGGCGCAGCCTCAGTGCCGAGGAGGGTGACAGCTGGCTGAGCCTGTCCCTCGAAGGCCGCCCGCTGATCCAGTTGCGCCTGGAGGTGGGCGCCCCCCTGCATGTTCACCTGGAGCGGCTGTGCCCCGAGCGCCCCTATCAGGCCTTGTGGGCCGCCTGTTATTGGCTGCTGGCCCGCGACACCGCCTGCCAGCGCCTGGCCTGGTACCTGCCCGAGGCGTTGCCCCAGGCATTGACCAGTGGCCTGCTGCTGGTCGGCGAGCAGCCTGGCCAATACCTGTGCGAGCGAGCGCTGTTCTGGCAGCTGCCACAGCCGTGGCTGGGCGAGTCGGCCAGCGTGGCATACCCGCAGCAAATGCAGATCAGCAACGGCAAGCGCCACCCACGCCGTGCGCCCAAGCCTCGTGGCGAGGTGTACCGGCGCTTCGATACGCGCCTGGGCAGTTGGGTGTCGCTGCGTACCTTGGAAATCGAACATGACCTGGAGCGCTTCAACCGCTGGCAGAACAACCCGCGGGTGGAGGCGTTCTGGCAGGAGGCTGGCACCCTTGCGCAGCACCGTGAATACCTGGGCAAGCTCGAGGCCGACCCGCATGCCCTGACGCTGATCGGCTGCTTCGATGACGAGCCGTTTGCCTACTTCGAGGCGTATTGGGCCAAGGAAGACCGCATTGCGCCGTTCTACCCGGCCGATGACTACGACCGTGGCATCCACATGCTGGTGGGGGAGGAGAGTCACCGCGGGCCGCACAAGGTAGCCAGCTGGCTATCGGCGCTGGTGCACTACATGTTCCTGGATGACCCGCGCACCCAGCGGGTGGTGGCCGAGCCGCGTGCCGACAACGGCAAGATGATCGGCTACATGCACGACCAGTGCTTCCATTGCGACAAGGAGTTCGACTTCCCGCACAAGCGCGCGGCGTTGATGATTCTGGGGCGGGAGCGGTTTTTCGATCGCTGCAAACTGGCTTGATATCGAGGCGGCTTCTTCGCGGGCGCGCCCGCTCCCACAGGTCCCCCTCAGTCTTTGAGGTCTGTGCTTTTCCTGTGGGAGCGGGCGTGCCCGCGAAGAAGCAGACTCTGCCTGATCAGGCCTGCCGATTGGCCGTCTTGCGGCAATGCACCAGCGCATCGCGGATCATGAAGTTGACCAGTGTCGGCGACACTCCCAGCTCCTTGGCAATGTCCTTCTGCGGCACGCCATGCAGGCGGTACATCTCGAAGGCATAGCGGGTGCGCTGGGGCAGTTCGTTCAGCGCCTGGGCAATGTCATCCAGCGCGGCAAGGTTGATGTGGGTGGCTTCGGGGGAGGCGTTCTGCACGACTACGTTCAGGCCTTCCTCCTCGCTGCCGGAGTACTTCAACTCCATCGCCTGCTTGCGATAGTGGTCGATGGCCAGGTTGCGCACGATCTGGAACAGGTAGCTCAGCTGCGCCTTGAACGACGATGTGATCTGCGGGGCGGCGCTGAGCCGGAAAAAGGCGTCCTGCACCACATCTTCGGCGCGCGACCGGCAGCCGGTGATGCGGGCAGCGATCTTGACCAGGATGCTGCGGTTGTCGACGAAGGCCTGTAGTAATGGTGAATCGCACTTACTTGTGGATAGTTGTTCCGCCATGGAAATCACCTTGTCACAGAGGGGAAAGGACGCACCCAAATTTGGGAAGCTTCCTACGACGGGCGACAAGCTATTCAGAATGATAATGATTGTCAAATGCGAAATGTAATTAGTTTCATGTGATTTCAGTTCTAAAGCGCAGAAATGGCTGGGTGCATGTCAGGGCATTTTCAGCGCCTGTGAGATCGAGCGCCGCCCGCGCGGCGCTTCGCAGCACAAGGCTGCTCCTACATCTGTTTCGGGCCAGTAACGCCTGTAGCAGCGCACGCGACCGCCTTGTTTGTCCGGCACGATATCAAGGTGGACGCCAAAGGGGGCGCGTGCCGCTCTCGCAGGAATGATTGGCCCGAAACAGATGTAGGAGCAGCCTTGTGCTGCGAAGCGCCGCGCGGGCGGCGCTCGATCTCACAGGCGCAACATCTCTCAAGGCAAACACCTGGCAACCCTCACACGCCTCCAAAGCCTCACCGCCGCTAATTTCTCCCCCCGCCCATCCGTTCCCCTGTGTACACCTCAGGCCGCCACATGCCGCTGCGCCCACGTTCGCGCAGCAGCCGGCCCGACCCAACCAGACACTGGCAGGAACACCCCATGACGGACGCCTTCGAACTCCCGCTCTCGCTGGTCCAGGCCCTGGCGCAACGCGCCGCGCAGACCCCGGACAAAGTCGCCTTGCGCTTTCTGGCCGACGCTCCCGGCGAGCAGGCCGTGCTCAGCTACCGGGACCTCGATCAGCGTGCGCGCACCATCGCCGCTGCCTTGCAAACCCGGGCCAGCTTCGGCGACCGCGCGGTGCTGTTGTTCCCCAGCGGGCCAGACTATGTAGCGGCGTTTTTCGGCTGCCTGTATGCCGGCGTGATTGCGGTGCCGGCCTACCCGCCGGAGTCCGCGCGCCAGCACCACCAGCAGCGCTTGCTGTCGATCATCGACGACGCCGAGCCGCGCTTGCTGCTGACCGTCGCGGCCCTGCACGACAGCCTGCGGGGCCTGGAGGCCCTGGCGGCGGCCAACGCCCCCGAACTGCTGGCGGTGGATGGCCTGGCCCCGGCACTGGCTGCGAACTGGCGCGAGCCCGCGCTCAAGGGTGATGACATCGCCTTCCTGCAGTACACCTCCGGCTCCACCGCACTGCCCAAGGGCGTGCAGGTCAGCCATGGCAACCTGGTGGCCAACGAGCAACTGATCCGCCAAGGCTTTGGCATCGACCTCAACCCCGACGACGTGATCGTCAGCTGGCTGCCGCTGTACCACGACATGGGCCTGATCGGCGGCCTGTTGCAGCCGATCTTCAGCGGCGTGCCCTGTGTGCTGATGTCGCCGGGCTACTTCCTGGCCCGGCCGCTGCGCTGGTTGCAGGCCATCAGCGAGTACGGCGGCACCATCAGCGGCGGCCCCGACTTTGCCTACCGGTTGTGCAGCGAGCGGGTCAGCGAGGCCTCCCTGGCCGGGCTCGACCTGAGCCGCTGGCGGGTGGCCTATTCCGGCTCCGAGCCGATTCGCCAGGACAGCCTGGCGGCCTTTGCCGGCAAGTTCCAGGCCTGCGGCTTCGACCCGCAGAGCTTCTTCGCCAGCTACGGGCTGGCCGAGGCGACCCTGTTCGTCAGCGGCAGCCGCCGTGGCCAGGGCATCGCCGCGCTGGAGCTGGACGCCGAAGCCTTTGCCGACAACCGTGCGGAACCTGGCAAGGGCAGTGTGCTGATGAGCTGTGGCTACCCGCAGCCCGGGCATGCCGTGCGCATTGTCGAACCACAACGCCTGCAGGTGCTGGGCGACAACCAGGTGGGCGAGATCTGGGCCGGTGGCCCGAGCATCGCCCTGGGCTACTGGCGCAACCCCGAGGCCAGCGCCCGCACCTTCGTCGAGATGGACGGCCAGACCTGGCTGCGTACCGGCGACCTGGGCTTCATGCGCGAAGGGGAAGTGTTCGTCACCGGGCGCCTGAAGGACATGCTGATCGTGCGCGGGCAGAACCTGTACCCGCAGGACCTGGAAAAGACCCTCGAGCGCGAAGTGGATGTGCTGCGCAAAGGCCGGGTGGCAGTGTTCGCCGTCGAGCAGCAAGGCGAGGAGGGCATTGGCGTGGCGGTGGAAATCAGCCGCAACGTGCAGAAGGCGATCAAGCCCCAGGCGCTGATCAAGACCCTGCGCCAGGTGATCGCCGACGCCTGCCGCCAGGCCCCGGCCGTGGTCCTGCTGCTGAACCCCGGCGCACTGCCCAAGACCTCCAGCGGCAAGCTGCAGCGTTCTGCCTGCCGCCTGCGCATGGATGATGGCAGCCTGGACTGCTACGCCCGCTTCCCTGAGGTGAGCGAGCCCGTTGCCACGGATGCCGCCGGCGATGAACTGCAGGCACGCATCGCCGGTGTGTGGCGCGACATCCTCAAGGTCGAGGCGGTGGCGGCAGACGACCACTTCCTGCTGCTGGGTGGCAACTCCATCGCCGCCACCCACGCCACCGCACGCCTGGCCGATGAATTGGGTATCGAGCCGGGCCTGCGCACCCTGTTCGAGGCGCCGATACTGGCTGACTACGCCAAGGCCGTGGCCGCGATCATCGCCGAAGGCGGTGGCCGGGTCGGCACCATCGCTACCCTGGAACGCACCCAGGCGCTGCCCCAGTCGCTGGCGCAAAACCGCCTGTGGCTGCTGTGGCAGTTGGACCCGCAGTCGGCGGCCTACAACATTCCGGCCGGCCTGCAGTTGCGCGGTGAGCTGGATGAAAACGCACTGGAAGCGGCCTTCCAGGCGCTGGTGACGCGCCATGAATCGCTGCGTACCCTGTTTGCCGAAGAGAACGGCCAGGCCCTGCAGCGCATCCAGGCGCAGCAGCCGTTCGACCTTCGCCGCCTGGACCTCGAAGGCCAGGCCGCCGAACAGGTCGCCGCCCAGCGTGAAGCCGAAGCTCGCCAGCCGTTCGACCTGACCCGGGGGCCGTTGCTGCGGGTGACCCTGGTGCGCCTGGACGATGAACACCATCAACTGTGGGTGACCCTGCACCATATCGTCGCCGACGGCTGGTCGCTGAACATCCTGCTGGACGAATTCGCCAAACTGTACGCCGCCCATTGCCAGGGCCTTGAGGCCAACCTGGCAGCGCTGACCCTGGGTTATGCCGACTACGGCACCTGGCAGCGACAGTGGCTGGCCGCAGGCGAGGCCGAGCGTCAGCTGCAGTACTGGCAGGCGCATCTGGGGGATGAATTGCCGGTGCTCGACCTGTGCACCGACCACCCGCGCACCAGCCAGCGCGACCACCGCGCCGCCCGCTTCAACCTCAAGGTACCGGCCAGGCTCACCGAAGCGCTCAAGGGCCTGGCCCGCGAACAGCAGGCCAGCCTGTTCATGGTGCTGCTGGCCGGCTGGCAGGCGCTGTTGCACCGCTACAGTGGCCAGGCCGATATCCGTGTCGGCGTGCCCAACGCCAACCGCCCGCGCCTGGAAACCCAAGACGTGGTCGGCTTCTTCATCAACACCCAGGTACTGCGTGCGCAACTCGATGGCCGCCTGCCGTTCGACCAGTTGCTGGCCCAGGTGCGCCAGGCCACCCTGGATGCCCAAGCCAACCAGGACCTGCCGTTCGAGCAACTGCTCGAAGCCTTGCCCGAGGCTCGCGAGCAAGGCCTGTTCCAGGTCATGTTCAACCACCAGCAACGTGACCTGTCTGCCCTGCGCCGCCTGCCGGGCCTGCTGGCCGAAGAGCTGCCGTGGCACAGTCGCGAAGCCAAGTTCGACTTGCAGCTGCACAGTGAAGAAGACCACCAGGGCCGCCTGAGCCTGGCCTTCGACTATGCCGCCGAATTGTTCGATGCCAGCACCGTCAAGCGCCTGGCCCAGCACCTGCTGGCCTTGCTCGAGCAGGTGTGTGCCGGGCCGCAGCGGGCGCTGGGCGAGGTGCAATTGCTCGACGAGCATGGCCGCGCGCAACTGCTGAGCTGGGGCGAGGCACCCGCCGCGGCGCCGCAGCGCCTGCTGGTCGAGCAGCTCAATGAGCAGGCGCGCCTTACCCCGCAGCGCACCGCCCTGGTGTGGGACGGTGGCAGCCTGGATTACGCCGAGTTGCACCAGCAAGCCAACCGCCTGGCCCACTACCTGCGTGACAAAGGCGTCGGCCCCGACACCTGCGTGGCCATCGCCGTCGAGCGTTCGCCGCAGCTGCTGGTGGGCCTGCTGGCCATTCTCAAGGCCGGTGGTGCCTATGTGCCGCTGGACGTCGATTACCCGGCCGAGCGCCTGGCCTACATGCTCGCCGACTGCAACGCTGGCCTGCTGCTGAGCCACAGCAACCTGCTGGGCAAGCTGCCACAGGTGGACGGCGTCAGCGCCATCGCACTCGACCAGCTGCACCTGGACAGCTGGCCAAGCCATGCCCCCGGCCTGCACCTGCATGGCGACAACCTGGCCTATGTGATCTACACCTCCGGCTCCACCGGCCAGCCCAAGGGCGTGGGCAATACCCACGCGGCACTGGCCGAGCGCCTGCAATGGATGCAGGCCAGCTATGTGCTGGACGACAGCGACGTGCTGATGCAGAAGGCGCCGATCAGCTTCGACGTTTCGGTGTGGGAATGCTTCTGGCCACTGGTGACCGGTTGCAAGCTGGTGCTCGCCGGCCCTGGCGAGCACCGCGACCCGCAGCGCATCGCCGCGCTGGTGCAGGCCCATGGCGTGACCACGCTGCACTTCGTGCCGCCGCTGTTGCAGGTGTTCGTCCAGGAGCCGCAGGCGGGTGCCTGCAGCAGCCTGCGCCGGCTGTTCTCCGGTGGCGAAGCGCTGTCCGCGGCACTGCGTGACCGCGTGCTGCAGGTGCTGCCGCAGGTGCAGTTGCACAACCGCTATGGCCCGACCGAAACCGCCATCAACGTCACCCATTGGCACTGCCAGGCCACCGATGGCGAACGCTCGCCGATCGGCCGCCCGCTGGGCAATGTGCTGTGCCGTGTGCTGGACGACGAGCTGGAACTGACCACCCCCGGTGTGCCGGGCGAGCTGTACCTTGGCGGTGCAGGCCTGGCCCGTGGTTACCTGGGCCGGTCGGGCCTCACCGCCGAGCGCTTCGTGCCCCGGGCCGACGGCAATGGCGAGCGCCTGTACCGCAGTGGCGACCGCGCCCGCTGGCAGGTGCAGACCGAGGCGCTGGAATACCTTGGCCGCCTCGATCAGCAGGTCAAGGTGCGTGGCTTCCGTGTCGAACCCGAGGAAGTCCAGGTCTGCCTGCTGGCGCAAGCGGGGGTCGAACAGGCGCTGGTGCTGATTCACAAGGATGCCGTAGGCGCGCAACTGGTCGGCTACTACAGTGGCAGCGCCCAGCCTGATGCATTGCTGACGGTGCTGGCTGAACAACTACCGGCCTACATGGTGCCGGCACAACTCATCCCGCTGGCGCAGATGCCGCTGGGCCCCAGCGGCAAGGTCGACCGCAAGGCGTTGCCGGCCCCGGTGTGGCAGCAGCGGGAGCACATCGAGCCGCAAACCGAGTTGCAGCAGCAGGTCGCTGCCATCTGGCGTGAAGTGCTGAACCTGCCGCGCGTTGGCCTGCAGGATGACTTCTTCGCCCTTGGCGGCCATTCGCTGCTGGCCACTCAAATTGTCTCGCGCACGCGTCAGGCCTGTGATGTCGAGCTGCCGCTCAAGGCCCTGTTCGACGCCAGCGAGCTGGGCGCCTTCTGTGCCGAGATCACGCGTATCCGTGCTGCCGGTGAGCGCAACCTGCAAGGCGCAATCACCCGCGTCGACCGCCGTCAGGCGGTGCCGCTGTCGTACTCGCAGCAGCGCATGTGGTTCCTTTGGCAAATGGAGCCGGGCAGCCCGGCGTACAACGTTGGCGGCATGGCGCGCTTGCGCGGCACCCTGCATGTGGATGCCTTCGAGCGTGCGCTGCAGGCGCTGGTGGTGCGCCACGAAACCCTGCGCACCACCTTCCCCAGCATCGATGGCGTGCCGTATCAGTGCGTGGCCGAAGACAGCAGCCTGCACCTCGACTGGCAGGACTTCAGCGCTTTGCCCGCCGATGCCCGCCAACAACGCCTGCAACAACTGGCCGACGACCAGGCGCACCAGCCGTTCGACCTGGAGCGCGGTCCGTTGCTGCGTGCCTGTCTGGTCAAAGCCCAAGAGCGAGAGCACTTCTTCGTGCTGACCCTGCACCATATCGTCACCGAAGGCTGGGCCATGGACATCTTCGCCCGCGAACTGGGCGAGCTGTACGAGGCCTTCGTCGATGACCGCGAATCGCCGCTGGCGCCGCTGCCGGTGCAGTACCTGGACTACAGCGTGTGGCAACGGCAATGGCTGGAAAGCGGCGAGGGCGCCCGCCAGCTGGCCTACTGGCAGGCCCGCCTGGGCGATGAACACCCGGTACTGGCGCTGCCTGCCGACCGCCCGCGCCCGGCAGTGCAGAGCCACCGTGGCGAGCTGTACCGCTTCGAGCTCGACCCGGCGCTGGTCGCCCGCGTGCATGCCTTCAACAGCCAGCGCGGCCTGACCCTGTTCATGACCATGACTGCCACCCTGGCCGCCTTGCTGCACCGCTACAGCGGCCAGCGTGACCTGCGCATTGGCGCGCCGGTGGCCAACCGCATCCGCCCGGAAAGCGAAGGGCTGATTGGCGCGTTCCTCAACACCCAGGTGCTGCGTTGCGAGCTGGACGGCCAGATGAGTGCCGCACAGTTGCTGGAGCAGGTACGCCAGGTTGCCATCGAAGGCCAGTCGCACCAGGACCTGCCGTTCGACCAGCTGGTGGAAGCCCTGCAGCCACCGCGCAGCAGCGCCTACAACCCGCTGTTCCAGGTGATGTGCAACGTGCAGCGCTGGGCCTTCCAGCAAAGCCGCCAGCTTGCCGGCATGCAGGTGGATTACCTGGTCAACGACGCCAGCGCCACCAAGTTCGACCTGTACCTGGAGGTGACCGACCTCGACGGCCGCCTGGGTTGCTGCCTGACCTACAGCCGCGACCTGTTCGACGAACCACGCATCGCACGCATGGCCGAGCACTGGCAGCAATTGCTGGCCGGCCTGCTCGACAACCCGCAACAGCGCCTGTGTGAGCTGCCGATGCTGAGCAGCGCCGAGCAGCAGGTGCTGGCGGGCCAGTTGCAAGGCGAGCAGGATCTCGCACTCGACCAGACCGTGCACGGCCTGTTTGCCGCCCAAGCTGCGCGCACGCCGAACGCTGGCGCGTTGACCTTCGCCGGCCGGCACATGACCTATGCCGAACTCGACCAGCAGGCCAACCGCCTGGCCCGCGCCCTGCGCGAGCGTGGCGTCGGCCCGCAGGTGCGCGTGGGCCTGGCGCTGGAGCGTTCGCTGGAAATGGTCGTCGGCCTGCTGGCCATCCTCAAGGCCGGTGGCGCCTACGTGCCGCTCGACCCCGAATACCCGCTCGACCGCCTGCGCTACATGATCGAAGACAGCCGCATCGGCCTGCTGCTCAGCCAGCGCACGCTGCTGCAAACCCTGGGGCAGTTGCCCGAAGGCGTGGCGCACTGGAGCCTGGAGGACGACAGCGCCAGCCTGTCGGCCTACAGCGATGCGCCGCTGGACAACCTCAACCTGCCGCAGCACCAGGCCTACCTGATCTACACCTCCGGTTCCACCGGCAAGCCCAAGGGCGTGGTAGTCAGCCACGGCGAGTTCGCCATGCATTGCCAGGCGGTGATCGACGCGTTCGGCATGCGCAGCGATGACTGCGAGCTGCACTTCTATTCGATCAATTTCGACGCCGCCAGCGAACGCCTTTGGGTGCCGCTGCTGTGTGGCGCCCGCGTGGTGCTGCGCGCCCAGGGGCAGTGGGGCGCCGAAGACATCTGCCAACTGGTGCGCGAGCAGCAGGTGAGCATCCTTGGCTTCACGCCCAGCTACGGCAGCCAGTTGGCGCAGTACCTGGCCGGGCAGGGCGAGCAGTTGCCAGTGCGCCTGGTCATTACCGGTGGTGAAGCGCTGACCGGCGAACACCTGCAGCGCATCCGCCAGGCCTTCGCGCCGCAGCAGTTCTTCAACGCCTACGGGCCGACCGAAACCGTGGTCATGCCGCTGGCCTGCCTGGCACCACAGACACTGCCGGCGGAGCTGGGCAGCGTACCGATCGGCCGCGTCATCGGTAGCCGCACGGCCTACATCCTCGACGAAGACCTTGCCCTGTTGCCGCAAGGCGCTATTGGCGAGCTGTATGTCGGCGGTGCCGGCCTGGCCCAGGGTTACCACGACCGCCCGGGCCTTAGCGCCGAGCGCTTCGTCGCCGACCCGTTCGGCAGCGAAGGCGGGCGCTTGTATCGCACCGGTGACCTGGTGCGCCTGGGCAGCGATGGCCTGGTCGAGTACGTCGGCCGCGCCGACCAGCAGGTGAAGATTCGCGGTTTCCGTATCGAACTGGGCGAAATCGAAAGCCGCCTGCAGGCGCATGCCGATGTCGACGAAGCTGTGGTGCTGGCCCTCGACCTGCCGGGCGGCAAGCAACTGGTGGGTTACCTGGTGTGCGGGCAGGCCGCTGCCGACAGCGAGGCCCAGGGCCTGCTGCGCGACGCGGTGAAAGCCGATGCCCGCCAGCACCTGCCGGACTACATGGTGCCGGCGCACCTGGTGCTGCTCGACAGCCTGCCGCTGATGGGCAACGGCAAGCTCGACCGCCGTGCGCTGCCGTTGCCGGACCTGGAACAGGCACGCCAGCAGTACCAGGCGCCTGGCAACGAGGTGGAAGCGCAACTGGCGCAGATCTGGCGCGACGTGCTCAGCGTTGCCCGGGTCGGCGTGCAGGACAACTTCTTCGAACTGGGCGGCGACTCGATCCTGTCGATCCAGGTAGTCAGCCGGGCTCGTCAGGCCGGCTTGCAGTTCACCCCGCGCGACCTGTTCCAGCATCAGACCATCCAGACCCTGGCCGCCATCGTTCAGCGCAGCGAAGCCGCCAGCAGCATCGAACAGGGCCAGCGCCAGGGCCAGGCCGGCCTCACGCCGATCCAGCACTGGTTCTTCGACAGTGAAGTGCCACAGCCGCAGCACTGGAACCAGGCTGTTCTGCTGGAGGCGCGCAAGCCGCTGGATGAGGGGATACTGGAGCGAGCCTTGGCCGCCCTGGTGCAGCACCACGACAGCCTGCGCCTGCGCTTTGGCATGGCCCAGGGCCGCTGGCAGGCCGAATATGCTTCGCCTGCCACCGGGCAATTGCTGTGGACAGCCACGGTCGCCGACTTCGCCGATTGCCAGCCGCTGTATACCGACCTGCAACGCAGCCTCGACCCGGAACAGGGCCCACTGTTGCGCGCCTTGCTGGTTAATGACGGGCAGGGCGGCCAGCGCCTGTTGCTGGCGATCCATCACCTGGTGGTCGATGGCGTGTCGTGGCGCGTGCTGCTGGAAGACCTGCAGGCGCTGTACCGTGGCCAACCGCTGCCGGCCAAGACCCACGCCATGAGCGACTGGGCCGCACGCCTGGCCAGCTATGCCGGCAGCGATTCGCTGCGCGACGAGCTGGGCTGGTGGCAAGGCCAGTTGGGTGGCGTGCGCCGTGAACTGCCATGTGATCACCCGCAGGGCGGCAACCTGCACCGCCACGCCCGTACCCTGGCCATCGGCCTGGATGTGGCGCAGACCCGGCAGTTACTGCAGCAGGCCCCGGCGGCCTATCACACCCAGGTCAACGACCTGCTGCTGACCGCGCTGGCGCGTGCCCTGTGCCGCTGGAGCGGCGATGAAGAAGTGCTGGTACAGCTTGAGGGCCATGGCCGTGACGGGCTGTTCGAAGACATGGACCTGACCCGCAGCGTCGGCTGGTTCACCAACGCCTACCCGCTGAGCCTGCGCCCGCTGCCAGGCGAGGACGATGCGGCGCGGGCAGGCTCGATCAAGCGCATCAAGGAGCAGCTGCGCCAGGTGCCGCACAAAGGGCTGGGTTACGGCGTTCTGCGCTACCTGGCCGATACGGCAGGGCGCGAGCAGATGGCGGCCCTGCCGCAGGCACGCATCACCTTCAACTACCTGGGCCAGTTCGACCAGCAGTTCGACAGCACAGCCCTGTTCCAGCCGCTGGACGCCCCGGCAGGCCTGGCCCACGACCTCGATGCACCGCTGCCCAACTGGCTGAGTGTCGATGGCCAAGTGTATGGCGGCGCCCTGCAACTGCGCTGGACCTTCAGTGCCGAACGCTACGACGAGCGGACCATCGCCAGCCTGGCCGAAGCCTATCGCCAGGAGCTGCTGGCGCTGGTCGAGCATTGCCTGGCTGATGGCAACGGCAGTTTCACGCCATCGGACTTCCCGCTGGCGCACCTGACCCAGGCACAGATCGACGCGCTGCCGGTACCGGCAGCGCAAATCGAGGACGTCTACCCGCTGACGCCGATGCAGGAAGGCATGCTGCTGCACACCCTGCTGGAGCCGGGCACCGGCCTCTACTACATGCAGGACCGCTACCGCATCAACAGCGCGCTCGACCCCGAACGCTTCGCCCAGGCGTGGCAGGCGGTGGTGGCGCGCCACGAAGCGCTACGCGCATCGTTCAGCTGGAACACCGGCGAGGCGATGCTGCAGATCATCCACAAGCCGGGCAACACGCAGGTGGACTACCAGGACTGGCGTGGCCTCGACGACGACGCCCAGGAGCAGCGCCTGCAGGCCCTGCACAAGCAGGAACGCGAGGCTGGTTTCGCCCTGCTCAGCGAGGCGCCGTTCCACCTGCGCCTGGTGCGTGTGGCCGACGAGCGCTACTGGTTCATGATGAGCAACCATCACATCCTCATCGATGCCTGGTGCCGTTCGCTGTTGATGAACGATTTCTTCGAGATCTACCAGGCCCTCGGCGAGGGGCGCCAGGCCCGCTTGCCGGTGCCACCGCGCTACCGCGACTACATCGGCTGGCTGCAACGCCAGGGCCTGGACGACGCGCGAGCCTGGTGGCAGGCCAACCTGGCCGGCTTCGAACGCGCCACCCCCATCCCCAGCGACCGCCCGCTGCGCCACGACCATGCCGGTAGCGGCATGGTCGTCGGCGACTGTTACACCCGCCTGGCGGTGAGCGACGGCGTGCGCCTGCGTGAACTGGCCCAGGCCCACCAGCTCACCGTCAACACCTTCGCCCAGGCGGCCTGGGCCCTGGTACTGGCGCGCTACAGTGGCGACCGCGACGTAGCCTTTGGCGTGACCGTGGCCGGGCGCCCGGTGAGCATGCCGCAGATGCAGCGTACCGTCGGCCTGTTCATCAACAGCGTCGCCCTGCGCGTGCAATTGCCGGTGGCGGGTGAGCGCTGCAGTGTGCGCCAGTGGTTGCAAGGCCTGCTGGAGCGCAACATGGAGCTGCGCGAATATGAATACCTGCCGCTGGTGGCGATCCAGGAGTGCAGCGAACTGCCCAAGGGCCAGCCGCTGTTCGACAGCCTGTTCGTGTTCGAGAACGCGCCGGTGGAAACTGCCGTGCTCGACCACGCCCAGCACCTGAATGCCAGTTCCGACTCGGGCCGTACCCACACCAACTTCCCGCTGACAGCGGTGTGCTACCCGGGCGATGACCTTGGCCTGCATCTGTCGTTCGACCAGCGCTACTTCGACTACCCGACCGTCGAGCGCCTGCTGGCCGAGTTCAAGCGCCTGCTGCTGGCGCTGGTGCAAGGCTTTGAAGGGGAGATGAGCGCACTGCCGTTGCTGGGCGCCGAGGAGCAGCGTTTCTTGCTGGAGGACTGCAACCGTACCGCGCGCGCCTATCCACTGGAACAGAGCTACATCGCGCAGTTCGAGGCGCAGGTGGCCGCACATCCGCAACGTACCGTGGCCCGCTGCCTGGACGCGTCCTACGACTACGCCGGCTTGAACCTGGCGGCCAACCGCCTGGGCCATGCCTTGATCGCGGCGGGTGTGAACCTGGACCAGCCGGTGGCACTGCTGGCCGAGCGTGGGCTACCGCTGCTGGGCATGATCGTCGGCAGCTTCAAGGCCGGCGCCGGCTACCTGCCACTGGACCCGGGCCTGCCGGCGGCGCGCTTGCAAAGCATCATCCAGCTCAGCCGTACACCCGTGCTGGTGTGCAGCGCGGCTTGTGCCGGGCAAGGGCGGCAGTTGCTGGACCAGCTTGCAGTGGCGGCACGGCCGCAGTTGCTGGTCTGGGAAGACATCCAGGCCAGCCCGGTGGCCAGCCACAACCCCGGCATTCACAGCGGGCCGGATAACCTCGCCTATGTGATCTACACCTCAGGCTCCACCGGCCTGCCGAAGGGGGTGATGGTCGAGCAGCGCGGCATGCTCAACAACCAGCTGAGCAAGGTGCCGTACCTGGCTCTCGGCGAGCACGACGTGATCGCCCAGACGGCCTCGCAGAGCTTCGACATTTCGGTGTGGCAGTTCCTTGCCGCGCCGCTGTTCGGCGCCAGGGTGGAGATCGTGCCGAACGCCATCGCCCATGACCCGCAGGGCCTGCTGGCGCATGTGCAGGCCACCGGCATCAGCGTGCTGGAGAGCGTGCCGTCGCTGATCCAGGGTATGCTGGCCAACGACCACCAGGCCCTCGATGGCCTGCGCTGGATGCTGCCGACCGGCGAAGCCATGCCACCGGAGCTGGCGGCGCAGTGGCTGCAGCGCTACCCGCAGATCGGCCTGGTCAACGCCTACGGCCCGGCGGAGTGCTCCGATGACGTGGCGTTCTTCCGCGTCGATGCCGCCTCGACCCGTGGCAGCTACCTGCCGATCGGCACGCCGACCGACAACAACCGCCTGTACCTGTTCGGCGAGGACCAGGCGCTGGTGCCACTGGGTGCGACAGGTGAGCTGTGCGTGGCCGGCACCGGCGTGGGCCGTGGCTATGTCGGCGACCCGGTGCGCACGGCGCTGGCGTTCATTCCCCATCCATATGGTGCGCCGGGCGAACGCCTGTACCGCACCGGCGACCTGGCGCGGCAGCGCCCGGGCGGGGTGCTGGAGTATGTCGGGCGCATCGACCATCAGGTGAAGATTCGCGGCTACCGCATCGAACTGGGTGAAATCGAAGCCCGCCTGCACGAACAGCCGGAGCTCCGCGACGCTGCCGTTGGCGTGCAGGAGGGCGTCAATGGCAAGCACCTGGTGGGTTACCTGGTGGCGCATCAGGGCGTTGCAGCCGACGCTGCGTTGCTGGAACAGCTCAAGCAGCGCCTGCGTGCCGAGTTGCCGGAGTACATGGTCCCACTGCACTGGGGCTGGTTCGACAGCCTGCCGCACAACGCCAACGGCAAGCTCGACCGCAAGGCCCTGCCGGCCATCGACATCGGTGGCCAGCACAGCCAGGCCTACCAGGCGCCGCGCAACGAGCTGGAAGAGGTACTGGCCGGTATCTGGGCCGATGTGCTCAAGGCCGAGCGGGTCGGGGTGCACGACAACTTCTTCGAGCTGGGCGGGCATTCGCTGCTGGCCACGCAGATCGCCTCGCGGGTGCAGAAGCAGCTGCAGCTGAACGTGCCGCTGCGGGCGATGTTCGAGTGCAGCACGGTGGAGGAGCTGGCGGTGTATGTGCAGGGGTTGCAGGGCAGTGTGCTGGATGACGACAAGGTCGACCGGCTCAGTGACCTTATGGCCGAGCTGGAGGGCTTGTGACCTGAGCAGGTGAGGCCTGCATCGCCCCTTGTAGGAGCGGCCTTGTGTCGCGAAAGGGCTGCACAGCAGCCCCAGCAATTTCAGTTTTTATGCAGCATTTTGGGGGCCGCTATGCGGCCCTTTCGCGACACAAGGCCGCTCCTACAGGTACGGCGTTGTTCTCGAGGTTTGGCGCTGCACCTGTGGGAGCGGGCATGCCCGCGAACACCGGCGCAGCCGGTGCCATACACCGCGTTGAGTTCTTCGCGGGCTTGCCCGCTCCCACAGGGCCGCCACAGCCTTGTGCTGCGAATGGGCTGCAAGGCAGCCCCGGCAATCTCACATCAGCGCTTGCCGAGAATCTTCCCAAGCAACTCCGGCCGCGGCGCGCCTTGCTGGCTCTGCAGGTTACCCTGGTCATCCTGATAGAAGATCGCCGGGGTCGCCTGCAAGCCCATTTCTTCCATCAGCGCCATGTTCGCCGCCAGCTTCTGCTGCACCGCCTCTGGCACCTGTGCCAATGGTTTCAGTGTGCTGGCCTTGCCGGCCTTTTCATGTTCCTGCAGGGCCTTGGCCGGGTCCTTCGCCGCCAGCAGCGCCGCCGACTTGCCCGGGCTGTCCTCGCGGATGATGCCGACCATGATATGGCGCAACTGCACCTTGCCCGACTCCACCCACGGCCGTGCCTGCTCCCAGAACATGTTGCAGTACGGGCAGTTGGGGTCGCTGAACAGGTACACCTTGCGCGGTGCATCGTCCTTGCCGTCGGCGATCCAGGAGGTTTTCTCCATCTTCGCCCAGATTTCCTTGCTCATCGGCGCATACACCAGCTTTTTCAGCGGCTCGGCACTGAGGTCGTTGCCCTGTTCGTCGAACAGGCTGCCAACCAGTACATGCTTGCCGTCAGGGGTGAGGTACAGCGCCAGGCCGTTGTTCTGGTACTCGGCGGCATACCCGCGCAGGCCGTTGGGGGCGTCGAAGCTGCCTTTGATCACGGCACCCTTGGCTTGCAGTTGCGCAATCGCCTTGGGCAACTCTTCGGCCTGCAGGGTAGGGGCAGCCAGCAGGGCCAGGGACAGGGGCAGCAGTGCAGTCAGTCGCATGTCAGTTTCCTTGTGCGGCAGGGGCGGGCGCGGTGGCCCGGTCGAAAGGCTCCAGGGCGTGGCGCAGGCTGGCCCGGGACAGCTCGCCCAGATGGCTGCCGACCAGGCGCCCGTCGGCGTCGTAGAACAGGGTGGTGGGCAGGGCCATGGAACCGACGCGCTGGGCCAGCAGACCGGTGCCGTCGAACAGCACGTGGGTCAGGCTCAGGCCTGTGGTGGCGAGGAAGGTGCTGACGTTTTCCGGGGTCTCGCCCTGGTTGACGAACAGGAAGGTCACGTGCGGGTAAGCGCTTTGCGCCTGTTGCAGCACCGGCATTTCGCGTCGGCAGGGTGGGCACCAGGTGGCCCAGATGTTGATGACCAGCGGTTTGCCGCGGTAGCTGTGCAACGCTACGGATTGGCCGTTGGCCTTGCGCAGGCTCAGCTCGGGCAGTTCGGTACCCTTGCTGTACAGGTGGCCACCGAGGCTGGCCAGGCCCCAGAACAGCGCGCCGCTGAACAGCGCCCAGCCCAGCGGACGGCGCAGGCCCGGATGGCGCCAGCCCTGCCACAGGGCGCCGAGCACGATGCCGGCAAGGCCCGACCAGAACAGGAAGCCGCCATCACGGATATCGATGATTTGCAGCAGGTCGTCCTGGTACATCGGCCAATAGGCCAGCACGAAGCCGGCGCGTGCGCACAGCAGGCCGATCAGGAACAGGTTGAACAGTGCCGATTCCGGGCTCTCGCCGCCACGCCGGGCGACCCACCAGCCGACCATGCTGGCGATCACCAGGGCGGTGAGCATCAGCAGGTGGTTGAGGGCCATGGTCAGTGGCCCGAGGGTTACGGTCAGCATCAGCCTTGGCTCCTGGTCTGAGTCCAGTGTTGCAGGAAGGCGGCTGCATCCACCTCACCAGTGATGCGCCGCGCGCGGCGTTCGTCGCCTTCCGGGCCGACCCAGATGATGCTGGGCGGGCCAGGTACCTGGTAGCGCTGCAGCAGGGCCTGGCTGGCCGGGGTGTCGGCGGTCACGTCCAGGCGCAGCAGTTGTACACCGGCCAGGCCGGCCTGCACGTCGCTGCGGGCGAACACCTGTTTTTCCATGACCTTGCACGACACGCACCAGTCGGCATAGTAGTCGAGCATCACCCACTGGCCACGGGCTTTGGCCGCATCCAGTTCGCGTTGCAGGTCTTCGGGGCGGCTGACGGTGACGAAGGCGTCCTCGGTGTGCTGGCCGGTGGTCGGCGCAGCGCCGCTACCGGCGAACGGGCGCAGCGGCTGCCAGATGTCGTCGCCACCGGCTGCCGCCCCCACCAGCAGCAGGCCGCCCCACAGGGCACCCAGCAGCGGCAACGCGCGCAACGCCGGCAACCGCTGCAGGGCCGGCCAGGCAGCCCAGGCCAGGGCGATCAGCAAGGCGCCGCTCAGGGCCAGCAGCAATGCTGCGGGCAGCAGGCTGCGCAAGGTGTATAGCGCCATGCCCAGGAACACGAAGCCGAACACGCCCTTGACCCGGTTCATCCAGGCACCCGGGCGGGGCAGGAAGCGGTTGCCGAGGGTTACCAGCAACAGCAGCGGCACACCCATGCCCAGGCCGAGGCTGAACAGCACCAGCGCCCCCTGCAGCACGTCGCCGCTCTGGGCGATGTACAGCAGCGCGCCGGCCAACGGCGCGGTCATGCACGGGCCCATCAGCAGGCCGGACAGCGCGCCGAGCAGCGCCGCGCCATACAGGTTGCCGCCACGGGTGCCTTGCCCGGCGCGGTCGAGGCGGTCACGCACGGCGGCGGGCAGTTGCAGTTCGAAGGCGCCGAACATCGGCAGGGCCAGCAGCACGAAAAGCCCCGCCAGGCTGCCCAGCAGCCAGGGTTGCTGCAGCCAGGCCTGCAGGCTGGCACCCAGCAGCGCGGCGACCACGCCCAGGGCGGCATACACCAGGGCCATGCTCAGTACATAGACTCCGGCCAGTATCCAGCCGCGCCGGGCACTGGCGCCATTGCCCATTACCAGCCCGGCGAGGATCGGCAGCATCGGCAGCGAGCAGGGGGTAAAGGCCAGCAACAGGCCCAGGCCGAAGAACGCCAGCAGGCTCCAGGCCAGGTGGCCTTGTTGCAGGTCGCTGGCCAGGGCCTGGTCACTGGCTTGTTCGGCCGCCGGCGCCACACTGCCACCCAGGTCGACCAACGTGGTTTGCGGCGGGTAGCACAGGCCGGCGTCGGCACAGCCCTGCCAGCCTAGGCGCAGTTGGCCCCGGGCATCGGCCGGTAGCAGCAGTTCGAGCTGGTCGCGGTACACCGCACTGTCGCCGAAGAACTCGTCGTGGTGGTTGAGAGCGGCCGGTAGTTGCGGGTGCTGTTCGGCAGGCAGGCCGTCGAACTTCAGGCGTTTCTGATACAGGTAGTAGCCAGGCTGGATCTGGAAAAACAGGCGCATCTGGCCGTCGGCCTGGCGGTCGTGGGTAAGCACGAAGGCCTGGTTGACCGGCAGGAAGTCCGGTTTGACATCGAACGGGTTGGCCTGCAACGGGCCGGCCAGCAGCAGTGTCAGGAAGAGCAGGAGGACGCGCATGTCTTCGCCTTGGCAGTACGTTGAAAGGGGTCATGCTGGCTTGGGTCGATTAACCCAAGGTTAACTCTGGTTTTTGGTCAGGGGGGGGGCGCATCAGGGCTTGGAGGTGTATGCCATGGGATTGTTTGCGCCTGGGAGATCGAGCGCCGCCCGCGCGGCGCTTCGCAGCACAAGGCTGCTCCTACATCTGTTTCGGGCCAGTAACGCCTGTGCCAGTGCACGCGACCGCCTTGTTCTTACAACGCGATATCGAGACATGCGCCAAAGCGTTCGCGCACAGACCTCATAGGAATAATTGGCCCGAAACAGATGTAGGAGCAGCCTTGTGCTGCGAAGCGCCGCGCGGGCGGCGCTCGATCTCCCAGGCGCCGAAGATCCTAAGACAACCACCTACCAGCCCCAGAGCAAATTCCGCCCCAGATCCCAGACATGTCGCGACATATTGTCGACTTGACTTTGCCTGCGCCAACACAATTGCTGTAAAGTTGACGTACAGGTCAGCTTTTCAGGCTAGTACCAGAATCAAAAAAAGGGCAGTCCCCCTGCTGCCCAGAGGATCAAGCATGTCCAACCGTGATATTTCCCGGCGCGCCTTCCTGCAAGGCGGCCTGATCGCTGGTGTCGGCGTGACCATGGCGCCGCTCGGCAGCCAGGCATTCGCCGCGCTGATGGAGGAACGCGTCACCACCTCGCCGCAGAAGTGGATGAACCATGACGGCAAGGCGCGTTTCCGTAATGACGCCTTGTCCAAGGTGTGCGGCGACAAGGTGTTCGCCCGCGACATCCGTGCCAAGGACATGCCCGGCTGGCCCGCGCAGCAGGGGCATGCGCTGCTGCTCAAGGCGACCAAGGCCGACCGTATCTATGCCGGCCATGACCTCAGCCTGCTTGGCGCCGACCTGCAGCCGGACCGCATCGTCACCGCTGCCGACCTGGAAAAGGACGGCATCGCCTGGCCCGAGGCCCACTCGCCCGACCCGCTGCTGCCGCCCGGCAAGGTGCCGATGTTCATCGGCCACCCGGTGGCGATCCTGATCTGGCACGACTTCGAGCGCTTCCGTCAGGCCAAGCGCAAGCTGCAGTTCAACGACCAGGCGATCCGCTATGGCGCCCAGGCGCCGCTGTACCAGCGCGACCCCTACGGCAGCTTCCGCTTCGTGCGCGTGGGCGGTGCCACGCCGTTCGACGACGATGAATTTTCCAGCCTGAAGAATTCCATGCTGTTCCCCACCATCCTCAACCGCAAGCCGGTGTGGTCGAAGCAGCCCAACCAGCATGGCGACCTGACCGAGCAGGGCCTGTTCTACGCCAAGCGCATGGCCGAGCAGCTGGATAACCCACCCGAGGACTGGCTGGTGTTCGACGAGCGCTACAAGACGCCGTCCATCGAGCCGGCCGCCCTGGAGCCGGACAACGGCAACGGCTGGTACGACCCGGCCAGCGGCACGCTGCACTTCGTGGTCGCGACCCAGTGCCCGTTCGAAGTGGCGCAGGAATGCGTGCACATGATCAAGCCGTCGCGCTTCGCCCTGAACACGCTGAACATGCACCCGGGCTATACCGTGGGCTACGGCTCGAAAGACAACAACATCTTCGTCTTCTACGCCGCCGTGGCCGCGCTGTATGGCGCCGGTGTGCCGATCCGCCTGGCCAACGACCGCTACGAGCAGTTCCAGAGCGGCATCAAGCGCCATGCCTTCGATATCCGCTACCAGTTGGCGGTGGACAAGAAGGACAACAGCTTCAAGATCTTCCGCGCCGACATGAGCTGCGACGGCGGCGGGCGTATCAACTACAGCCCGTCGGTGGCAGCGGTGGGTGCCACGGCGGCGCAGTCGATCTACTACATGCCGCAGAACGACCTGTCGGTCACTGCCTATCATTCCCGTGGCGTCGAGGCCGGCTCCATGCGCGGCTACGGCACGCTGCAGACCATGGCCGCCACCGAAATGATGGTGGATGAGATCGCCGGGCGCCTGGGCGTCGATGCCATCGACCTGCGCCGCGCCAACGCGCTGAAGTCGGGCATGAAGAACACCCAGGGCGCGGTCCCGGCCGGCGCCCTGCGCCTGTACGAGATTCTCGACAAGGCTGCCGTGCACGACTGGTGGCGCAACCGCGACGCGCGCAAGCAGCAAATGGACGCCAAGGACCCGGACCACTGGTATGGCGTGGGCTTTGCCATCTGCCAGAAAGACTTCGGCACCGGCTCCGAAGCCCCCATGGCCAGCATCGAATTCAGCCGCGACGGGCGCATCAGCCTGCGCCACATCGGCACCGAGCTGGGTACCGGCATGTCCACCTCCCAGGCCCTGGTGGTCAGCGATTTCCTTGGCCGCTCGGCCGACGAGGTGAAGACCGCGGTCACCGAATGGCCGGAACTGCAGCTGACCACCAGCGGCAACCCGTACCTGATCAGCCAGCCCGAGCAGGACGCCGCGCTGCGCAACCCGCGCTGGGTCGGCAAGCTTGCTTCGCCGTCGTCGGCGACCAACTCGGCCTTCTACTTCAGCCATGCCACCCGCGAAGCGGCACGCGTGCTGTTCAACCACGGTCTGTGGCCGGCGGCCATGGCCATCTGGCGCCAGGGCCCGTACGGCGGCCAGGCCAACCCGCTGGTGGTGCGCCGCGAGAATGCGGTATGGGTCAACGGCGAGCTGACCGGCAACGGCCTGTCACCGATCCCGTTCGCCCAGCTGGCACAAAAGGCCCATGACATGGGCCTGGTCACTGGCGTCAGCGTGCACGGTTTCAACCGCTGGAGCTGGGCCGAGGCCGACTTCGTGATCGACGGCGTGCGCGAACGCTTCCCGCTCGACGCGGTGGCGGTGAAGTACGGCGATGGCGCGGTGAACGCCAAGAAGGCGCAGATGAGCAGCCACGGCTACCACCTGCTCGACCGGCAGAACGCCGCCTACCCCGACACCCAGCTGAACAACGCCATGGTCACCTATTACAGCCCGGTGGCAACCATTGTCGAAGTCAAGGTGAACAAGGGCACTCACGAAGTGCAGGTGCTCAACCACCACAGCTGGGTCGAGTGCGGCCGGGTGCTGGTGCCGGAACTGGTCAAGGGCCAGCTCGAAGGCGGTATCGCCATGGGCATCGGCCATGCCTTGACCGAAGAAATGCCGTTGTACGAGGGCGGGCCCGGGGAGGGCGACTGGAACTTCAACCGCTACCGCCTGCCGCACGCGCGCGACGTGGCGGTGTGGCAGCAGACCAGCGAAATCCTCCCGCCGCTGTCACCGACCGACCCGTCCAAGGGCATCGCCGAAGTGGTGATGATCCCGGTCGTCGGTGCCATCGGCAATGCCGTCGCGCATGCCATCGGCAAGCGCGTTCGCGATCTCCCCATCACCCCAGCCCGTATCAAGGAGGCCCTCAATGGCTAACCGTCCACTGCAACTGACCCTCAATGGTCAACCGGTCGGCCCGGTCGAGGTCCCCGACGACCTGGCGATGATCGACTACCTGCACGAACACCAGAACCTCACCGGCTCGCGCCTGGGCTGCGGCCAGGGCATCTGCCACGCCTGCGTGGTGATCGTCGACAACCCCGACGGCACCAGCGAGGAGGTGCGCACCTGTATTACCGGCGCGCATTACTTCGAGGGCAAGAAGGTCCGCACCATCGAGGGCCATGCCAGACAGGACGAGGCTGGCAACCTCACGCTGAACCCGATCCAGCAGAAGTTCGTCGACCTGTTCGCCTTCCAGTGCAGCTACTGCGCGCCGGGCTTCGTCAATGCCGCCACGGTGCTGGTGGAAACCGCCCAGCGCCAGCCGTTGAAGAAGAGCGAGGTGGAAGACCGCATCGAGGCGAGCCTGGGCCACCACATCTGCCGTTGCACCGGCTACGTGCGTTACTACGACGCCACCCGCACGGTGCTCAACGACCTCGGCCTGGTCAAGGAGGGTTGAGCATGGGTCTTGTTCGTAGCGCACTGGCGCTGGCTCTCGGCCTTGCCATTACCTCGCTTGCCCAGGCAGCCGACCAGGCGCAGGTCAAGCGCGGTGAATACCTGGCCCGCGCGGCCGACTGCATGGCCTGCCACACCGCCGAAGGCGGCGCGCCGTACGCCGGCGGCCTGCCGATCCATTCGCCGTTCGGCACCATTTACGGCAGCAACATCACCCCGGACAAGCAGTACGGCATCGGCAACTACAGCGCCGACGAATTCTTCGCCGCGGTAACCGAGGGCAAGCGCAAGGACGGCGCCAACCTCTACCCGGCGATGCCGTACACCTCGTACCACCTGATCAAGCGCGAAGATTCGGACGCGATCCTCGCCTACCTGATGACCGTGCCGCCAATCAACCGCCCGGCACCGCAGACTGCGTTGCGCTTTCCGTTCAACGTGCGCCAGGGGCTGAGCGGCTGGAACATGCTGTACGGTAAAAGTGTGCAGTTGCAGCCGACCGAGGGCAAAAGCCCGGCCTGGCAGCGTGGGCAGTACATGGTCGAAGTCATGGGCCATTGCGGCGAGTGCCATACCCCGCGCAACCCGATCGGTGCGTTGCAGCAGGACCAGCGCCTGAGCGGCGGCCTGCTGGGTGGCTACCTGGCCCCGAGCCTGCTGGCCCAGGACCTCGCCGAGCGCGGCTGGACCCAGCCGGACCTGACCACCTTCCTCAAGCACGGCATCAGCGCCCAGGGCAGCATGTTCAACGAAATGTTCCCGGTGGTGCACCACAGCACCCAGCACCTGGAGGATGCCGACCTGGCGGCCATGGCCACCTACCTGCTGGGCGACCAGCCACCGCCGGCCAAGGCCATCCAGGCGGTGGCACTGGAGCAGATGAGCGACAGCGCCAAGCGCGGCCGCCAGCAATACCTGAATGTCTGCGCCGGCTGCCATGGGGTGGACGGCGAGGGCAAGCCGCACATCGCCGTGGCCATGCGCGGCAACACGGTGCTGCGCCAGGCCGACTCGCGCAACCTGGTCAAGGTGGTCCTCGAAGGCATCCGTGAGCAGCAGTTCACCGGCTTCGAGCGCATGCAGCCGATGCCGGGCTTTGCCGACAAGCTCGATGACCAGCAGGTGGCGGATATGGTCAACTACCTGCGCCAGGCCTGGGGTGGATTGCCCGGTGACCTGAGCGTACAGCAGCTCGCCGAGCTGAAGGCGGAGTAAAGGGTGCAGCATCTCGATCTACAGGTGGTCCGCCAGGCGTTGCAGTGGTCGTGCGGCGGCCAGCGGGTGTGGTTGTGCACGGTGCTCGCCACCTATGGCTCGGCGCCCCGTGCGCCGGGGTCGCTGCTGGCGGTGAACGCCAGCGGGCAGTGGCTGGGTTCGCTGTCCGGTGGCTGCGTCGAAGACGACTTCCTCGAACGCGTGGGCCGGGGGGAGTTTCCCGAGCCGGTGGCCATCGTGCGTTATGGCGATGGCAGCGACTCGCGTTCGAGCATCCGCCTGCCCTGTGGCGGCGTGCTGGAAGTGCTGGTGGAGAACCTACCGGCCGAATGCGAGGTACAGGCGCACCTGCGTGAGCTGGAAAGCGCATTGCAGGGCCAGCGCCGCGTGCTGCGTGAAGTGAGCCTGCCCGAGGGCAGGCGCCTGCTTGCCGATGACCACAGCCAGGGGCCGCGTGTGCAACGTGAAAGTGCCTGTGTACGCTTGCGTGTGGGGGCCGCCCAGCGTCTTCTGCTGGCCGGGTACTCCAGCGTCGCGCATTTCTGTGCCGAATTCGGCAAGGGCATGGGCTTCGAGGTCATCCTCTGCGAGCCGCGTGACGAAGTGCTCGACGGCGTGCGGCTGGATGGCATCGAAGTGCGTCGCGAGCTGCCATCAGAGTTCATCGCCCATGGCGGTTGCCATGCCGACACAGCCGTGGTCGCGCTGACCCACGACCCGAAGATCGATGACCTGGCGATGCTCGAAGCGGTGCGCACCGAGGCGTTCTATATCGGTGTGATGGGCTCCCGGGTGACCTCCGACAAGCGCCGCGAACGCCTGCGGCGGATCGGTGGCCTGGGCGAGGTCGAACTGGGCCGCATCCACGCCCCGATCGGCCTCAACCTGGGCAGCAAGACCCCGGCCGAGATCGCTTTGGCGGTGCTGGCCGACATTCTGCGGGTGCGCAACGGCATCGAGCGGGGCGCGCTGTGAGCGTGGTTGCGCTGGTGCTGGCGGCAGGCCGCGGCACGCGTTTCGGTTCAGACAAGCGCCGGGCGACCTTGGCTGATGGTCGCAGCCTGCTGGCGCATAGTGTGGAACGGGCCCAAGCGGTGTTCGATGATGTGCGCGTGGTGTTGCGCGCGGGCGAGTGGAGCGAGGATTTTGCCTTGCCTGCCGATTGCCGGGTTGTCGCCAGCCCGGATGCGGCGTCGGGAATGGGGCATAGCCTGGCTGCCGGCGCCAGGTCGTTGGGTGACAGCCAGGCGCAGGCGGTGGCGATCTTGCTGGGTGATATGCCTTGGATCGAATCGGTAACCTTGCGTCGGTTGGCCGAGGCGGCCACCGCCTCGACCATCGTGTTGCCGCGCCATGCGGGGCAGCAGGGGCACCCGGTGGTCTTCGGCCGCGACTTCTGGCCGGCGCTGGGGGAGCTTGCCGGGGATGAAGGGGCCCGGTCGGTGGTGCAAGCGCATCGGGATCGTTGCGTGGTGGTTGAAGTGGAGGATGCTGGGGTGTTGCTGGATGTAGATACGCCGCAGGGGTTGCTTTAGGCACTGGTGTTCGCCACAACATCTTCAGCGCCTATCAGATCGAGCGCCGCCCGCGCGGCGCTTCGCAGCACAAGGCTGCTCCTACATCTGTTTCGGGCCAGTAACGCCTGTGCCAGTGCACGCGACCGCCTTGTTTGTCCGACATGATATCGAGGTGGACCCCAAGGGGCCGCGCGCCATGGGTGCAGGAATAATTGGCCCGAAACAGATGTAGGAGCAGCCTTGTGCTGCGAAGCGCCGCGCGGGCGGCGCTCGATCTCACAGGCGCTGCAAGGGGCAAGGTGAACACCCCTCCACCCCACAAAAGGTCCATAATCCCCCCTTAATCTGCCCAAGGTGCAATGCCAGCCACACCATTCCGGGAGCCCCGCCATGCACGTTCTGCTCTGTGAGGACGACGACCTGATCGCCGCCGGCATCTGCGCCGGCCTTACCGCCCAGGGCCTGACCGTGGACCGTGTGGGCAACGCCGCCGATGCACGGGCGATGCTGCAGGCCGCGCAGTTCGACGTGATGATCCTCGACCTTGGCCTGCCCGACGAAGACGGCCTGAAGCTGTTGCGCCGCCTGCGCGAGAAAGGCGAGACGCTGCCAGTGCTGGTGCTCACTGCCCGTGATGCGGTCACCGACCGGGTCGATGGCCTGCAGGCCGGCGCCGACGATTACCTGCTCAAGCCGTTCGACCTGCGCGAGCTGGCTGCTCGCCTGCACACCCTGCTGCGACGGGTGGCCGGGCGGGCGGTCAATGTGATCGAACACGGCCCGCTGCGCTACGACCCGAGCAGCTGCGAGGCAACCCTGGCCGGCCAGCCGGTCGACCTGTCCCGGCGTGAACAGGCATTGCTCCAGGCGCTGCTGCAGAACCCCGGGCGGGTGCTGTCCGGCGAGCAGCTCAAAGACTGCGTGTACGGCTTCAGCGACGAAGTCGAGAGCAATGCCCTGAACGTGCATATCCACCATCTGCGGCGCAAGCTGGGCAACGGCATCGTCGAGACCGTGCGCGGCCTGGGCTACCGCCTTGGCCCGGCGCAGGCGCCGGAGGAGGCCGCATCATGAGCCTGCGGGTACGCCTGAGCCTGATCCTGGGCAGCGCCTTCGTGATCATCTGGGCGCTGGCCGCCGCGTGGATGCTGCGCGACCTGCGCCAGCAGATGATGTTCTCCCTCGACCAGCGCCTGGTGGCTTCGGCGCGCATGGTTGCCGGGCTGATCGACCAGCTGCCGCAGCCGCTGACCGCCAAGGGCGGGGAGGCGCACTTTTCCGCCGACCAGTTCAGCGTGCCGGACGGCATGGCCTGCCAGGTCAGCTCGCTGCGTGGCGAGATTCTCGCCAGCAACCACAAGCACGATGGCGTCATGGACGATGAACGCAGCGGTTTCCGTGACCAGACCATCGACGACGCGCTGTGGCGCACCTTCACCTACAACCATGGCGATGTGCGTATCACCACCGCCGACCGGCACATGGAGCGCGAGGCGCTGAACCAGTCGATCCTGCTGGCAGCCTCGGCGCCGGTGCTGATGGCCCTGCTTGGCAGCCTGGGGTTGTTGTGGATCGGCCTGGGCAAGGGCCTGGAGCCGCTCAACCGCATGCGCGATGCCCTGCGCCGCCGGCGCGCGGACAGCGTCGAGCCGCTGCAGGTGGCGGGCATGCCCAGCGAACTGCAACCGTTGCTGGAAACCCAGAACCAGCTGTTCCTGCGTATTGCCCAGACCATCGAGCGTGAGCGGCGCCTGACCGACGATGCCGCGCATGAACTGCGCAGCCCGCTGACGGCGATCAAGACCCACCTGCAGGTAGCGCGGATGACCGATGGCGCCGTGCGTGAGCAGGCGCTGGAACATGCCGAGCAGGGCGCCGACCGCATGCACCGCACGCTGGAGCAGTTGTTGATGCTGGCGCGGGTGGAGGGCAGCCTGTCGTTCGAGGATGGCGTGCAGTGCAGCGCCGAGCAGGTGGCCCGGCAGGCGGTGCAGGATGCCGGCGGCGGTGACAACCGGCGCATCGTGCTGCGCTTGCCTGAAGCCGCTACGCAGATCTACCTGGGCATGCCTGCGCCGTTGGCGGTGGCAGCGCTGCGCAACCTGCTGGACAACGCCTTGCGCCATGGCGGCGACGAGGCGGTGGAGCTTGAGGTGCAGATGGCTGACGGCCAGGTGGGCTTCATGGTGCGGGACCATGGGCCGGGGATTGCCGAGGCGGACCTGGAACACCTGACCGAGCGCTTCTGGCGTAACGGGCAGAGTGGTGGATGCGGGCTGGGGCTGGCGATCGTGCAGGCGATCGTGCAGCGTTGTGCCGGTAGCCTGAAGTTCGACAGCCGCAGTGATGGGTTGCGGGTGTTGTTGCAAGTGCCGGCGCGCTCGGCCAGCTGATCTTCGCTGTCTGTGCCGGCCCTTTCGCGGGCTTGCCCGCTCCCACAGGTACTGCACAGGGTCTGAGATGCATGCGATCCCTGTGGGAGCGGGCAAGCCCGCGAAAGGGCCGGCACAGGCAGAGTAAAATACAGTAACAACCGCTAAATCCTCCCCGCACTCAAGCGTTCTCCAAGCGACGAACACCCGCACTTTCGCTTGCTTGCGAGGATTGACCCATGTCCACCGCTTCCTGCCTTGCCCAGGTCCCGCCGGCCAGCGCGCCGCGTGCCTTGTACGAGTTCACCGATTCCCCCTTGCTGCAACGCCAGCAACAACAGGAGTCCAACGCCCGCAGCTACCCGCGGCGCATCCCGCTGGCGCTCAAGCGCGCCCGTGGTATCCATGTGGAGGATGTCGAAGGCCGCCAGTTCATCGACTGCCTGGCCGGCGCCGGCACCCTGGCGCTGGGCCACAACCACCCGGTGGTGGTCGAGGCGATCCAGCGGGTACTGGCCGATGAGCTGCCGTTGCACACCCTGGACCTGACCACGCCGGTCAAGGACCGCTTCGTCCAGGACCTGTTCGGTGTGCTGCCCGAGGCGTTGCGCCGTGAGGCCAAGGTCCAGTTCTGCGGCCCGACCGGTACCGATGCAGTGGAAGCAGCGCTGAAACTGGTGCGCAGCGCCACCGGCCGCAGCACCGTCCTTGCCTTCCATGGCGCCTACCATGGCATGAGCCAGGGTGCGCTGAGCCTGATGGGCAGCCATGGCCCGAAGCAGCCGCTGGGTGCCTTGCTCGGCAACGGTGTGCAGTTCATGCCGTACCCCTACGACTACCGTTGCCCGTTCGGTTTGGGCGGCGAAGCCGGGGTCAGGGCCAACCTGCATTACCTGGAAACCCTGCTGCTCGACCCGGAAAGCGGCGTGCCGCTGCCGGCGGCGGTGATCCTCGAGGTGGTGCAGGGCGAGGGCGGGGTGATTCCGGCCGATATCGAGTGGCTCAAGGGGGTACGCCGTATCACCGAGCAGGCCGGCGTGGCGTTGATCGTCGATGAGATCCAGAGCGGTTTCGCCCGTACCGGGCGCATGTTCGCCTTCGAGCATGCCGGCATCATCCCGGACGTGGTCACCCTGTCCAAGGCCATTGGCGGCAGCCTGCCGCTGGCGGTGGTGGTGTACCGCGACTGGCTGGACACCTGGAAACCGGGCGCCCACGCCGGCACTTTCCGTGGTAACCAGATGGCCATGGCGGCGGGTTCGGCGGTGATCGATTACCTGGTCGAGCATCGCCTGGCAGAGCATGCCGAGGCCATGGGCCAGCGCCTGCGCCAGCACCTGCAGCAGTTGCAGCGGGATTATCCGCAGTTGGGTGATATTCGCGGGCGTGGCCTGATGCTTGGGGTGGAGCTGGTGGATCCGCAAGGCCAGCGGGATGCGCTTGGGCATCCGGCGGCCAACCGTGAATTGGCGGCGAAGGTGCAGCGTGAGTGCCTCAGGCGCGGGCTGATTCTGGAACTCGGTGGGCGGCATGGGGCGGTGGTGCGCTTCCTGCCGCCGTTGATCATCAGTGGCGAGCAGATCGATGAGGTCGCGCAGCGCTTTGCCGAGGCGTTGATCGCGGCGGTCTGATCGATTGCCGGGGCCGCTGCGCGGCCCTATCGCCGGCAAGCCGGCTCCCACAGGTACAGCGCAAGCCTTCCGGTCGGCGCAGTCCCTGTGGGAGCTGGCTTGCCGGCGATAGGGGCGCAAAGCGCCCCCCCCTGGTAATCCCGGCTACCAGCCGCGCCCGGAATTCACCCAGAAGTTCACCGACAGCGAGGTGGTCACAGACTCCACCTGGTGGAACCACCCTTCGGGCAGGAACAACAGGTCACCGGCCTGCAGCACCACGCGCAGGAACGGCACCTCGCGCGCCGCCGGGAAGCGCTGGTAATCCGGGGCGTCGGGGTTGAAGTCGCAGCCGTCCAGGCCGCCCTTGGGGCTGGTCGACCAGGTACCCAGGGCCGGGCGATGGTGCGGCGCGGCAAGGATGAACGACTTCTGCCCCCATACCTGTGCGAACAGGTTGTCGGTGTCGTCGCGGTGCAGTGGCGTCAGTGTGCCCTTGGGGCCGATCCAGATGCGCGGCGCAATGAACTTCTCGCGGGCGAAGTACTGCGGGTAGCGAATCAGCGTCAACAGCTTTTCCGGCACGATGTTGTTGCCCATGTAGGCCGGGGTTTCGCCGGGTTTGGCAGGGGTGTCCAGCGAGGCGATGAAGTCGGCCATGGAAGTGGAACGGAAGTCGCGGTCGGTGGAGAAGGTCTTCTTCACGTAGTCGCCGTGCCGGGTGATGCCCTGCAGTTCGGCGAAATGCTCCAGCGAAGCTTCGCGGCCCATGGTGAACAGCGGCCAGTCCTGCAGGGCATCGCTGATGACCACCGGCGTCCCGTGCGCCAGGTATTCGCCCTGGAAGCGCGCCAGCGACATGTCGGCGCGGGCAATGCGTGCCACCTCGCGCAGCACCGGTTGCGCGGCCGACACCCGTTCGCTGAGGCGTGCCGGTGTCGGGTAGCGTTGGTTCATCGACACCTTGGTCGCCGGTGCGCCGCGCCGGGCGTTGCTGATGATCTGCGGCAGCAGGGTGGCCAGGCCCATGTTGCCGCTGATCTTCAGGCGGGCGCTGGCGAACAGTTCTTCAACGTTGGCGGTGCCGCCCATGATGCCGAGGAAGTCACGCTCGGCCACCTCGATGGTGACGTCCGGGGCGCTGTGCCGGCCGGCACCGGTGCGGCTGCTGTCACGCACCTCCGACCAGAAGGCCCGGTCCTGGCCGAAGACGAACTGGAAAACGCCTTCGATGCCGACGGCATGGGCGTTGGCGAACAGTTTGCTGAGGATGCTCTGAAGGTCCACGGTATGCCTCTGGCGGTCTTTCGTTGTGCTGGGATAACGAGTGCCTGCACCAACGATTTAGCCGTGTGGGCGGGTAATTTTTCGGTGTGCTGCTACGTCCCGTAGGGAGGCTCGAGTCACATTGTTCACCCAAGGAACCCACATGGCACTGCACCCTGATCTGGCGGCATTTCTGGAACTGGTCGAATTTGGCCGGCTGACGGGCAGGAGCCTGCCCATGCACGCGATGGACGTGGCCCAGGCCCGTGCCGAGTTCGAAGGCAGCTCGCAGGTACTCGACCCGAGCCCGCCCGGCAACGTCACGGCCAGCGAGTTGCAGATTACCGCGCGCGACGGTGCCCGCCTGGCTGCTCGCCTGTACCGCCAGGGCGATGCTGGTGCTGCCTTGCAGCCAGTGATCCTGTACCTGCATGGCGGCGGCTATGTGGTCGGCAGCCTCGATTCGCATGACTCGGTGTGCCGTCGCCTGGCGGCCCTGGGCGAGTTCGCGGTGCTGGCGGCGGACTACCGGCTGGCACCGGAGCAGCAGTTCCCGAAAGCCCTGCACGATGTGCTGGACGCCGCCAACTGGCTGGCTGAGCAGGCGGCGTCGCTGGGCCTGGACAACCGCCGGGTGGTGCTGGCAGGGGACAGTGTGGGCGCCAGCCTGGCGGCGGTGCTGGCCATTACGGCGGTGGAGCAGCCCGAGGCGCTGGCGTTCAAGCCGTTGGCACAGTTGCTGTTCTACCCGGTGACCGATATCTCCTGCTGGCGTGAGTCCCATCGCCAGCATGCCGAGGGTTACCTGCTGGAGACGCCTACCCTGGAGTGGTTCTACCGGCACTATGCGCCGCAGCGCGAGCAGCGCCTGGACTGGCGGGTATCGCCGTTGCTGTCGACGCTGCGCGAGCCATTGGCGCCGGCTTGCCTGTTCGTGGCCGAGTATGACCCGTTGCATGATGAGGGCATGGCCTATCGTGACTGGCTGGAGGCGGGTGGGACGGCGGTGACCTTTGCCCGGGTGGAGGGGTTGACCCATGACTTCTTGCGCATGTCGGGGATCGTGGGGCAGGTGGAGGGGATTTACCGGGATGTCGGGGAGTGGTTGAAGCGGGTCGGCGGCCAGTCCTGACTTGAGCTCGCCGGGGGCGCGTTGCGCCCCTTTCGCGACACAAGGCCGCTCCCACAAAAGCACTGCGCCCACCGAACCATGTGGGAGCGGCCTTGTGTCGCGATGGGCCGCACAGCGGCCCCAGGGCCTCACCCGCGAAGGTGCTTCTTCAACACATCGACCAATCGCTCGATCTCCGCCTCGGTATTCAACAGCCCAGGCGCCGTCCGCACCACCGGCCCGACATCCCGCGAAACCGCATCGACCACGATGCGCTGGCTGTTGAGATACCGGGCCACCTCATCAGCATCCTGCCCCGCGACCCGGAAGAAGGTGAACCCCGCCGAATACTGCGTGCTGCGCGGTGTCACCAGCTCGACCCCCGGCAGCGCCTCAAGCCGCTGCCTGAGATAGCCATTAAGCCCATGAATCCGCGCCTGCACCGCCGCCTTGCCCAATTGCAGGTGCAGCTCGAACGCCTTGCCCAATGCCCAGCGGTGCTCGAATGCGTGGTAACCCCCGGGTGTCATCACCGTGGCAAAGTCCTCGTTCTCGGAAAACGTGGCAATGCTCGGGTTCAGCTGCTTCAGTTCGGTGGACGCCGCGCAGATGATCCCGGTACCCCGCGGCCCGAACATCCACTTGTGCGTGCCGGCGATGAAGTAGTCGCAGTTGAGATCGGCAAAGCGCATGTCTTCGACGCCGAAGCCATGCACACCGTCGATCACGTAGATGATCTGGTCCTGCTCGTCACGCTGGCGATTGACCTCGCGCACCAGCGCGCCGATCTCGCCCACGGGCAGTTTCACGCCACTGCCCGAGTGCACCCAGGTCATGCCCAGTACCCGTGTTTTCGGCCCGATGGCCGCCGCGATGGTGGCCAGTACCTGGTCGCTGTTGACCTTGGCGGGGTCGTCGAACAGGCGCAACCGGTGCACCGGTGTGCCATCGCGCTTGTTGCGAAAGCCCATGGTATGGCGGGCGGCCGAATGCTCGTGCACGGTGGTGAGAATTTCCTGCCCCGGGGCAATCTTCAGCCCGCCATAGATCAGCCCCAGGCCTTCGGTGGTGCTGCCGGTCAGGGCGATTTGCCGGGGCGTCACTTCGAGGTAGCGGGCTGCCCATTCACGCACGGCGGCTTCGTGCTTCCATTCCGACTGGCTGTCCCAGTCGACCATGCGGGCCGGGTGGCGGTCGAAGCGGGCACGCAGCGCCTCGATGGCTTCGCGCACGGGCCGTGGGTGCGAGGTGATCAGGAAGTTGGCAAAGTGCGCGTAGGCCGGGTCCAGCTCGAACAGGTTGCGAAACCCGGCCCAGTCGCTGGCGGTGGCAGGCTGCGCAGACGCCGCTTGGGCGGCAGGCAGCAGTGGGCCTGTGAGGGGCAGGGCGGCCGCAAGCAGGCCGGCCTGTTTGAGAAAGGTGCGACGATCGTTCATCAAATGGCTCGCAAGGGTCAGGGGGATGAGGTGGCGACAGGTTGCGCGGCGCGCTGCACCTGCTCCCACACCCGCAGGAAGTTGCCGCCCCAGAGCTTGGCGATATCCGCTTCGGAGTAGCCGCGGCTGATCAGTTCGGCGGTGACGTTGCGTGCTTCACTGGCGTTCTGCCAACCGTCGATGCCGCCGCCTTCGTTGAAGTCCGAACTCAGGCCGACATGGTCGATGCCCACCTTGCGCACGGTGTAGTCGATGGCGTCGCCATAGTCCTTGAGCGTGGCTGGCGGTTCCTCCTCGAGAATGCCGTACAGCGCGTTGGCGTACTGGCCGACCTTCTGCTCGGGCCAGCCGGCGATCACCGGGTCACCTGGCATCAGTGCGTAGTCGAGGTTGGCCAGTGGCGGCAGGTCGTAGCGGGCGCGCAGGGCGTTGAGTTTGTCCTGGGTCTTGCTGCTCAAGGGCTTGAGGTAGGTGGAGAAGGCCACCAGCTGGACCACGCCGCCGCTGTCCTTGATCAGCTGCAGCTCCTTGTCGGAGAGGTTGCGCTTGATGTCGACCATCGCCCGCGGCGCCGAGTGCGAGGCCACCACCGGCGCGCGGCTGAGGGCAACGGCCTGGGCCAGCGCCTTGCTGGACATTTGCGACACATCGATGATCACGCCCAGGTCGTTCAGCCGCTGCACGGCGCGCTTGCCGACCGGCGACAGGCCGTCCAGGGCATCGGCGGTGTCATTGAAGAACGGCAGCGGGCGCGAAGAGTCGGCCCAACTGTTGTTGCCCACGTAGCTGAAGCCGAACATGCGCACGCCGCGCGCGGCCCAGCGGTCGAGCTGGTCGACGTCATCGCCCAGCGCATAGGCGTTGAGCATGCTGAGGAACACCGCGAACTTGCCTTCGCCGTGCAGGCGCCGCATGTCTTGCGGGGTATAGGCAATACCCACCTGCTGCGGGAAGTCGCGGACCATGGCGGTGATGGCGTTGTAGCGCACCTCCTGGGTGTGGCGGGCGGCTTCGACGAAGCCTGGGGTAGGGCGGTGCGGGCCACCGTCACCGGTCCAGGACTCTGGCCAGGCGAAGATGGTCAGGGCCGCGCCAGACAAACGCCCGCGTGCGGCCTTGGCCAGGTCGAAGCGGCCATTGCCATCCTTGTCGGCCTCGCTGCCTTCAGTGCCGAAGGTCAGCGGCAGGGTGACATGGCTGTCGAACGAGATGATGCGTTCCTGCAGGTCGTTGGCCTGGCGGGTCACCTCCCTGGAATAGCCGGCGGGTGTGGCGAAGTAATGCCAGGCGGCAAACCCGGCGCCAGCGGCAACCGCCGCGGCCAGGCTGATAAACAGGGCTTTCTTCCAGCGTGGAGTCGTCATCTTGGTCTCAGTAGGTTCACCGTCGAGGGATGGGCACAGAGGCCGCCGCTACCTGCAGTGAACGAGCTCGCACCCGAGAAATTTAGCCGCTATCAGGTCGCTGGCGCAGGGCCCTGTAGGAGCGGCCTTGTGTCGCGATAGGGGTGCGCAGCGCCCCCAGGATCTTCGCACCTCTGCAAAATTGCCGGGGCCGCCTTGCGGCCCTTTCGCGACACAAGGCCGCTCCTACATTGACCGAGTTGCCCTCAGGGGCGGGGGTGGCAAGCCGCTAAATTTCGCCTGCCGTGCAACGTTCTAGCCTTGGACGGGCCGTGCTCCATGGCCGCAATGAATGCACAGGTATGCAATGACGATTTCCCGACGCGGTTTCATCGCCGGTGTGGCATTGACGGGTGTGGTGGTGCCCGGTGCGCTGGGGGCGCTGTATGTGCAGCGCCAGCGTGCCGCCGAGGAATTCCCGGAAACCCCTGGCGAGGCCGTCGTCGAGTTGGCCGATACCCGCCTGCAGCAGTTGGGCGATACCCTGCGCGGCATCTGGCGCTGGACCCTGCAGGGCAAGGATGCGGGGCTGGATGGCCTGCCCACGGGTGAACTGGAGCTGTTCCTGGATGTGGCAACCAGCGGGCGCGCCCTGCGCGGCTACCTGGATACCCCCGAGCGCCTGCGAGGGCAGGAGGAACCGCGCTACCGCGTGGTAGGCGACCTGTTGGCGGACAAGCCGGGTACCCTGCGCTGGCGCCTGTTTTCGGCCCAGGCCCGCTATGAATGCCATATCGTGCTCGACGAGGTCTGGGGCCGCTTCGGCAACGCCGGGCCGGCCACTCTCAACGGGCGCATTGCACGCCTGGACCGCGCGTTGACATTGCCCGTGGAGGACAACCAGTTTCTGGCGTTGAAGCGCACCTTCCCCGAGGCGCGCGAGCGTACCCCGCTGAACCCGCAACTGCTGGCCTGGCTGACCGCCCCGGAGCATCGCCTGTTCCACCAGCTGTGGCACTCGTCGCGGGACAAATGGCACAAACTGGGCAAGGACAAGCAGGGCGCCCTGCGTGGCCTGGGCTGGCAGCCCGGGCCACGTGATCGCGAGCGTGACGCGCGGGGCCGACACAAGGACCGCAACGGCTCGGGCGAAGACTTTTTCTTCATGCACCGGCACATGCTTGGCAGGGCGCGTGCCTTGCAGGACTTGCCGTCATGGACGCGCTTCCCGCTGCCGCAGCCGGAACTGGAGCGCGACCGGGCCGGATTCGCCCGCTACTTCGACAACCATGACGGCAATGCCCTGCCGCCCACCTGGCTGGCCAGCGGTGATGCGGATTACACCCAGTGGGTGCGCGACATCAAGACGCCGGATACCTTCCATGGCAACTTCCTGGTCTGGGAGTCACGCTACACCGACCCGGAGTACCTGAGCACCTTGACCCTGGGCCAGTTCGGTTCGGAAGTGGAGCTGGGCCTGCACGACTGGCTGCACATGCGCTGGGCATCGGTGCCGCGCGACCCCTCCAACGGCATGCCAGTGCCGACGGCGCGCACGCCGGATGATTTTGCCGAACGCTGGTTCGCCGAACAGAACGATTTTCTCGGTGACCCGTTTTCATCGCATGTGAACCCGGTGTTCTGGCACTTTCATGGCTGGATCGACGACCGCATCGAGGACTGGTTCCACGCTCACGAGCGGCTGCACCCGGGCGAGGTACGGCGCCTGGAAGTCAATGGTGTGCCATGGTTTGCGCCAGGGCGCTGGGTGGAGGTGGCTGACCCGTGGCTGGGGCCGGATACCCATGGCTGCTCGACGGTGCCGGGTTTGCGGCCCGGGCGCAGTGTAGAGATGGACCCGGAGACCATGAAGCTGGCCTTGCGCATCATCTACAGCGATGACGATGTGCTCGACAAGCTGCGGCCCAAGGTACCGCAGCGGCCGTGGTATGCGCGCAACCTGAAGGTGGCGCAGCGCTCGCGTTGATTGGGGGCGCTCTGCGCCCCTTTCGCGACACAAGGCCGCTCCCACATGACGGCGCATGGCTTGAACCTGTGGGAGCGGCCTTGCGTCGCGATGGGCTGCGCAGCAGCCCCGGAAGGCAACGCGATTTACTGCCCGACCTGCCACCCACCCCCCAATGCCTTGTACAACGCCACGCTACCCTGCAACCGGGCCAGGCGCAGTTGTGCCTGCTGGTCCTGCGCCACATACAAGGTGCGCTGGGTCTCCAGCACGCTCAACAGCGTCTCCGCTCCCGCGCCATAACGCTGCTGCGCCAGGTCGAACGCCAGCCGCGCCTGCTCCACCTCTTCATCCTGCCACTGCCGCTGGCGGTCCACGCCCTGGATCGCATTGAGCGCTTTCTCGACATCGGCAAAAGCGGCCAGGATGCTGCTTCGGTAGGTCTCCAGCAACTCCATCTGTTCAGCCTCGGCCAGTTCACGCGCGGCACGCAGCCGGCCGTTGTTGAAGATGGGCGCGACCAGGCCGCTGGTGAGGGTGTAGTAGGAGCTGTCGAACAAATGGGCAAAGGTATTGGCGCCAGCCCCCAGGCTGGCCCCGAGGGTGAGCTTGGGCAGCATGGCGGCGCGGGCGACCTGCACGTTGGCGCTGGCGGCGGCCAGCCGTGCTTCTGCCGCGGCAATGTCCGGGCGGCGGGTGAGCAGCTCGCTGGGCACACCGCTGCCAATGGCGGGCCATTGCAGGGTGTTGATCGCGTCCTGGCTGGTGGGTAGCGACTGCACCGGGTCGCCGAGCAGGGTAGCCAAGGTGACCCGGCTGTCTTGCCACTTCTGTTCCAGTAACGGCAGCTGGCGTTGCTGCGCGGCCACCAGGCTGCGCTGCTGGGCCAGTTCCAGGCGCGTGGCGGACCCGCTGCGCTGGCGTGCCTCGACCAGGCCCAGCACGTCCTGGGCATTGCGCAGGTTGAGGCGGGCAATGCGCAACTGTTCCTGCAAAGTCAGGCCCTGCAGGTAACTGTCGGCCACCGCGCTGACCAGGGTCAGCGCCACGGTCTGGCGGTCGAAGCGGCTGGCATCCAGGCTGCGCAGGGCGCTGTCACGGGTCGCCCGCAGGCCGCCCCAGAAGTCGATTTCGTAGCTGGCGCTGAGCTGCATGTCGAACGAGGTGCTGGTGGGCTCGCTGCGGCTGACATCCAGCTGGTCATAGCCGTCACCGTGCAGCAGGCGTTGGCGGCTGCCGTCCAGGCCCAGCTTCAACTCCGGCAACAGCGGCGCGCCGGCAATGACCGCGCGGGCCTGGGCCTGGCGTACCCGCGCCGTGGCGGCAGCCAGGTCATGGGCATTGTGCAGGGCGTGCTGTACCAGGCGGTCGAGCTCGCTGCTGGCGAAGGCTTGCCACCACTGTGTCGTTGGCAGTTGTACCGAGGGTGATGCGGCCTCGCCTTGCCAGGCGGATGGCGCGGCGATGCCGCTGGCGGGTGTTGGCGGCGTGCTGCAGGCGGCGAGGCATACGCATAAGGTCAACAGGCTGATGCGGCTAGGCAGAGTCATGGGTTATTCGCTGGTAAGGGCTTTGACCGGGTCGAGGCGGGCGGCCTTGCGCGCTGGCATGAAGCCGAACACGATGCCGGTGACGACGGCGCAGGCGAAGGCGCCGAGCATGGCGGGCAGGGCAAAGGCCACCGCCACTTCGGCCAGCATCAGGCCGCCACCGATGGCCAGGGCCAGGACGATGCCGGCCAGGCCGCCGACCATCGACAGCATTACCGCCTCGCTGAGGAATTGCCGCAGGATGTCGCGCTGGCGCGCACCAGTGGCCATGCGGATGCCGATTTCACGGGTGCGCTCGCGCACCGTCATCAACATGATGTTCATCACGCCGATGCCGCCCACCAGCAGCGAGATCGCGGCGATCGCCCCCAGCATCAGCGACAGGCTGTTCTGCGTGCGCGCCTCGGCCTGGATCAGCGCCGCGTCATTGGTCAGCTCGAAGTCCTGGCGGCCGTTGTGGCGCTGGCGCAGCAGCTTGTCGATGGCCGCTTCGGCCTCGTTGACCCGCGTGGAGTCCAGGGCGGCAACGGCGATGTAGTCTGGGTCGCGCTGGCCGAACAGGCGGATGGCTGCGGCGGAGTAGGGCACCACGATGCGCCCGTCGCTGTCCTGGTCGCCAGAGCTGGCGCCCTTGCTGGCCAGGATGCCGACCACCTGGAACGGCACATTGCCGATCAGCAGGTACTGCCCCAGCGGGTCGCGCCCAGGGTCGAGCATCTTTTCCCGCACTTTCTGGCCGATCACCGCCACCGCGGCAGCATTGGCTTCATCGGCATCGGTGTAGAAGCTGCCTTGCACCGCCGGCCAGTTGAAAATCTCGGGGAACCCGGTGTTGTTGCCACCCACATAGAACCGCTGGCTGTTGTTGCCGTGGCGCACCATCATCTTTTCGCCGATCACCGGCATCACGTGCTTGACCTGCGGCAGTTGGCCGATGGCAGCGACATCGTCGAGGGTGATGGTGCCGGCCTGCTCGCCCAGGCTCGCCGGCTTGCCGTTCAGGTAGAGGACGTTCGAGCCGAAGGCTGCCATCTGCGCCATGACCTGGCGCTTGCTGCCTTCGCCCACTGCCAGCATCACCACCACCGAGGCCACGCCGATGACGATGCCCAGCAGGGTCAGGGCGGTGCGGAAGCGGTTGACCCACATCACCCGCCAGGCCGCCTGCAGGGCTTCGAGCAATTCGCCTTTCCACGCCCCGTGCAAGGTCGCGCCACGGTCCAGGCGCTGGCGCAGCTGGTCGGCCTGCAGCCCGCGGCCGTTGTCGACCGTGGGCTTTTCGGCGGCCGAATCGCTGATGATCAGGCCGTCGCGAATTTCGATCACGCGCTGCGCCCGCGCCGCGACGTTGCGGTCATGGGTGATCAGGATGATCACGTGGCCCTGGCTGGCCAGCTCGTCGAGCAACGCCATCACTTCGGTGCCGCTGTGGCTGTCGAGGGCGCCGGTGGGTTCGTCGGCGAGAATGATATGGCCGCCATTCATCAACGCCCGGGCAATCGACACCCGTTGTTGCTGGCCGCCAGACAACTGGTGCGGGCGGTTGCCGGTGCGGCTGGCCAGACCCAGGCGACCGAGCAGGGCGCTGGCACGGGCGTGGCGTTCGCTGGCGGCAAGGCCGGCATAGATGGCCGGCATTTCGACGTTTTCCTGGGCCGAGCCCGAGGGGATCAGGTGGTAGCCCTGGAACACGAAGCCGAACGCCTCGCGGCGCAGCCAGGCCAGTTCGTCGCTGCCCAGTTCGGCCACATCCTTGCCGGCGAAGCGGTAGCTGCCGGAAGTGGGGCGGTCGAGGCAGCCGAGGATATTCATCAAGGTCGACTTGCCGGAGCCGGAGGCGCCGACGATGGCGACGAACTCGCCGGGATGGATGCGCAGGCTGATGCCATGGAGGATATCGACCTTGGGCGTTTCGACGCCGCCGTAGGATTTACGGATGTCGACCAGCTCGATCAGGGGTGTGCTCATTCAACCTCCGCTGACGCCAGGGGCGCCGATCACCAGGCGTTCGCCTTCGTTGAGGCCGTCCAGCACCTGCACGCGCAGGCGGTCGCTGAGGCCGGTGCGTACCTGGCGCTGTTCCACCTTGCCGTCGCGGGTCAGCACATGCGCCAGGCGCAGGCCATCGCCGTCGTCCAGCGCGGCCAGTGGCACGGTCAGCACCTGGCTGGCTTTGCCTGCGACAAAGAACACCTGCGTGGTCATCTCGGCCATCAGTGCGCCGTCCGGGTTGTCGACATCCAGCAGCACGCTGTACTGCACCACCTGGCTGCCGGCACTGCCATTGCTGACGCTGGCCGGGCTGCCGCCACCCTGACTGGCCTGCTCCAGGGGCTTGGGCGGGATCGGCAGCACTTGCCGCACGGTGCTGGTCCAGCGGCGCTTGCCGCCGGCCAGGGTGGTGAAGTAGGCGGTCATGCCCGGGGTGACCTTGCCGATGTCGGCCTCCGACACCTGGGCCCACACGGTCATCGGCGAGAGCTTGGCGATGCGCAGGATCAACGGGGTTTGCTGTTGGGCATTGAGGGTTTGCCCCTCACGGGCATCCACCGCCACTACCGTGCCGTCCATCGGCGCGTAGATGCGCGTGTAGCCCAGCTCGGCCTCGTCGCTGCGCAGGCTGGCCTGGGCCTGGCGGATCTGCGCCTGGAACATGTCGATGCGCGCCTGGGTGACCTTCAGCTGTGCGGCGGCCGTTTGCACGTCCTCGTCGCGGGTGGCACCGGCGGCGGCCAGGTCCCGTTGGCGTTTGAGCTGCTGCCGGGCCAGTTGGAACTGTGCGCGTTGTTCTGCCAGCTGGGCCTTGAGGTTGTCGATCGAGTAGCGGCCGGCATCCAGCCGGGCCTGCTGGGTCGAAGGGTCGATCTCGACCAGCAGCTGGCCTTTGCGCACCGTGTCGCCGACCTCCACATGCAGGGTGTGGATCTGCCCCGACGCCTGGGCACCGACGTCCACGTAGCGCCTTGGTTGCAGGGTGCCCAGTGCGGTGACGCTGCTTTCGATGTCGGCGCGGGTCACGGCAACCGTGCTGAGCGGCTGTGCGCCGTAGGGCAGGGCCTTCCAGGCCAGCAGGCAGCCCAGGCCGAGCAGGCCCAGGCTGCTGAGCAGGAGCCGGCGACGGGTGTTGGTTAAAGGTCTCATGCAGACATCCAGCCGAGGGGGTGCCAGATAGACGAAAGCGGCAGAAGGGGATTTAGCGCAGTGAGTTTGGCGCGGTCTGTGTAGGAGCGGCCTTGTGTCGCGAAAGGGGTGCGAAGCGCCCCCAGGATCTTCGCATCACTGCAGATTGCCGGGGCCGCTTTGCGGCCCTTTCGCGACACAAGGCCGCTCCCACAGACGGGCGCATACACTTGGGGTGGTGGCGGTGTTGCTCCATGCACCTTGTTGCTGAGAATAATTATAATTTGTAAGATCGCACGCTGACATCACTCGGTCCCGCGTTGCTGCCTGAAAGGGCTTTCTGGCATAGGCTGGCAGGACGATCTCAGGTAACGTCGTGGAACATTACTATCGCGAACTGGTGGGCTTCCTTTCCGCGCGCCTGGGCAATCGTCAGGCCGCCGAAGACGTGGCGCACGATGCCTACCTGCGGGTGCTGGAACGCACCGACGCCGAGCGCATCGAGCACCCGCGTGCCTTCCTTTACCGCACCGCGCTCAACCTGGTGGTCGACCGCCACCGGCGGCATCAGGTACGCCAGGCCGAGCCGCTGGAGGTGCTGGACAGCGACGAGCGCTGGCATACCCCGGCGCCGACCCACGACATGCAGCTCGACCAGCGCCTGGCAATGATGCAGCGCGCGCTGGATGAGCTGAGCAAGGTCTGCCGCGACTGCTTCCTGCTGCGCAAGCTCGAAGGCCTGTCACACCAGCAGATTGCCGAGCACCTGGGTATTTCCCGCAGCCTGGTGGAGAAGCACATCGTCAATGCCATGAAGCACTGCCGGGTGCGCATGCGCGAGTGGGAATCCTGATCGCCGGGTTGAATGCAGATGAAAATTCCGTCAGTCGATCACTTGATTTCCACGGTTTTCCAGACTTCTATCAAATAAGACCCCTGCCAGGCGTAGCCTTGGCAGCAGCCGTTACTGGCGCAGTATGGTCATGGAGCCTACCCATTACCCAACTGCCCAGGTCCCGCCATGGCCAACAAGACCCTGCGCATCCTCATCGCCGACGCACACCCCTGCCAGCGCCTGCAACTGGAGCGGCTGCTCAACGGCCTGGGCTACTACCGGATAGCGCCAGTGGACAGCTTCGAGGAGCTGCAGCGCCTGGTGCTGAGTGCCTTGCAGCCTTTCCACCTGCTGTTGGGCAATATCGAGCTGGCCAGCCATGTCGGGGTCGACCTGGCGCGCTTCTGTCGCGTCAGCACGCAGATCCAGCACGCCCTTCTTTATCACTCTACCCAGTTGCAAGTGCCCTTGGTGCCGCAGACCGAGCGCCAGGCCGTCAGCCTGAGCCTGCCCCAGGTGCCCGACAACGAGGCACTGGAGGCGTTCATGGCGATCATCGATACGCCGCTGCTGGTCGGCAAGCTGCCGCTGCCGGGCGCCATGCCGGCTGCCACGGTGCGGCCACGGCCGAAGGCCAATTTCGTCAACACCATGTTCAACCGCTAAAGCCGCAGCGGGCAGGGCAAGGGGGCAGCTATTTGCTATCCTCTTGCCCTTTGCCGATTTGCGGACCCTGCCATGACTGCCATCGATACCGCTCGCCCGCCCCGGTTCAGCCGCGGCGACCACCGGACCCTGGGACTGGCGGCGTTGGGCGGCGCGCTGGAAATCTACGATTTCATCATCTTCGTATTCTTTGCGCTGACCCTCAGCCAGCTGTTCTTCCCGCCCGAGATGCCCGAATGGCTGCGCCTGCTGCAAAGCTTCGGAATCTTCGTCACCGGCTACCTGGCGCGGCCGCTGGGCGGCATCCTGATGGCGCACTTCGCCGACCACCTGGGGCGCAAGCGGGTCTTCAGCCTGAGCATCCTGATGATGGCCCTGCCGTGCCTGTTGATCGGGGTGATGCCGACCTACGCCGACATCGGCTATGCCGCGCCGCTGATCCTGCTGGCACTGCGTATCCTGCAGGGCGCGGCGGTGGGTGGCGAGGTGCCGAGCGCTTGGACTTTCGTCGCCGAGCACGCGCCAGCCGGGCGGCGCGGTTATGCCTTGGGCTTCCTGCAGGCCGGCCTGACCTTTGGCTATCTGCTGGGGGCACTGACCGCGACCTTGCTGGCGCAAGTGTTCACCCAGCAGGAAATCCTCGACTACGCCTGGCGCTACCCGTTCCTGCTCGGCGGGGTATTCGGCGTGATCGGCGTGTGGCTGCGTCGTTGGCTCAGCGAAACACCGGTGTTCCTTGCCCTGCGCGCGCGCCAGGAGCAGCCGGTGAGCTTCCCGCTGCGGCGGGTGCTGGGCGAACACCGTCGGGCGTTGATCCCGGCGGCGCTGCTGACCTGCGTGCTGACTTCCGCCGTGGTGGTGCTGGTGGTGATTACCCCGACAGTGATGCAGCAGCGCTTCGGCATGAGTGCCGGGCACACCTTTGCCCTTAGCAGCGTGGGCATCGTCTTCCTCAACATCGGCTGCGTACTGGCCGGGCTGCTGGTCGACCGTGCAGGCGCCTGGCGCGCACTGATGTTCTACAGCCTGTTGCTGCCGGTGGGCATCGGCGCGTTGTATGCCAGCCTGGTGGGGCAGTGGGGCATGACCTGGCTGGCCTATGCGCTGGCGGGCCTGTCCTGCGGCGTGGTGGGCGTGGTGCCGTCAGTGATGGTCGGGTTGTTCCCGGCCGAGATCCGCGTGTCGGGCATCTCCTTTACCTATAACGTGGCCTACGCGCTTTGGGCCAGCACCACACCGCTGGCGCTGATTGCGCTGATGCCGTGGAGCCCGTGGGTGTGTGTCGGCTTTTGTCTGGTCATGGGCACGGTGGGTTTGCTGACGGCCTTGTATTTCGGGCGTCGGGAGCCATTGGCGTTTGTGGCAGAGCCGATGCCGATCATGTGCGGTGACAAATGAGCCGGTAACGGCCGTAGGGCATTGAGGCAGACTTCCGGGCGGGGGTTATTGGAATAACCTATTAGCCAAATTTAACCTGGAAGGTTAATTTCTCATGGAAAAGAGAACGCCTCATTGCCCGCTGGAGCGGGTAAAAGCCCTGGCTGCGGCAAGGCGCATCAGCCCTACGGGCGCTGCATTGAGAGGCGCCAAGGCGCTGGGAATGGATTTTCCGTGCATGCTTGAGGTGATCACCAGCTTGAAGCGCACTGATTTCTACAAGAGCATGACCAGCCATATCGATCATCGGGTTTGGCAGGACGTGTATCGCCCGCTTACAGCAATTGGGTACGTTTATCTGAAAGTGTCCGTGGTAGACGACGTGCTCATCGTGTCTTTCAAGGAGTTGTAATCATGAGATGTCCAATATGCGGCGGCTCGGAGCTTGCACCTGACATTCAGGGCATGCCCTATAGCTACAAAGGAGAGATGACCGTCATCCCTGACGTAAGTGGCGATTACTGTTCTGCATGTGGGGAATGTGTGCTGAGCCATGATGAAGCCATGCGTGTCAGTCACCTGATGACGGCATTCGAGCGCCAAGTCAACGCAACCGTTGTGGATCCTTCCTTTATTGCCTCCATACGCAGGAAGTTCGACCTCGACCAGCGTGAAGCGGGGGAAATTTTCGGTGGTGGGGTCAATGCGTTCTCCCGTTATGAAAACGGCAAGACCACGCCGCCAGTGGCGCTGGTGAAACTGCTCAAGCTGCTGGACCGACACCCTGAACTGTTCGAGGAAGTCAGGACTGCATAATACGATTGCCTTGCCCTGTCTCGTTTCCGGAATGACGCGGACTTTGTAGGAGCGGCCTTGTGTCGCGATGGGCTGCGCAGCAGCCCCGACGGTTTGCGCTGGAGCATAGGTCGTGGGGCTGCTGCGCAGCCCATAGCGACACGAGGTCGCTCCTACACGGGCCAGTACAGCCAGAACAGGTAAAACAAAAAGCCCCCGGCTCGTGAGAACGGGGGCTTTTCGTTAGCGCAGGGGCCTTACATGTTCGGGTAGTTCGGCCCGCCTGCGCCTTCAGGGGTGACCCAGGTGATGTTCTGGGCCGGGTCCTTGATGTCGCAGGTCTTGCAGTGCACGCAGTTCTGCGCGTTGATCTGGAAGCGCTTGCTGCCGTCTTCCTGAGTGACCACTTCGTACACGCCCGCCGGGCAGTAGCGCTGGGCCGGCTCGTCGTACAGCGGCAGGTTGCTGGCGATCGGCACGTTCGGGTCGGTCAGCTTCAGGTGGCAGGGTTGTTCCTCTTCGTGGTTGGTGCTGGAGAGGAATACCGAGCTGAGCTTGTCGAAGCTGAGCTTGCCGTCCGGTTTCGGGTAGTCGATCTTCTGCGACTCGGCCGCCAGCTTCAGGCAGGCGTAGTCCGGCTTGGTGTCGTGCAGGGTGAACGGCAGCTTGCCGCCGAACCAGTTCTGGTCCACATAGTTGAACGCAGCGCCCAGCAGCGGGCCGAACTTGTGCATGGCCGGGCCGAAGTTGCGGCTGGCGAACAGCTCCTCGTACAGCCAGCTGGCCTTGAAGGCGCTGACGTAACCGTTCAACTGGTCACCGCCTTCGCTGCCGGCGATCAGTGCGTCAGCCACCGCTTCGGCGGCGAGCATGCCGGACTTCATCGCGGTGTGGCTGCCCTTGATCTTGGCGAAGTTCAGGGTGCCCAGGTCGCAGCCGATCAGCGCGCCGCCGTTGAAGACCATCTTCGGCAGCGAGTTGAAGCCGCCCTTGCAGATGGCACGGGCACCGTAGCTGATGCGCTTGCCGCCTTCGAGATATTGCGCCATCACCGGGTGGTGCTTGAGGCGCTGGAATTCGTCGAACGGCGACAGGTACGGGTTGGCGTAGGACAGGTCGACGATCAGGCCGACCACCACCTGGTTGTTTTCCAGGTGATAGAGGAACGAACCACCGGTGTTGTCCTTGGCCATCACGTCCAGCGGCCAGCCGGCGGTGTGCACCACCAGGCCTTGCTCGTGCTTGGCCGGGTCGATTTCCCAGATTTCCTTCAGGCCGATGCCGTAGTGCTGCACATCGGCTTCGCTATCCAGGTTGAAGCGCTTGATCAGCTGCTTGCCGATGTGGCCACGGCAGCCTTCGGCGAACAGGGTGTACTTGCCACGCAGCTCCATGCCAGGGGTGTACATGCCGTCTTTCGGGTTGCCTTCGCGGTCGACGCCCATGTCGCCGGTGACAATGCCGCGCACCACGCCGTTTTCATCGAACAGCGCTTCCTGGGCGGCGAAGCCCGGGTAGACTTCCACGCCCAGGTTCTCGGCCTGCTGGGCCAGCCAGCGGCACAGGTTGCCCAGCGAGATGATGTAGTTGCCCTGGTTGTGCATGGTCTTGGGCACGAACAGGTCAGGCACCTTGGTCGAACTGCCGGCATCCTTGAGCACGTAGATGTCGTCACGCTTCACTTCGGTGTTCAGCGGCGCGCCGAGCTCTTTCCAGTCTGGGAACAGCTCGTTCAGGGCACGGGGTTCGAACACCGCGCCGGAGAGGATGTGGGCGCCGACTTCAGAGCCTTTTTCCACCACGCAGACGCTGATTTCGCTACCGGCTTCGGCGGCCTTCTGCTTCAGGCGGCAGGCGGCGGACAGGCCCGCCGGGCCGGCGCCGACGATGACCACGTCGAATTCCATGTATTCGCGTTCCACTGGTTCTCTCCTACTCATCAAGGCTCGTGCTGTTGCTTTGTCTTATGGGTGCGCGGGGCATTCGCAGCGGTTCTACGCAACGGCGGAACTGTAGCTGGGCAAATGACGGACTACACCGTTTTGTCTTGGCCGCGCATTATATCTACACCACTTGGCGGGTCCAATACAAACGTTTGTTTGAATTTGCCGCAGGCCAGTAAAATCACAGGAACGCGGCTGGAGGGTGACCGATTTGCCGTATTGACCGGATTGGGTGTTACGGTCAAGATACGAGCGGTTTTACGTTCGCCGTAGGCTTGCAGCCGGGCGCAGGTACACCTCTAAAGACCAGGTGTGGAGCAGGGTTTTGCGGCCTTGGGCCGGTTTGTAGTGGAGTTTACACGCCACGACAGAAAATGACCCGTGAGTATTTGTCGCAAGAGTCCGGACAAGACTGTTCGGTCACTGTGAAGTTACCGCCTCCCGGTACGTTTTTAGAGGTGCCCTTGTACCCACGCGCATCGCAGGGCTCTGCCCCTGGCGACTATCTATTCACCGGAGAGTAACGAGGAATCCATGAAGGTTCTTGTAGCTGTCAAACGAGTGGTCGACTACAACGTCAAGGTTCGCGTCAAGGCGGACAACTCCGGCGTCGACCTTGCTAACGTCAAGATGTCCATGAACCCCTTCTGCGAAATCGCCGTGGAAGAAGCCGTACGCCTGAAGGAAAAGGGCGTCGCGTCCGAGATCGTCGTCGTTTCCGTCGGCCCGACCACTGCCCAGGAGCAACTGCGTACCGCCCTGGCCCTGGGTGCCGACCGTGCCATCCTGGTCGAAGCCGCTGACGAACTGAATTCCCTGGCTGTGGCCAAGGCGCTGAAAGCCGTTGTCGACAAAGAGCAGCCTCAGCTGGTCATCCTCGGCAAGCAGGCCATCGACAGCGACAACAACCAGACCGGCCAGATGCTGGCTGCGCTGACCGGCTTCGCCCAGGGCACCTTCGCCTCCAAGGTGGAAGTGGCTGGCGACAAGCTGAACGTCACCCGTGAAATCGACGGCGGCCTGCAGACCGTTGCACTGAACCTGCCGGCCATCGTCACCACCGACCTGCGCCTGAACGAGCCACGCTACGCGTCGCTGCCGAACATCATGAAGGCCAAGAAGAAGCCGCTGGAGACCGTTACTCCAGACGCGCTGGGCGTTTCCCTCGCCTCCACCAACAAGACCCTGAAGGTTGAAGCCCCGGCTGCCCGCAGCGCTGGCATCAAGGTCAAATCGGTGGCCGAACTGGTCGAGAAGCTGAAGAACGAAGCGAAGGTAATCTAAATGACTATCCTGGTTGTCGCTGAATACGAAAACGGTGCCGTAGCCCCGGCCACCCTGAACACTGTTGCCGCTGCCGCCAAGATCGGTGGTGATGTGCACGTGCTGGTCGCAGGCCAGAACGTGGGCGGCGTTGCCGAGTCCGCAGCCAAGATCGCTGGCGTTGCCAAGGTGCTGGTTGCCGATAACGCTGCCTACGCCCACGCCCTGCCAGAAAACGTTGCGCCGCTGATCGTCGAGCTGGCCCAGGGCTACAGCCACGTGCTGGCCCCGGCCACCACCAACGGCAAGAACATCCTGCCGCGCGTTGCCGCGCTGCTGGACGTGGACCAGATCTCCGAGATCATCTCGGTCGAGTCCGCCGACACCTTCAAGCGCCCGATCTATGCCGGTAACGCCATTGCCACCGTGCAATCGAGCGCTGCCATCAAGGTCATCACCGTGCGTACCACCGGCTTCGACGCCGTGGCCGCCGAAGGTGGTTCGGCTGCCATCGAAGCCGTTGGCGCTGCGCACAACGCCGGCATCTCGGCCTTCGTTGGTGAAGAGCTGGCCAAGTCCGACCGCCCAGAGCTGACCGCTGCCAAGATCGTCGTTTCCGGCGGCCGTGGCATGGGCAACGGTGACAACTTCAAGCACCTGTACAGCCTGGCCGACAAGCTCGGCGCTGCCGTCGGTGCCTCGCGCGCCGCGGTCGACGCCGGCTTCGTGCCGAACGACATGCAGGTCGGCCAGACCGGCAAGATCGTTGCGCCACAGCTGTACATCGCCGTCGGTATCTCCGGCGCGATCCAGCACCTGGCCGGCATGAAGGACTCCAAGGTGATCGTGGCGATCAACAAGGACGAAGAAGCGCCGATCTTCCAGGTAGCCGACTACGGCCTGGTCGCTGACCTGTTCGAAGCGGTTCCGGAGCTGGAAAAGCTGGTCTGATCCGCTTGCTTCACTTATAAAGAACCCGGCCCTCGTACAGGGGGCCGGGTTTTTTTGTGGTCAGTTCCGACCCAATCGCCGGCAAGCCAGCTCCCACAGGTACAGCGCAGTTCTCAAGGGCGTTGCTGTAACGGTGGGAGCTGGCTTGCCGAAAGCAATACAAGGAGTGAGCAATGGTGCTGCGTAAAGCAGGCAGGGTGCTGGCTTGCATGGCGGTGCTGGTTTCGCCGCTGGCCATGGCGGCAGGCAAGTGCGAACGCCTGGTGGCAACCGGCAGCCCTGATGCGCCGCCCTATTCGTGGCAGGACCCGAACGACCCGAAACACCTGATCGGCGCCAACGTCGATCTGCTGCGCCAGGTGGCTGGCGAGCTGGGCGTGAAGGTGGAGGTGCTGAGCGCCGGTCGTCGTGACCAGGCGCTGGAAGAAGTACGTAGCGGGCGCATGGACCTGCTGCTCGACACCCCCATGCAGGTGGAGCAACTGACTGCGCTGGACTACATCCACCCACCCCTGCAGCTCAACGAATACCTGGTGTGGACGCGTCACGACGCCACGCTGGCATTCGAGGGCCCGGCGGACCTGGCCCAGTACCAGGGCAGTTTGTCCGAGCGTGCGCGGCTGACCCCGGCCTTTACCGCTTTCGCCAAGGCGCAGCTGAAACTGGTGCCGGCACAGAACCTGACCCAGGCATTCCAGAAGCTGGTGCTCGGCCAGGTGGATTATGTGCTCGCTGGCCGCTATTCGGGCATGGCCATGGCCCAGAGCCTGGGCATGAGCAATGACCTGATCGCCCGCGGCCTGCCGGTGGATCGGCCGGGCCTGTACCTGGCCCTGTCGCACAATTCGGCTTGCAATGACAGCTGGTTGCGTGGGCAATTGGCGAAAAAACTGACAGAATTGCCGATCTCCGGAGCATCCGAGGCCGTGCTGCAACGTAATGTCGAGCGCTGGAAAGCGCAGCTGCAGGTGCCGTCGGACGCCCCCAAACACTAGGAAGATTGCGTGAGAACCCAACCACTAATCCTTGCCCTGGCCGTGCTCGGCCTGGCTGGCTGCGCCAACGATCCGGCCCCTAACGAGCAGATGCGCATTTCCGAACAGGCACTGGAGCAGGCCAGGGCCGTCGGTGCCACCGAGCAGGTCGATGCGCTCAAGCTGGCTGAAGACAAGCTGGCCCGGGCCAAGGCCAACATGCTCACCGAAGACTACCGCGATGCGCGCATGCGTGCCGAGCAGGCCGAACTGGATGCGCGCCTGGCCGAGGCCCAGGTTCTGAACCAGAAGAGTGAAGAGCAGCTGCAACTGCTGCAGTCGCGGGTTCAGCGCCTGCGCAAGCAGTTGGAGGTGCAGCCATGATCCGTCGTGTGCCATTGGCCGCGCTGGCAGTGCTGGCGCTGGCGGCCGGTTTGCAAGGTTGCGCCAGCCAGCGCAGCAGCGCAGCGCTGGATGATGCCACTGCAGCTTTCCAGAAGGTCAAGGATGATTCCAATGTGTTGCGCAGCGCGCCGCGTGACGTGATTCGCGCAGGCGAGTCGCTGGCCCGTGCCGAGCGCCTGTCCAGCTACATCGGCACCGGTGCCGACGTGCGCCATTACGCCTACCTGAGCCAGCGCTACAGCGAAATTGCCAGCGAGCATGCCAAGCTGGCGCTGAACCAGGAACGCCAGGCCAAGCTCGACCTGGAGCGCCAGCGCCTGCAGCTGGCCCTGCGCGAGGCCAAGCTGGCCAGTGTTCAGCAGCAGGGCAAGTGGGTCGAGTCGCAGATCGCCGCGCTGGCCTCGGAGCAGGCCGACCGAGGTCTGGTGATGACCCTGGGGGACGTGCTGTTCGACACCGGCCGGGCCGACCTGAAGAATTCGGCCAGCCGTACCGTGCTCAAGCTGGTGCAGTTCCTCCAGCTCAACCCGCGCCGGGTGGTGCGGATCGAGGGCTATACCGACAGCACCGGCCCGGCGGAGGACAACCTGAAGCTGTCGCGTGATCGGGCGCAGGCCGTGGCCGACATGCTGGTAGACCTGGGCATCGACGAGAAGCGCCTGCAGGTCGAGGGCTATGGCGACCAGTACCCGATCGAGGCCAATGCCTCGGAGCGGGGCAGGGCGCAGAACCGTCGGGTGGAGATCGTGTTCTCCGATGACAAGGGCAAGCTGGCGCCAGCACGCTGACTGCTTGGCGGCGCGGGGGATGGCACCGGCTTTGCCGGTGTTCGCGGCTAAAGCCGCTCCCACAGGTACAGTGTTAACTTCAAGGTATGCACAGTACCTGTAGGAGCGGCCTTGTGTCGCGAAAGGGGCGCAAAGCGCCCCCGGCTTTTCGTCGGCATACCCAGGCTTGATCGTTTCCATGGCTGTCACGCAACTGTATTGTTGACTATCCTGCGATCTGTCCCAGTACACTTTGCAACTGTTACGGTATCCTCTACCGTCAGTGAGCGACACAAGAACAACGAGCCCGTCCGCGCGTCGAGAGCCAGCCATGACCAACCTGCTGTTGTACCAGCGTATCGCCCAGCAACTGGCCGATGACATCCGTCGTGGTGTCTACCAGCCAGGCGAGCGGGTACCCTCCGTGCGCAAGATGAGCGCCCAGCTCAATGTCAGCCATGCCACGGTGCTGCAGGCCTATGCCAATCTCGAAGACCAGGGGCTGATCCGTGCGCGGCCGCAGTCCGGCTACTACGTGCACCAGACCCCGGCCCTGACCGCGCAGACCCCGGACATCGCCCGGGTCGAGCGCCCCGGCCTGGTCACCCGCGCCAGTATCATCCAGCAGGTACTGACCGAGGCGCGCCGTGATGGCGTGTTCCCGTTCGGCGCCGCGGTGCCGCACGTCGACTACCTGCCGGTCCGTGCCTTGCACCAGCAGATTGCCAAGGTCACACGCTTCCACAGCCCGCGTGCCTTCAGCTACATGTTCAGCCCCGGTTTCGAGCCGCTGCGCCGGCAGATCGCCATTCGCATGCGTGATGCCGGTGTGCTGGTCGACCCGCGTGAAGTGATCGTGACCCATGGCTGTGTCGATGCGCTGCAGATGTCGCTGCGCGTGCTGACCCGCCCCGGCGACCTGATCGCCGCCGAATCGCCCACCTATTACGGGCTGCTGCAACTGGCCGACCTGCTGGGCCTGAAGGTGATCGAGATCCCCAGCGACCCGTCCACTGGTATCAGCCTCGAAGCGCTGCAGCTGGCGGCCAACCAGTGGTCGATCAAGGCCCTGGTTCTGACTGCGCGCCTCAGCAACCCGCTGGGTGGCACTGTCCCGGAAGAGCGGCAGAAGCAGTTGCTGCGCCTGGCGTCGGACTTCGATATCCAGATCGTCGAGGATGACATCTATGGCGAGCTGATGTTCGAGCAGGGCAAGACCAAGGCGCTCAAGGCATTCGACCGGCTGGACCGGGTGATCTATTGCTCGAGTTTTTCCAAGACCCTGTCCCCCGGCGTGCGCGTTGGCTGGATGATCGCCGGGCGCTATCAGGACGAGATCCAGCGCCTGCAAACCTTCACCACCCACTCGGCCTGCAGCGTGACGCAGATGGGTGTGGCGGCCTACCTGGAAAATGGCGGCTACGACCGGCACCTGCGTTACATCCGCCAGGAGTACCGCAAGAACCTCAGTGCCTACCAGCTGGCGGTGCAGCAGCACTTCCCCGAGGGTACCCAGATGACCCGGCCGACGGGCGGTTTCATCCTGTGGGTGAGCCTGCCGGGGCGGGTCAATACCCAGGAGCTGCATGTGCGCGCGCTGGAGCAGGGCATCAGTATTGCGCCGGGGCTGATCTTCAGCAACACCGAGCAGTTCAACCACTGTATCCGGCTTAATTGCGGTATACCCTGGAACAAGGAAGCCGAGCGCGCGGTGATCACGCTCGGTTTGCTGGCCCAGCAATTGTGCCGGGAGCCAGCAGCGGCACTTTTGTAGGCTTGCCACGCGCCCGTGGAACAGGGAGCATACGCACTTTTCCTGCCAGTCTGTCTATTTGCCATGAATGCTTTGCGCCGTTTTGCCCTGATCTTGTGCCTTGTACCGCTCGGCAGTCTGGCTGGTGTTGCCCAGGCTGCGCAGCCGGCAGGCCAGGCGCAGGCGGCGCCGGTGCAGAAAGCCAAGCCGGTGCAGAAAGCCGCAGCCAGGCCAGCGCACAAGCAGCCTGCAAAAAAAGCCGGTAACAGCAAGGCCAGGCCGGCGCGCAAGCAGGTGAGCAAGGAGGTTGCCAAGCCGCTACCCAAGGCGAAGCTGGACCTCAGCCTGCCGGCCGATATGGTCGATGACCTTGAGCCGAATGTGGGCAGCCCTTCGCCGATACAGCGACGCAAGCCTTTGCTGCCACCCATGTTCACTGAAAAGCCGGAGGCCAGCGATAGCCCGTTCCAGCTCAATGGCCGGTTGATCAGCAACGAAATGCAGCTGCAGCTGCGCAATGACAGCCGTCGCGACGTGGAAGGGGCGGCCATCGATTTCGAGTACCGCCAGTAGCAGGTGAACTGACTGCCGGGTCACGGCAGATTTCATCATGCCAGCAATTTCAAACGCCTGTTTGAGCGGTTACTATCCAGGGACGTTCGTCCCGTTTTGTTCCAGGGAGTCCTGATTTTGGTGAATAGCCATGAATTGCCGTGAGGGCTGTGGTGCCTGCTGCATCGCCCCGTCCATCACCTCTGCGATGCCGCGCATGCCCAATGGCAAGCCGGCTGGCGAGCGCTGCCTGCACCTGACCGTCGACAACCTCTGCGACCTGTTCGGCAAGCCCGAGCGGCCGGCAGTGTGTGGCGGTTTCAAGGCGGATGTGGAGGTATGCGGCAGTGATCGTGACGAGGCCATCAGGATTCTTGGTTGGTGGGAGCAGATGACGGCGGCGTGACAGGCTGGATCTTCGACAACAAGGATAAACATGATGAGATCGTTCAAGCGTATTGCTCTGCTGTGTGGCATGGGTGTTCTGCTGTCGCCCGCGGCCTGGGCCGAAAACTGGCAGGTGGCCAAGGACGAGGAGGGGATCAAGGTTTCCCTCAGTGAAGTGGCCGGTTCCAAGTACAAGGCCTATCAAGGCGTCACCGTGATCAAGGCGCCGCTGGCCAAGGTGCAGGCGTTGCAGGAGGACGTGGTCGGGGCTTGTGCATGGATTCACGAATGCAAGTCGCAGAAGCTGCTCAAGCACGAAGGTGACCAGAGCTGGACCTACACCCAGTTCAATACGCCATGGCCGGTCACGCCGCGGGACTCGGTATTGCATGTGACCACGGTGAAGGGGGCTGATGGCAGCCTGGTGCGCAACCTGAAGGAAGAGCCGACCTACGTCCCGGAAGAGAAGGGCTTTGTGCGGGTGGCGAAGGTCGAAGGCTTCTGGAGGCTGGTGCCCAAGGGTGACAGCACGGAAGTGACCTATCAGGTGCACACCGAGCCGGGTGGTAGCGTGCCGGCGATGGTGGCCAACAAGTTCGTGGTGGATGCGCCGTTCAATACCCTGAAAGGGTTGCGAGAGCGGGCTGAGAAAAACTGAGGCATTGTGTCACTTGTGCCGGCCTCTTCGCGGGTAAACCCGCTCCCACAGGTATCCCGCAAACTTTCGGGCCTGTGGGGTCCCTGTGGGAGCGGGTTTACCCGCGAAGAGGCCAGCACAGGACGAATAAAAAAGGCTGCCCGAGGGCAGCCTTTTTGCGTTCGGCTATGGAAGCTTACTTGCGGTCCTGCAGCGCAACGATGTCGCGCTTCTGCTCGCCGGTGTACAGCTGGCGCGGGCGGCCGATCTTGTACGGGCTGGAGAGCATTTCTTTCCAGTGCGAGATCCAGCCCACGGTACGGGCCAGGGCGAAGATCACGGTGAACATGCTGGTCGGAATGCCGATCGCCTTGAGGATGATCCCCGAGTAGAAGTCGACGTTCGGGTACAGCGAGCGCTCGATGAAGTACGGATCGGTCAGGGCGATCTCTTCCAGGCGCATGGCCAGTTCCAGCTGCGGGTCGTTCTTGATGCCCAGCTCGCGCAGGACTTCGTCGCAGGTCTGCTTCATCACGGTGGCGCGCGGGTCGCGGTTCTTGTACACGCGGTGACCGAAGCCCATGAGCTTGAACGGGTCGTTCTTGTCCTTGGCCTTGGCGATGAACTTGTCGATGTTCGAGACATCGCCGATTTCATCGAGCATGGTCAGTACCGCTTCGTTCGCACCGCCGTGGGCCGGGCCCCACAGTGCGGCGATACCGGCGGCGATACAGGCGAACGGGTTGGCACCCGACGAACCGGCCAGACGAACGGTAGAGGTGGAGGCGTTCTGCTCGTGGTCGGCGTGGAGGATGAAGATCCGGTCCATCGCCTTGGCCAGCACCGGGCTGATCGGTTTGATCTCGCACGGGGTGTTGAACATCATGTGCAGGAAGTTTTCCGCGTACGACAGGTCGTTGCGCGGGTACATCATCGGCTGGCCCATGGAGTACTTGTAAACCATCGCGGCCAGGGTCGGCATCTTGGCGACCAGGCGCACCGCGGAAATTTCGCGGTGTTGCGGGTTATTGATGTCCAGGGAGTCGTGATAGAACGCCGACAGGGCGCCGACCACGCCGCACATCACCGCCATCGGGTGGGCGTCGCGGCGGAAGCCGTTGAAGAAGGACTTCAGCTGCTCGTGAACCATGGTGTGGTTCTTCACGGTGCTGACGAACTGGGCCTTCTGCTCGGCATTCGGCAGTTCGCCGTTGAGCAGCAGGTAGCAGGTTTCGAGGTAGTCGGACTTTTCGGCGAGCTGCTCGATCGGGTAGCCGCGGTGCAGCAGGATACCTTTGTCGCCGTCAATGTAGGTGATCTTCGACTCGCACGAGGCAGTCGCCATGAAACCAGGGTCGAAGGTGAAGTGACCAGTGGCCCCCAACCCGCGGACGTCGATTACATCAGGACCAACGGTGCCGGTTAAAATGGGCAGCTCGACGGGGGCAGCGCCCTCGATGACCAACTGCGCTTTTTTGTCAGCCATGTGGCCTCCTATTAATGCTTGAAATCATCAGACAGACCCCCCACGCAGGGCCCGCACCACTATAGAGGGATAAATTCAGATGTCAATTTGCCTAAAGGCTTGTTGAAACAGGCATTGAGGCCTGATTTTTCGCGAAATTCTCGCCCATTTACGCCTTTTGTGCGTTAAAGGCAATGCGCTATTTGGGCTACCCCGTCACGTTGTCATAAGCAGCCTAACTGTCTATACTCGCAACCCGACCGCCAGGGGCTTGCAAGCCCGAACTGCTGGGGGTCGCCGTTCCCTGGGTGGTGGGTACCTGACCAGTACACTTACCAACAACTTTGCCCTGATTCGCTAGGGGCTCTTCAGTGTGAAAAAAGCCGTGAAAAGCCAACGACCTGTAAACCTAGACCTAAGGACCATCAAGCTCCCCGTCACTGCGTACACGTCCATCCTGCATCGTATCTCCGGCGTCATCCTGTTCCTTGGCCTTGCCATCATGCTTTATGCACTGGGCAAGTCGCTGGGTTCCGAGGAAGGCTTTGGTGAGGTGAAGGCGTGTCTGACCAGCCCGCTGGCCAAATTCGTGACCTGGGGCCTGCTATCCGCCCTGCTTTATCACCTCGTGGCAGGTGTACGTCACCTGATCATGGACATGGGCATCGGTGAGACGCTGGAAGGCGGCAAGCTGGGCTCGAAAATCGTGATCGTCATCTCCGTGGTGCTGATCGTTCTGGTGGGAGTTTGGGTATGGTAACCAATGTCACGAACCTGTCGCGTTCGGGCCTCTATGACTGGATGGCGCAGCGCGTTTCTGCGGTCGTTCTCGCGGCTTACTTCCTCTTCCTGATCGGCTACGTGGTCGCCCACCCAGGCATCGACTACACCCAGTGGCATGGTCTGTTCTCCAACAACGCGATGCGGATCTTCAGTCTGCTGGCCCTCGTTGCCCTGGGCGCTCACGCCTGGGTCGGCATGTGGACCATTGCAACCGACTACCTGACGCCAATGTCGTTCGGCAAGTCGGCAACTGCGATTCGTTTCCTGTTCCAGGCGGTATGCGGCGTTGCGATGTTCGCTTACTTCGTCTGGGGTGTGCAGATTCTCTGGGGTATCTGATCCATGGCTAGCATTCCAACCATTTCCTTCGACGCCATCATCATCGGTGGCGGCGGCGCCGGCATGCGCGCAGCGCTGCAGCTGGCTCAAGGCGGCCACAAGACTGCCGTGGTCACCAAGGTCTTCCCGACCCGTTCGCACACTGTATCCGCCCAGGGCGGCATCACCTGCGCCATCGCTTCGGCCGACCCGAACGACGACTGGCGCTGGCACATGTACGATACCGTCAAAGGCTCCGACTACATCGGTGACCAGGACGCTATCGAATACATGTGTCAGGAAGGCCCGGCTGCGGTCTTCGAGCTGGACCACATGGGCCTGCCGTTCTCGCGTACCGAAACCGGCCGCATCTACCAGCGTCCGTTCGGTGGCCAGTCCAAGGACTTCGGTAAAGGTGGCCAGGCCGCCCGTACCTGTGCTGCTTCCGACCGTACCGGTCACGCGCTGCTGCACACCCTGTACCAGGGCAACCTGAAGGCAGGCACTACCTTCCTCAACGAGTACTACGCTGTTGACCTGGTGAAGAACCAGGACGGCGCGTTCGTCGGTGTGATCGCAATCTGCATCGAAACCGGCGAAACCATGTACATCAAGTCCAAGGCCACCGTTCTGGCCACTGGCGGTGCCGGTCGTATCTACGCCTCCACCACCAACGCCCTGATCAACACCGGTGACGGTATCGGCATGGCGCTGCGTGCAGGCGTGCCGGTGCAGGACATCGAGATGTGGCAGTTCCACCCGACCGGCATCGCCGGCGCCGGTGTACTGGTTACCGAAGGTTGCCGCGGTGAAGGTGGCTACCTGATCAACGCCCACGGCGAGCGCTTCATGGAGCGTTACGCGCCGAACGCGAAAGACCTGGCCGGCCGCGACGTGGTTGCCCGTTCCATGGTCAAGGAAATCATCGCCGGCAACGGCGTGGGCCCGAACAAGGACCACGTGCTGCTGAAGCTGGACCACCTGGGCGAGGAAGTGCTGCACAGCCGCCTGCCAGGTATCTGCGAGCTGTCCAAGACCTTCGCCCACGTCGACCCAGTCGTCGCGCCGGTCCCGGTCGTACCGACCTGCCACTACATGATGGGCGGCGTTGCCACCAATATTCATGGCCAGGCCATCACCATGGACGCCGAAGGCAAGGACCAAATCATCCCGGGTCTGTTCGCAGTGGGTGAAGTGGCGTGCGTATCGGTCCACGGTGCCAACCGCCTGGGCGGCAACTCGCTGCTCGACCTGGTGGTATTCGGTCGTGCCGCTGGCCTGCACCTGGAAAAATCGCTGTCCGACGGCGTGGAATACCGCGACGCCAGCGACACCGATATCGATGTTGCCCTGAACCGCCTGAACAAGCTCAACGAGCGTACCACTGGCGAAGACGTTGCCAGCCTCAAGCGCGAGCTGCAGAGCTGCATGCAGAACTACTTCGGTGTATTCCGTACTGGCGAATACATGCAGAAGGGTATCGAGCAGCTGGCCGGCCTGCGTGACCGTATCGCCAACGTCAAGATCAACGACAAGTCCCAGGCCTTCAACACCGCGCGTATCGAAGCGCTGGAGCTGCAGAACCTGCTGGAAGTCGCCGAAGCTACCGCCATCGCGGCCGAAGCCCGTAAAGAGTCCCGCGGCGCCCACGCCCGTGAAGACTTCGAAGACCGTGACGACGAAAACTGGCTGTGCCACACCCTGTACTACCCGGGTGAGAAGCGCGTTGCCAAGCGCGGCGTCAACTTTGCGCCGAAGACTGTTCCAGCCTTCGAACCAAAAGTCCGGACTTACTAAGGGTGGCTGCTATGTTGAAAGTCGAAGTTTATCGTTACAACCCGGACACCGACTCGGCGCCCAAAATGGAGTCGTTCGACGTCGATACCGGCGGCAAGGACCTGATGGTTCTCGATGTATTGGCGCTGATCAAGGAAAAGGACGAAGGTTTCTCGTACCGTCGCTCCTGCCGTGAAGGCGTTTGCGGTTCCGACGGCATGAACATGAACGGCAAGAACGGCCTGGCCTGCATCACCCCGCTGTCGGCGGTGGTGAAGGGCAACAAGCTGGTTCTGCGCCCGCTGCCGGGTCTGCCGGTCATTCGTGACCTGGTCGTCGACATGAGCATCTTCTACAAGCAGTACGAGAAGGTGAAGCCGTTCCTGCAGAACGACACTCCTGCGCCGGCCATCGAGCGTCTGCAGTCGCCGGAAGACCGCGACAAGCTGGACGGCCTGTACGAGTGCATCCTGTGCGCTTGCTGCTCGACTTCCTGCCCATCGTTCTGGTGGAACCCGGACAAGTTCCTGGGCCCGGCCGCACTGCTGCAAGCCTATCGCTTCCTGGCCGACAGCCGTGACACCAAGACCCAGGAGCGCCTGGCGTCCCTGGATGACCCGTTCAGCGTATTCCGCTGCCGCGGGATCATGAACTGCGTCAACGTTTGCCCGAAAGGTCTGAACCCGACCAAGGCAATCGGCCACGTACGTAACATGCTGCTGCAAAGCGGCACCTGATACAAAGTGTTGTACCTGCAGTAAGCCGAGGTGCGGGTGGTGAGCCCGCACTGAGGTAAAACCCGAACAAGGGCCCACAAAGCCCGCGTTCATTACCTATGAAGATATGAGACCAGCAGGGGCTTTCCGGGCTGGTACCCGGAAAATCAGCAGGATCCAAGTGGCGTGGTTCAGTCGCTGTATTCGGACTTTTCCAGGTTTGCTGTGGCTCTCGCCGATCAGTCCCCTAACCGAGGGTGACCAAGCATGCAAGAAAGCGTGATGCAGCGCATGTGGGAAAGCGCCCACCTTTCAGGTGGTAACGCTGCATATGTGGAAGAGCTTTATGAGCTCTACCTGCACGACCCTAACGCTGTGCCAGAAGAGTGGCGCACCTACTTCCAGAAGTTGCCCGCCGACGGCAGCACCGCTACCGATGTATCGCACTCGACAATCCGCGACCATTTCGTACTGCTGGCAAAGAACCAGCGCCGCGCCCAACCGGTATCCGCCGGGAGCGTGAGCAGTGAACACGAGAAGAAGCAGGTTGAAGTTCTGCGACTGATCCAGGCCTATCGTATGCGCGGCCATCAGGCTGCCAAGCTCGACCCGTTGGGGTTGTGGCAGCGTCCTGCGCCCGTAGACCTGTCGATCAATCACTACGGCTTGACCAATGCCGATCTTGATACGACCTTCCGTGCCGGCGACCTGTTCATCGGCAAAGAGGAGGCGAGCCTACGCGAGATCTTCGAGGCGCTCCAGAAGACATATTGTCGCACCATTGGCGCCGAGTTCACCCACATCGTCGATTCCGAGCAGCGCAGCTGGTTCCAGCAGCGCCTGGAAAGCGTGCGCGGCCGTCCGGAGTTTTCCGCTGACGTGCAGGCCCACCTGCTCGAGCGCGTGACCGCCGGTGAAGGCCTTGAGAAATACCTGGGCACCAAGTACCCGGGCACCAAGCGTTTCGGCCTCGAGGGCGGCGAAAGCCTGATCCCGATGCTGGACGAGATGATCCAGCGTTCCGGTTCCTACGGCACCAAGGAAGTCGTGATCGGCATGGCCCACCGTGGCCGCCTGAACGTTCTGGTCAACACCTTCGGCAAGAACCCGCGCGAGCTGTTCGACGAGTTCGAAGGCAAGAAGATGAACGAGCTGGGCTCCGGTGACGTGAAGTATCACCAGGGCTTCTCCTCGAACGTGATGACCCCGGGTGGCGAAGTGCACCTGGCCATGGCGTTCAACCCGTCCCACCTGGAAATCGTCTCGCCAGTGGTCGAGGGTTCGGTGCGCGCCCGTCAGGACCGCCGCAACGACACCGTTGGCGACAAGGTACTGCCGATCTCGATCCACGGCGACGCAGCATTCGCCGGCCAGGGCGTGGTCATGGAAACCTTCCAGATGTCGCAGACCCGCGGTTTCAAGACCGGCGGTACCGTGCACATCGTGATCAACAACCAGGTTGGTTTCACCATCAGCAACCCGCTGGACGCGCGCTCCACCGAGTACGCCACCGACGTTGCCAAGATGATCCAGGCGCCGATCCTGCACGTGAACGGGGACGACCCGGAAGCCGTGCTGTTCGTGACCCAGCTGGCCATCGACTACCGCATGCAGTTCAAGCGTGACGTGGTCATCGACCTGGTCTGCTACCGCCGCCGCGGCCACAACGAGGCCGACGAGCCGAACGGCACCCAGCCTTTGATGTACCAGCAGATCAGCAAGCAGCGCACCACGCGTGAACTGTACGCTGAGGCGCTGATCCAGGCCGGCCGCATCGATTCCGAGCGCGCCCAGGCCAAGATCGACGAGTACCGCAACGCGCTGGACAACGGCCTGCACGTGGTGAAGAGCCTGGTCAAGGAGCCGAACCGCGAGCTGTTCGTCGACTGGCGTCCGTACCTGGGCCATGCCTGGACCGCGCGTCACGACACCCGCTTCGACCTCAAGACCCTGCAGGAACTGTCGGCCAAGCTGCTGGAGATCCCGGAAGGTTTCGTCGTCCAGCGCCAGGTCGCCAAGATCTACGAAGACCGTCAGAAGATGCAGGCCGGTGGCTTGCCGATCAACTGGGGTTATGCAGAGACCATGGCCTACGCCACCCTGCAGTTCGAAGGTCACCCGATCCGCATGACCGGCCAGGACATCGGCCGTGGCACCTTCTCGCACCGTCACGCGGTGCTGCACAACCAGAAGGACGCCAGCACCTACGTACCGCTGAAGAACCTGTTCCCGGGCCAGCCTCAGTTCGAACTGTACGACTCCTTCCTGTCGGAAGAAGCGGTACTGGCCTTCGAATACGGCTACTCGACCACCACGCCGAACGCGCTGGTGATCTGGGAAGCCCAGTTCGGTGACTTCGCCAACGGTGCGCAAGTGGTGATCGACCAGTTCATCACCAGCGGCGAGCACAAGTGGGGCCGTCTGTGCGGTCTGACCATGCTGCTGCCACACGGTTATGAAGGGCAGGGCCCGGAGCACTCCTCTGCGCGCCTGGAGCGTTACCTGCAGCTGTGCGCCGAGCACAACATCCAGGTCTGCGTACCGACCACCCCGGCCCAGATCTACCACCTGCTGCGTCGCCAGGTCATCCGTCCGCTGCGCAAGCCGCTGATCGTGCTGACGCCGAAGTCGCTGCTGCGCCACAAACTGGCCATCTCGACCCTGGAAGACCTGGCAGAAGGCTCGTTCCAGACCGTGATCCCGGAAATCGACAGCCTCGATCCGGCCAAGGTCGAACGCCTGGTCCTGTGCGGCGGCAAGGTTTACTACGACCTGCTGGAAAAACGCCGTGCCGAAGGCCGCGACGACATCGCCATCGTGCGTATCGAGCAGCTGTATCCGTTCCCTGAGGACGACCTGGTCGAAATCCTGGCGCCTTACACCAACCTCAAGCATGCGGTCTGGTGTCAGGAAGAGCCGATGAACCAGGGCGCCTGGTACAGCAGCCAGCACCACATGCGCCGTATCCTGGGTCGCCACAACAAGGCACTGGTCCTGGAATACGCCGGCCGCGACGCTTCCGCCGCGCCAGCCTGTGGTTACGCATCGAAGCACGCCGAACAGCAGGAAAAACTGCTGCAAGACGCCTTCACTGTTTAATGCCTTCGCGCACCTGAAACCGAATTTAAGGAAACACAGATAATGGCTATCGAGATCAAAGCCCCAACCTTCCCGGAATCGGTTGCCGATGGCACCGTTGCCACCTGGCACAAGCAGCCGGGCGATGCCGTCAAGCGTGACGAGCTGATCGTCGACATCGAGACCGACAAGGTCGTCCTGGAAGTACTGGCCACCGCCGACGGCGTGCTGGGTGCCATCGTCAAGGGCGAGGGCGACACCGTCCTGTCCGACGAAGTACTGGGTTCGATCGTTGAAGGCGGTGCTGCCGCTGCTGCACCAGCTGCCGCCCCGGCCGCTGCAGCCCCGGCTGCCGCTGCTGCCGACGCTGGCGAAGAAGACCCGGTTGCCGCCCCGGCCGCGCGCAAGCTGGCTGAAGAGAACGGCATCGACCTGGCTACCGTTGCCGGCACCGGCAAAGGTGGTCGCATCACCAAGGAAGACGTCGTCGCTGCCGTCGCCAACAAGAAGTCGGCGCCTGCTGCAGCTGCCAAGCCTGCCGCCGCTGCCGCTGCTGCCCCGGTTGTCGTTGCCGCTGGCGACCGCACCGAGAAGCGCGTGCCGATGACCCGCCTGCGCGCCAAGATCGCCGAGCGTCTGGTCGAAGCCCAGTCGAGCATGGCCATGCTGACCACCTTCAACGAAGTCGACATGACCGAAGTCATGGCCCTGCGTTCGAAGTACAAGGACCTGTTCGAGAAGACCCACAATGGCGTACGCCTGGGCTTCATGTCGTTCTTCGTCAAGGCCGCCACCGAAGCCCTGAAGCGCTTCCCGGCTGTCAACGCCTCGATCGACGGCAACGACATCGTCTACCACGGCTACGCCGACGTCGGCGTTGCCGTGTCCAGCGACCGTGGCCTGGTGGTACCGGTACTGCGTAACGCCGAGTCGATGAGCCTGGCGGAAATCGAGAACGGCATCGCCACCTTCGGCAAGAAGGCCCGTGACGGCAAGCTGGCCATCGAAGAGATGACCGGCGGCACCTTCACCATCACCAACGGTGGTACCTTCGGTTCGATGATGTCGACCCCGATCGTCAACCCGCCGCAGGCCGCCATTCTCGGTATGCACAACATCATCCAGCGCCCTATGGCCATCAATGGCCAGGTGGTGATTCGCCCGATGATGTACCTGGCGCTGTCGTACGATCACCGCCTGATCGACGGCAAGGAAGCGGTAACCTTCCTGGTCACCATCAAGAACCTGCTGGAAGATCCGTCTCGCCTGCTGCTGGACATCTAACCCTCTGGCTGCGTACCGTGCCGGCCCTGGCTTCGCAGGAAGCCATGCCGCGCGGTCCGCGGCTTGTAGCTTGTAGCTGATAAGGAATCTTTTATGACCCAGAAATTCGACGTAGTGGTGATTGGTGCAGGTCCTGGCGGCTATGTGGCTGCCATCAAGGCCGCACAACTTGGTCTGAAGACTGCCTGTATCGAGAAGTACACCGACGCCGAGGGCAAGCTGGCCCTGGGCGGCACCTGCCTGAACGTAGGTTGCATTCCTTCCAAGGCGCTGCTGGACAGCTCCTGGAAGTACAAGGAAGCCAAAGAGAGCTTCAACGTCCACGGTATCTCCACTGGTGAAGTGAAGATGGACGTCGCCGCGATGGTTGGCCGCAAGGCTGGCATCGTCAAGAACCTGACCGGTGGCGTTGCCACCCTGTTCAAGGCCAACGGCGTTACTTCGATCCAGGGCCACGGCAAGCTGCTGGCCGGCAAGAAAGTCGAAGTCACCAAGGCTGACGGCACCACCGAAGTCATCGAAGCCGAGAACGTGATCCTGGCTTCCGGCTCGCGCCCGATCGACATTCCGCCGGCTCCGGTCGACCAGAACGTCATCGTCGACTCCACCGGCGCCCTGGAATTCCAGGCCGTGCCGAAGCGCCTGGGCGTTATCGGTGCTGGCGTGATCGGCCTGGAGCTGGGCTCGGTATGGGCTCGCCTGGGTGCTGAAGTCACCGTTCTGGAAGCCCTGGACACCTTCCTGATGGCTGCCGACACCGCCGTGTCGAAAGAAGCCCAGAAGACCCTGACCAAGCAAGGCCTGGACATCAAGCTGGGCGCGCGCGTCACCGGCTCGAAAGTCAACGGCAACGAAGTCGAAGTGACCTACACCGACGCCAACGGCGAGCAGAAGATCACCTTCGACAAGCTGATCGTCGCGGTCGGCCGTCGCCCGGTGACCACTGATCTGCTGGCCGCCGACAGCGGCGTGACCATCGACGAGCGTGGCTACATCTTCGTCGACGACTACTGCGCTACCAGCGTGCCGGGCGTGTATGCCATCGGTGACGTGGTACGCGGCATGATGCTGGCCCACAAGGCCTCGGAAGAGGGCATCATGGTGGTTGAGCGCATCAAGGGCCACAAGGCCCAGATGAACTACGACCTGATCCCGTCGGTCATCTACACCCACCCGGAAATCGCGTGGGTCGGCAAGACCGAACAGGCCTTGAAGGCCGAGGGCGTTGAGGTTAACGTGGGCACCTTCCCGTTCGCGGCCAGCGGCCGTGCGATGGCTGCCAACGACACCGGTGGTTTCGTCAAGGTCATCGCCGATGCCAAGACCGACCGCGTCCTGGGTGTACACGTGATTGGCCCATCGGCTGCCGAACTGGTGCAGCAGGGCGCAATCGCAATGGAATTCGGCACCAGTGCCGAGGATCTGGGCATGATGGTCTTCAGCCATCCGACCCTGTCCGAAGCGTTGCATGAAGCAGCGCTGGCAGTGAATGGCGGCGCCATTCACGTGGCCAACCGTAAGAAGCGTTAATTATAAGAAACCACGGCGGGCTGCCCGTCGTGAGTCTTGCGTGCATGACTCACCGCGGAAAGTCCGCCGGACCGGATCACACGGGAAAACCCGGGGTCAACGGTCACAGGTGGTGCGGCGCCAGTGATGGCGCAGCGCCGAAGCGCAGTACCTAACGAAGACGGTAAAAAGCATGAATCTTCACGAGTATCAGGGTAAGCAGCTGTTCGCTGAATACGGCCTGCCAGTTTCCAAGGGTTTCGCTGTCGATACCCCTGAGCAAGCTGCAGAAGCCTGCGACAAGATCGGCGGGAACGAGTGGGTGGTAAAAGCCCAGGTTCACGCGGGTGGTCGCGGTAAAGCGGGCGGCGTCAAGCTGGTTCGCAGCAAAGAAGACGCCAAGGCGTTCGCTGCACAGTGGTTGGGCAAGAATCTGGTCACCTACCAGACCGATGCCAACGGTCAACCCGTCTCCAAGATTCTGGTCGAATCCTGCACTGACATCGCCAAAGAGCTGTATCTGGGCGCTGTAGTCGATCGTTCGAGCCGCCGTATCGTGTTCATGGCTTCCACCGAAGGTGGCGTGGACATCGAGAAAGTCGCTCACGAAACGCCTGAGAAGATCCTCAAGGCCACCATCGACCCGCTGGTCGGCGCTCAGCCGTTCCAGGGTCGCGAGCTGGCATTCCAGCTGGGCCTGGAAGGCAAGCAAGTTCAACAGTTCGCCAAGATCTTCGTTGGTCTGGCCAAGCTGTTCAAGGATCACGACCTGGCCCTGCTGGAAGTGAACCCGCTGGTGATCAAGGCCGACGGCGACCTGCACTGCCTCGATGCCAAGATCAACATCGACGCCAACGCCATGTACCGTCAGCCTAAGCTGAAAACCTTCCACGACCCGTCGCAGGACGACGCCCGTGAAGCCCACGCTGCCAAGTTCGAACTGAACTACGTTGCCCTCGAAGGCAACATCGGCTGCATGGTCAACGGTGCTGGCCTGGCCATGGGTACCATGGACATCGTCAACCTGCACGGCGGCAAGCCGGCCAACTTCCTCGACGTTGGCGGTGGTGCTACCAAAGAGCGCGTTACCGAAGCGTTCAAGATCATTCTGTCCGACAGCAATGTCGCGGCCGTTCTGGTCAACATCTTCGGCGGCATCGTTCGCTGCGACATGATTGCCGAAGGCATCATCGGTGCAGTGAAAGAAGTCGGCGTGAAAGTTCCGGTCGTCGTTCGCCTTGAAGGCAACAACGCCGAACTGGGCGCTAAAGTACTGGCAGAAAGCGGTTTGAACATCATTGCGGCAACCAGCCTGACCGACGCTGCTCAACAAGTTGTCAAAGCTGCGGAGGGCAAGTAATGAGCGTCCTGATCAATAAAGACACCAAAGTCATCTGCCAGGGCTTCACCGGCTCGCAGGGTACTTTCCACTCCGAACAGGCCATCGCCTACGGCACCAAGATGGTCGGCGGCGTAACCCCAGGCAAGGGTGGCACCACCCACCTGGGCCTGCCAGTGTTCAACACTGTGAAAGAAGCTGTGGAAGCTACCGGCGCTGACGCTTCGGTCATCTACGTTCCGGCTCCTTTCTGCAAGGACTCGATCCTGGAAGCTGCCTTCGGCGGCATCAAGCTGATCGTGTGCATCACCGAAGGCATTCCTACCCTGGACATGCTGGATGCCAAGGTCAAGTGCGACGAGCTGGGCGTGACCCTGATCGGCCCTAACTGCCCAGGTGTCATCACCCCGGGCGAGTGCAAGATCGGCATCATGCCAGGCCACATCCACCTGCCAGGCAAGGTCGGTATCGTTTCGCGTTCCGGCACCCTGACCTACGAAGCTGTGAAGCAGACCACCGACGCCGGCTTCGGCCAGTCGACCTGCGTCGGCATCGGCGGTGACCCGATCCCGGGCTCCAACTTCATCGACATCCTGAAGCTGTTCCAGGAAGACCCGAAGACCGAAGCGATCGTCATGATCGGCGAGATCGGCGGTTCGGCTGAAGAAGAAGCTGCGGCCTACATCAAGGCCAACGTCACCAAGCCTGTCGTTTCCTACATCGCTGGTGTTACCGCACCTGCGGGCAAGCGCATGGGCCACGCTGGCGCCATCATCTCCGGCGGCAAGGGCACTGCGGACGAGAAGTTCGCCGCCCTGCAGGACGCTGGTGTGAAGACCGTGCGTTCCCTGGCTGACATCGGCAAGGCCCTGGCCGAGCTGACTGGCTGGGAAGTCAAAAAGTAATACTGCTACACCCCCCACGCGCACAGAGGCCACCTTCGGGTGGCCTTTGTCGTTTCTGGGGGGGGGTATTCCTGTGCCGGCCTCTTCGCGGGCTTGCCTGCTCCCACAGGAGATCTCCACATTCCGGGCCTGTGGTGATCCCCTGTGGGAGCGGGCAAGCCCGCGAAGAGGCCGGTACAGGCAACATGGATTTTTCGATGAGTTTGATAGGAATTTTCACGCAGACGAATGTTTCAATCCGAGGATAATTCTCGCTGTCCTCGGTCGCACAGACGACAAACATGTACGCACATCGGACAAGCAGCACTGTGCCAGTGCGTTTGACTGACAAAACAGTTACATTACGCGTTCACTCTGTGCCCGTACCCCAAAAGGGAACGACACGCTAAACGGGTCTGGCCTATCAAGCCGGGCAGCATTTCCCCTCATCCAAAGGGAAATCCCCTCTCGAATCCCGATTTCAGCAGTGTGGTACTACCTTAAATGAAAGTTCTCAAAGGCCAGGATATCCTGGCGCTTGGCTTTATGACGTTTGCGCTTTTCGTGGGCGCTGGCAACATCATCTTCCCGCCTATCGTCGGTCTGCAGTCTGGCCCGCACGTATGGATGGCGGCCTTGGGCTTCCTGGTTACCGCCGTGGGCCTGCCGGTCATCACCGTGGTCGCCCTGGCCAAGGTCGGCGGCGGCATGGATGCCCTGAGCAGCCCGATCGGCAAGTTCTTCGGTGGCCTGCTGGCGGCCGTGTGCTATCTGTCGGTTGGCCCGCTGTTCGCCACCCCGCGCACCGCGACCGTATCGTTCGAAGTGGGTGTTGCGCCGCTGACCGGTGAAAGCCCGTTGGCGCTGTTCATCTACAGCCTGGTGTACTTCCTCGTGGTACTGGCCGTGTCCATGTACCCAGGCAAGCTGCTCGACACCGTGGGCCGCTTCCTGGCGCCGTTGAAGATCATCGCCCTGGCGGTGCTGGGCATCGCCGCCTTCGCGCTGCCTGCCGGCACCATTGGTGACGCGCAGCCGGCCTATGCCGCCGCAGCGTTCTCCAAGGGCTTCTCCGATGGTTACCTGACCATGGACACCCTGGGTGCCCTGGTGTTCGGTATCGTCATCGTCAACGCCATCCGCTCGCGCGGTGTCGAGTCGCCGAAGCTGATCACCCGCTATGCCATCATCGCCGGCCTGATCGCCGGTGTCGGCCTGGCCCTGGTGTACATCAGCCTGTTCCGCCTGGGTGCAACCAGCCACGATATCGCAGCTGACGCCACCAACGGCGCGGCGGTACTGCATGCCTATGTGCAGCACACCTTCGGTTCGCTGGGCAGCGGCTTCCTCGCTGTGCTGATCGCGCTGGCTTGCCTGGTGACCGCGGTTGGCCTGACCTGCGCCTGCGCCGAGTACTTCAGCCAGATGCTGCCGCTGTCGTACCGCGCCCTGGTGGTGATCCTGGCGGGCTTCTCGCTGCTGATCTCCAACCTCGGCCTGACCAAGCTGATCATGTTCTCGATCCCGGTGCTCACCGCGATCTACCCACCGTGCATCGTGGTGGTCGGGCTCAGCTTCGTGAAGGACCTGTGGAACTCGCCAACCCGCATCCTGGCGCCAGTGATGCTGGTGTCGCTGCTGTTCGGCATGGTCGATGCGATCAAAGGCAGCGGCATTGCCCACGTGCTGCCGGACTTCATGGCCCACCTGCCGTTGAGCGACCAGGGCCTGGCCTGGCTGGTGCCTTCGGTGGTGACCCTGGTTGGCGCCGTGGCCTGCGACCGCATGCTCGGCAAGCCGCGCGAAGCGCTGGCCTGATAGTCGAAGCCTGAGGGCGGCACCGGCCACAAGCCAAAGGGTGCTCGCCAAGGGTGGAAACTCAAAAGCCCCGCATCCGAAAGGATGCGGGGCTTTTTGTTTGCATGTTCGGCCACCTGGCACAAGTTTCTCGGCTGACGCGATCAGTTGTAGGAGCGGCCTTGTGTCGCGATGGGGTGCGAAGCGCCCCCATGATTTCAGCTTCGCAGCATGTATTGCCGGGGCTGCTTCGCACCCCATCGCGACACAAGGCCGCTCCTACAACCGATCGCGTCTGGTTTCACTGTTCAGGTGTGCCTTTTGCCGCTTGCCAGCGTCGAAATCCGGTCCCTATCCTTCAGGTATCTGGCCCTCCCGGGAACCCTGCATGAACTTCATCCAAAGCAACTTCAACAACCTGTTGGCCATCGCCTGGTTCGCCCTGTGCTGGGGCGGTTACACCCGTTATGCCATCTGGAAGGGCCGCGACACCGCGTGCCTGGCCAGCGTGCTGCACCTGTACCGCGAAGACTGGATGCGCCGCATGCTGCTGCGCGACAACCGCATTGCCGATGCCAGCGTGATCGGCAATCTCGAGCGCAACGCCTCGTTCTTCGCCTCCAGCACCCTGATCATCCTTGCCGGTATCCTCACCGTGCTTGGGGCCTCCGACCGGGCGCTGTCGCTGCTGGCCGACCTGCCGCTGGTGCAGCAGACGTCCCAGGGCATGTCGGAGATCAAGCTGCTGTGCCTGGCCATGGTCTTCGTCTATGCCTTTTTCACCTTCAGCTGGTGCATGCGCCAATACAACTTCGCCGCAGTGCTGGTGGGTTCGGCGCCGATGATTGGTGAACGGCTGGTCAATGAACTTGAACGCAAGGCATTCGCCTCGCGGGCGGCGCGGGTGCTGTCGCTTGCCGCCAACCAGTTCAACCTGGGCCTGCGTTCCTATTACTTCGGCATGGCCATGTTGAGCTGGTTCATCAGCCCATGGTTGTTCATGGTCATGAGTGTCGGGGTAGTGCTGATTCTGTACCGCCGCGAGTTCCATTCGGATGTGTTGGATGTGATGGTGTTCACACCTACCGAAAGTGTTTCGATCGAACCCGCCAAGGAAAACACCGTTTCTGGAACCTGAAACGTTTAATCCATAAGTTTCAGGCACAAAAAAACCCGACAATGTCGGGTTTTCTTGTTTTAGCCGATTACTGCTTGGCAGGTTCGGCTGGAGCAGCTGGGGTAGCTGGAGCGGCTTCCGGAGCCGGAGTAGCCGGAGCGGCTTCTTCGGCGGCCTTCTGCTCGGCTTCGGCCTGATCTTTGGCGGCTTCGGCGTTTTCCTTGGCAGCCTCGTTCATTTTATCCTGAGCTTCGCCCGCTTTTTCCTGGGCTTGCTCGGCGTGTTGCTGTGCGTCCTGGGCTTTGTCTTCGCTCGCTTTATCGCAAGCGGCCAGGCCCATGGCAGCGGCCAGCATCAGAGCAAAAGCAAAAGGTTTACGCATGGGGGTGTTTCTCCTTGGTGGAATAAGTGACTTGTTCCTTCGAGTGCAACTACGCGGAATAAGTTCCGCGAAGATTACACATATATAACGCCCCGTTCTATATAGACTTTTTAACGATTTTATGCCGCTGCGGCAATGCGCAGGGAAACAGCCAATGAGCGATTCAACCTTGATGGCCATGGCCGAGCGTTTTCTCTCGGCCCTGAAACATTGTCAGTTGTTGCAAATGCGCGTGGCGCAAACCAATGCCGATGGCATGACCCTGGTGCTGCCCTGGTCACCGGCGATCGTCGGCAACCCGCAGACCGGCGCCGTGCATGGCGGCGCGCTGACCACGCTGATGGACACCACCTGCGGCATGGCCACATTGTGCGTGCTGCCGCGCTTCGAGGTGTGTCCGACACTGGACCTGCGCATCGACTACATGCACCCGGCAGAGGCCGGCAAGGACATCTACGGCCATGCCCAGTGCTACCGGGTCACCCGCGATGTGATCTTCACCCGTGGCACGGCCTACCAGGACGACCCCGCCCAGCCGATCTGCCAGGTGGTGGGCACGTTCATGCGCCTGGGCCAGGAGATCAAGGGTGGCATCCGTTTCGGCAACAGCCTGAAGGAGGGCGGGGCATGATTCCGCACGAGGTTCGTCAACAGCTCAACGCCGCCCACGCAGTGGGAGACTATCGGCCTTTGCTGGCACTGATCCCCTATGCCGGCCTGATCGGCATCGAATGCGAGCGCGAGGGCGATGACCTGCTGTTCCGCCTGCCGGCCAGCCAGGACAACATCGGCAACCCGCTGCTGCCGGCCATCCACGGCGGGGTGATCGCGGGCTTCATGGAGCTGTCGGCAGCGCTGTACCTGCTGATCTTCAGCGAGAGCGCGAGCATTCCGAAGATCATCGACTTTTCCATCGATTACCTGCGCGCCGGGCACTTTCGCGATACCTACGCCCAGTGCCAACTGTGGCGCCAGGGCCGGCGGGTGACCAATGTGGCCATCACCGCCTGGCAGGGTGACAGGCAGTCGCCGATCGCTACGGCTCGCGCGCATTTCAAGATCGAACCGGAAAAGCCCTTGAAATCATCCGGGCAGCCCCCATCTGCATGACATCCGCCGCTAACGCAGGCCAACCTGGCCGCGAGGCGTCAACTGCCATCAGATCGGAGTTTTGAAGACCATGAGTGTGGAGACTCAAAAAGAAACGCTGGGCTTCCAGACCGAGGTAAAGCAGCTGCTGCACCTCATGATCCATTCCTTGTATTCGAACAAGGAGATCTTCCTGCGTGAATTGATCTCCAACGCCTCCGACGCCGCCGACAAGCTGCGTTTCGAGGCCCTGGCCAAGCCAGAGCTGTTCGAAGGCGACGCCGACCTGAAGATTCGCCTGAGCTTCGACAAGGACGCCGGTACCGTGACCCTCGAGGACAACGGCATCGGCATGAGCCGCGAAGACGTCATCGCCCACCTGGGTACCATCGCCAAGTCCGGCACCGCCGACTTCATGAAGAACCTCACTGGTGACCAGAAGAAGGACTCGCACCTGATCGGTCAGTTCGGTGTGGGCTTCTACTCCGCGTTCATCGTTGCCGACAAGGTCGACGTATACAGCCGCCGTGCTGGCCAGCCGGCCGCCGAAGGCGTGCACTGGTCGTCGAAAGGCGAGGGCGAGTTCGAAGTCGCCACCATCGACAAGCCACAGCGCGGCACCCGCATCGTCCTGCACCTGAAGAAGGACGAGCAGGAGTTCGCCGATGGCTGGCGCCTGCGCAACGTGGTCAAGAAGTACTCCGACCACATCGCCATGCCGATCCAGCTGCCGAAGGAGCAAGCTGCCGCCGAAGGCGAAGAACAGCCGGCCGAAGAGTGGGAAACCGTCAACCGTGCCAGCGCCCTGTGGACCCGTCCGCGTACCGAGATCAAGGACGAGGAGTACCAGGAGTTCTACAAGCACATCGGCCATGACTTCGAAAACCCGCTGGCCTGGAGCCACAACAAGGTCGAAGGCAAGCTCGAATACAACTCGCTGCTGTACGTGCCGGCCCGCGCGCCGTTCGACCTGTACCAGCGCGAAGCGCCACGCGGCCTGAAGCTGTACGTGCAGCGCGTGTTCATCATGGACCAGGCCGAGTCGTTCCTGCCGCTGTACCTGCGCTTCATCAAGGGTGTGGTCGATTCCAACGACCTGTCGCTGAACGTGTCGCGTGAAATCCTGCAGAAGGACCCGATCATCGACTCGATGAAGACCGCGCTGACCAAGCGCGTGCTGGACATGCTGGAGAAGCTGGCGAAGAACGAGCCCGAGCAGTACAAGGGCTTCTGGAAGAACTTCGGCCAGGTGCTGAAGGAAGGCCCGGCCGAAGACTTCGCCAACAAGGAAAAGATCGCCGGCCTGCTGCGCTTCGCTTCCACCCAGGACGACAGCGGCGAGCAGAGCGTCGCCCTGGCCGACTACCTGGCACGCGCCAAGGAAGGCCAGGACAAGATCTACTACCTCACCGGCGAGTCGTATGCGCAGGTCAAGAACAGCCCGCACCTGGAAGTCTTCCGCAAGAAAGGCATCGAAGTGCTGCTGCTGACCGACCGTATCGACGAGTGGCTGATGAGCTACCTCAACGAGTTCGACGGCAAGGCCTTCGTCGACGTCGCCCGTGGCGACCTGGACCTGGGCAAGCTGGATTCGGAAGAAGACAAGAAGGCCCAGGAAGAAGTCGCCAAGGACAAGGAAGGCCTGGTCGAGCGCCTGAAGGGCGCGCTGGGTGACAGCGTGGCCGAGGTGCGCGTGTCGCACCGCCTGACCGACTCGCCGGCGATCCTGGCCATTGGTGAGCAGGACCTGGGCCTGCAGATGCGCCAGATCCTCGAAGCCAGCGGGCAGAAGGTGCCGGAGTCCAAGCCGATCTTCGAGTTCAACCCGACCCACCCGCTGATCGAGAAACTGGACAACGAGCAGAGCGAAGACCGCTTCGCCGAGCTGTCGCACATCTTGTTCGATCAGGCGGCCCTGGCGGCCGGTGACAGCTTGAAGGACCCGGCGGCTTACGTTCGTCGCCTGAACAAGCTGCTGGTCGAGCTGTCTGCTTGAGTTGATGCATAGGAAAGCCCGCTTCGGCGGGCTTTTTTCATGGCGAGCATATTGATGACGAGTGCCAAAGGAGTGCTTGATGAGCAAAGTAATCGTCGAATCGCTGGTCTATCACCTGTCCGGCAAGGCGTATGAAAGCCGCCTGGTCTACGAGCCGGGCGCGCTGGGGCGGCCAGGCCTGGTGATGGCGCCGAACTGGATGGGTATCGGCGAAGGTGCCGAGCGCATCGCCAAGGAGGTGGCCGAGAAGGGCTATGTGGTGCTGATTGCCGACCTGTACGGGCAATCGGTGCGTCCGTCCAACGCCGACGAGGCCGGCGCGGCGATGATGCCGTTGAAGAACGACCGTGGCGAGCTGCGCAAGCGCATGCAGGAAGCCCTGGCGCAACTGGTGGGGCAGTCGAAGGCGCTGCTGGAGCCGGGCAAGGTCGGCACGTTTGGTTTCTGCTTTGGTGGCTGCTGTGCACTGGAGCTGGCCCGTACTGGCGCCGATTTGCGTGCGGCGGTGTCGTTCCATGGCACGTTGGACACGCCGAACCCGGAAGATGCCAAGCGCATCAAGGGTTCGGTGCTGGTGCTGCACGGCGCTTCCGACCCACTGGTGCCGAAGGAGCAGTTGCCGGCGTTCGAGGAGGAGATGAACGCGGCCAAGGTTGACTGGCAATTGCTCAGCTATGGCGGCGCGGTGCACTCGTTTACCGACCCGAGTGCCAATGTGCCGGGCAAGATGCAGTATGACCGGCGTACCTCGGAGCGGGCGTTCCGCTCGATGCATAACCTGCTGACCGAAGTGTTCCAGCGCTGAGATTGCACGGGGCTGCTTTGCAGCCCATTCGCGGCACAAGGCCGCTCCTACAAAGGTCGCGCAAGCCATGAGTTACGCGATTCCCTGTAGGAGCGGCCTTGTGCCGCGAATGGGCCGCAGAGCGGCCCCAAAATCACCTAGGCAATTCGATCCTCGAGGTTTCCCCCGGCACCACCGGCCAATCCCCCGCAGCCCACTTGGCCCGGGCCTGTTCGATCAGTTCCACATCACTGGCGACAAAGTTCCAGTTCATCCGCCGCGGCCCATCCAGAGGCGCGCCACCAATCAGCACCAGCTGGCACTCACCTTCCGCATACAGTGTCACCTCTTCGCCCTCCGGCAGCACCACCAGGCTGCACGCCTCCACCTCCTCATCGTTCATCAGCAATTCGCCATCCAGTACGTATAGCGCCCGTTGCGCATGCTCATTCGGCACCTGCAGGGTAGTCGCCGGCTGCATCTGCACATGCGCGTAAAGGGTAGGGGAGAGCACCGGCACCGGCGACTCCAGGCAGAACCCGCTGCCGGCAATCATGCAGATGCGCACCCCCAGGCTGTCGCTGACCGGCAGGCTTGCCGCCGGGTGGTGGCTGTAGCTTGCCGGGCCTTGTTCATGTTCGCGTGGCGACGCCAGCCATACCTGCAGCCCGTGCAGGCGTGAGCCATGGGCCAGGGCATCTTCAGGCGTGCGCTCGACATGGGCCACGCCGCTGCCTGCGGTCATCCAGCTGACGTCGCCCGGCAGCACCCGCTGTGCCGAACCGAGGCTGTCCTTGTGCAGGATTGCCCCTTCGAACAGGTAGGTAAGGGTCGACAGGCCGATATGCGGGTGCTGGCGGATATCCATGCCATGCCCCGGGGCATAGTCTGTTTCGAGCATGTGGTCGAAAAACACGAACGGGCCGACGCTGCGGCACTGGGCCGACGGCAGCGGGCGCAGGATCGGCTGGCCCTCGACCGATTCGGCACGTGGGCGGATGACCAGGGGGCTGCTCATGGGAAGGCTCCAGGCAAGGTGGAAATGCCCCAAGCATAGCGGTTTGCCCGCTGCGGCTGAACCGTCTCGTTGGCTGGCCGGTCTAGAGGTGTGGTACCCGGAAAAGGAAGCTTCATCATGATCGTCAGAGCGCTGGCCTGCGTGCTGTTATCCACCTGGCTGTGCCAAGCGGCGCAGGCGCGCGACTACCGCTACAGTGATGCCCACCTGCACTACGTCGACTTCTTCCAGGAAAGCGAAGGCATGCCCGCGCTGATCAAGGCCATGGATGCCGCCGGTATCGAGCAGTCGATGATTTCCGGCGTGCCGGTGGCCAAGAAGTGGCACGAAGACGAGCCCAAGCGCCCGCGCTATTACGCTGGGGATGACGCCGAAGCCTACTGGTACAGCGCCACCGACACCTACGTGGCCGCGGCGTTGCAGCAATTGCCCGACGAACAGCGCAAGCGCTTTCATCCGTTCCTGGCCGGCTTCAATCCGGTGGACAAGAACGCCGCCAGCCATATCGAGCGCATGCTCGATCTGTATCCGGGGCTGTGGCAGGGCATTGGCGAGGTGTTCACCCGCCACGATGACCTGACGGCACTGACCAGCGGTGACACGCCGCGCGCCAACAACGAAGCCATGACGCGTATCTACCACCTGGCGGCCGAGCGCGACCTGCCGGTGCTGCTGCATTCCAACATCACCTCCAAGCGCGAGCGCAACCCGCTGTACCTGGCGGAGATCGAAGAGCCGCTGCGCAATCACCCGCACACGCGGTTTATCTGGGCGCACGCCGGCAGCAGCATGGAGATTCACCGGCACCAGACGCAGATGGACTTTCTGCTGCCGGTGCTGACGCGGTTACTGGAGGATTACCCGAATCTGTATGTCGATTTGTCGTGGAGCGTGCTGGAGCCTTATCTGCTGGATGACCGGGGTGTGCCGCGCAAGGAGTGGTTGGCACTGGTCGAAAGGTTCCCGGAGCGGTTCATGCTGGGTTCGGATGTGGTGGGGCAGTTTGGTAGCCTTGGGGAGCAGATGCATGGGTTCAGGCCGTTTCTGGATGCATTGCCGGAACAAGTTGCCAACAAGGTGGCCAGGGAGAATTTTCTGGCTGTGTTGCCTAAGCAATAGTATCTCGCCTGTGCCGGCCCTTTCGCGGGTAAACCCGCTCCCACAGGTACAGCGCCAGTTTCAAGAGCAGCGCGGTCCCTGTGGGAGCGGGTTTACCCGCGAAAGGGCCGGTACAGACGATACAAATGAAAACGCCCCGAACCAGTCGGGGCGTTTTCGTTTACCGCAGCAGCGTCTTACTTGCCTTCCCAGCGCTTGAGCACCAGGGTGGCGTTGGTGCCGCCGAAGCCGAAGCTGTTGCTCATGACCGTGTCGATCTTGGCGTTTTCTTCGGTCTTGCGCAGGATCGGCAGGTCTGCGACCTCCGGGTCCAGCTCGTCGATGTTGGCGGAGCCGGCGATGAAGTTGTTTTCCATCATCAGCAGGCAGTAGATCGCCTCGTGTACGCCGGCAGCGCCCAGCGAGTGGCCCGACAGGCTCTTGGTCGAGCTGATCTTCGGTGCCTTGTCGCCGAACACGGCGCGAACGCCCTTGATCTCGGCAACGTCACCGACCGGGGTCGAGGTGCCGTGGGTGTTCAGGTAGTCGATCGGGGTGTCGACGGTCGACAGCGCCTGCTGCATGCAGCGGATGGCACCTTCGCCGCTCGGGGCAACCATGTCGTAGCCGTCGGAAGTGGCGCCGTAGCCGACGATTTCCGCGTAGATCTTGGCGCCACGGGCCAGGGCGTGTTCCAGCTCCTCGACCACCACCATGCCGCCACCGCCAGCGATGACGAAGCCATCACGGTCGGCGTCGTAGGCGCGCGAGGCCTGCTCCGGGGTTTCGTTGCGCTTGGTCGACAGGGCGCCCATGGCATCGAACAGGAACGACTGGCTCCAGTGCTCTTCTTCACCGCCACCGGCGAAGACGATGTCCTGCTTGCCCCACTGGATCTGCTCCAGGGCGGTGCCGATGCAGTGTGCCGAAGTGGCGCAGGCCGACGAGATCGAGTAGTTGATGCCCTTGATCTTGAACGGGGTGGCCAGGCACGCCGAAACGGTGCTGCCCATGGTGCGGGTAACGCGGTACGGGCCGACGCGCTTGACGCCTTTCTCGCGCAGGGTGTCCAGTGCTTCCATCTGGTTCAGGGTCGAGGCGCCGCCGGAGCCAGCCACCAGGCCGGTACGCGGGTTGGAAACCTGCTCTTCGGTCAGGCCGGCGTCCTTGATCGCGTCCTGCATCGCCAGGTAGGCGTAGGCAGCAGCGTGGCCGACGAAGCGGTAGACCTTGCGGTCGATCAGTTCTTCGAGGTTGAGGTCGATGGACCCGGAAACCTGGCTACGCAGCCCCATTTCCTTGTATTCCGGGTTGTAACGGATACCCGGACGGCTGTTGCGCAGGTTTTCGGTGACGGTAGCTTTGTCATTGCCCAGGCACGATACGATGCCCAGACCAGTGATAACGACGCGGCGCATGCGAATAACCCTTAGAAATTGTCAGTGGAGGTGAACACGCCGACCCGCAGGCCTTCGGCAGTGTAGATCTCGCGGCCGTCGACGCTGACCGAGCCATCGGCGATGGCCATGTTCAGCTTGCCCTTCAGGACGCGCTTGATGTGAATGTTGTAAGTGACTTTCTTGGCTTCCGGCAGTACCTGGCCAAAGAACTTCACCTCGCCCGAACCCAGGGCGCGACCGCGGCCCGGCAGGCCCTGCCAGCCGAGGAAGAAACCTACCAGCTGCCACATGGCGTCGAGGCCCAGGCAGCCCGGCATTACCGGGTCGCCTTCGAAGTGGCAGGCGAAGAACCACAGGTCCGGATTGATATCCAGCTCGGCGACCAATTCACCTTTGCCGTACTTGCCGCCTTCTTCGCTGATATGGGTGATGCGATCGACCATCAGCATGTTCGGCGCGGGCAGTTGCGCATTACCTGGGCCGAACAGCTCACCGCGACTGCAGCGCAGCAGGTCTTCCCGAGTAAAGGCGTGTTGTTTGGTCATGCGAGCTCCTCAATAACCCCCTGCGGCAGGGGATGAATCTTCCCGGCCGGCCCGATACGCATCGCGTCCGAGACGGCAGCCTACAGGTAGACTATTGCGTTGTGGTGAAAGTCACAGTGCACCCGGTGAAAGAAGTACAGGTGTGCACTGAAACGTCTATTTTCAGGTCCGATGAAGGTCCTGTCCAGTGTTTAAGACTGCCGCACTTTAGCATTTATCGCCAGTCGCGGTTGTCTGACCAGGTAGCCAGCGCTGCAGCACACGCTGCAGTTCGGTGCGGCGCAAGGGTTTGCTCAGGTAGTCGTCCATGCCGGCTGCCATGCAACGCTCGCGGTCGCCCTGCAAGGCGTTGGCGGTCAGGGCGATGATCGGTAGCCTGGCGCCGTTGGGCAGTTGGCGGATACGCCGGGTGGCTTCATAGCCGTCCAGGTGCGGCAGGCGGCAGTCCATCAGCACGGCGGCAAAACGCTGCCGGCTGACCCGTTCGACCGCCTCCAGGCCGTCCTCGGCCGTGCATACCGCCAGCCCCAGGCTACGCAGCATGGCCTCGATGACACTTTGGTTGACCGGATTGTCCTCTACCAGCAGCACCTGATCATTGTCGGCCACCGCCGGCGGCGCAGCGCTTGGCAGCGTCAGCGATACCGGGGCAGGGCTGGCCAGGGCCAGCGGCATCTCAAGGGTAAAGGTCGAGCCCAGGCCTTCACGGCTTTCGCCGCGGAGCTTGCCGCCCATGCGTTCGGCCAGGGTGCGGGCAATCGACAGCCCCAGCCCGGTGCCGCCATAGCGGCGGGAAATCGAGCTGTCGGCCTGCTGGAAGGCGACGAACATCATTTCCAGGCGCTCGTTGTCGATGCCGATACCGGTGTCGCGCACGCTGCAGGTCAGCCAGATCAGCTGGCGGTCGAGCACCTGCCAGTGCGCCTCGACCTGTACCTGGCCGCGTTCGGTGAATTTCAGCGCATTGCCGACCAGGTTCAGCAGGATCTGGCGGATGCGCGTGGGGTCACCGTTCACCTGCAGCTGCTCGATACCCGCCGGCAGTTGCAGGTGCAGGGCAAGGCCGCGCTGCTGGGCGCTGTGCTGGAACGACTGGACGCTGCTGGTGATCAGCTCGCCCAGGTTGAAGTCGATGTGTTCCAGTTGCAGCGCGGCGCGTTCGATGCGCGAGAAGTCGAGGATGTCGTTGATGACCTTGAGCAGGTGCCCGGTAGACTCGCTGGCCACAGCGGTGTACTCGGCCTGTTCGCTGTTCAGCTGGGTGGTTTCCAGCAACTGCAGCATGCCCAGCACGCCATTCATCGGCGTGCGCAGCTCGTGGCTCATCATCGCCAGGAAGTCCGATTTGGCGCGGTTGGCCTGTTCGGCCTCCTCGCGGGCCTGGATCAGCTCGGCAATGGCCTGCTTCTGTTCATTGCTGGCCTGCTCCAGGGCGTGGGCCAGGTTGTTGATGTGGCGTGCCAGGTGGCCCAGTTCGCTGTCATCGACCACCGGCAACAGGGTGTGGTACTCGCCCTGCTGGATGGCCTTTACCGCATGCCCCATGTCGCTGATCGGCTTGGCCAGGCTCAGGGCCAGGCGGCGCGCCAGCAGGAAGGTGAACAGCAGGGCGAACAGCGCGAGGATACCGGCCTTGATCACGATTTCCTGCTGGCGCTGGCTGAAGGCGTCATCGGACATGCCGACGATGACCCGGCCCAGGTAATCGTCGCCGATGGCCGGGGTGGTGGCCTTGCCCTGTTGCAGGAAGTCGCTGTCCAGGCGGATCTGCTGCAGGCGGATGGGCGCCTGGAACACTTCGACACGTTGCGCGCGGTTGGCGCTTTCGTCGGACTGCTCCACGTACACCAGGATGTGGTTGCGGCTGTCCTGCACCTCGAGGAAGCGCACGTGGGGGATGCTGAGCGTGGCGCGCATCAGGCCCTCGAGCACTTCGTTGTTGCCCGAGATCACCCCGTATTCCGAGGCTGGCGCCAGCTGGTTGGCGATCAGTTGCCCGGTGTGGTTCAGTTCCTGGCGCAGGTCCTGGATACGCACGAAGGTGAAGAAGCTGATCAGCAGCAAGGTCAGCAGCAGGGCAGGGCCGAGGCTGATGATCTGGGTGCGGGTGTGGATGTCCCAGCTCAGGCGCTTGCTCATGGGGTGGGTTCTCCTTCGGCCAGGGCCTTGGCGGCGGCGTTCGGATCGATCGGTTCAAGGCCCAGGGCGCGCGCCACCTGCTGGTTGCCGCTGACGCCGAAGCGTACCGGGTACAGGCTGCGCGGCCAGCGCGCCGGTGGCTGGTCGAGCAACTGGTCGAGCACCGCCAGCCAATCGTCCTGGTCACTGAAGGTGCTGGCCAGGGCGCCGGCGCGGACAAACCCGGCGTTCGGGCCGATCAGCGCCATCTGCCGGCCATAGCTGCTCAACAGCAGGTTCTTCGCAGTCTTGGAGTTGAACAGGTCGGCATCGTCCAGGCCCAGCAGCACGTCACTGTTGGCCAACAAATGTTGCAGAGGGCGGCTGTCGCGCGGGTCTGGCCAATCCTGGGCAATGATCTCCAGGCCCAGCGCGCGGGCGGCATGGCGCAGCTCTTCGAGCAGAAAGCTGCTGTGCTCGCCGTACAGCACACCAATGCGCTGGGCCTGCGGCAGCAGGTAGCGCGCCAGGCGCAGCTGCCGGCCCAGCGGCGGGTCGCTCCACAGCAGCGTGAGGAACGCGGGCCGCGACTTTCCCAGGCGCTGTTCAGCCTGTACCCGGCTGACCCTCATGGCCAGGGCCGGCGGGCCGGCGGTTTCCCCAAGGCGCCATTCCAGTGCGGCGTTGTCCAGCAAGATCAGGCGCTGGTCAGCCTTGAGCTTGCCCGGGGGTGGCAAGTCGGCGGTGGTCTGGAAATGCACGTGATCGTGCGGCCGTCGGCTTTCCAGCGCAGCGACGAAACTGCGAATGCCGGGCTGGTCTTCCGCGCCTACCAACACGATTTCGCTGGCGGACAGCGGCCCCATCGGCCACAGGCACAACAGCAACAGGCGCAGCAGCAGGGCCATCAGAACTCCAGCTCCGCGCTGACGCTCAGGCGGTGGCGGCTGTCGTAGCGGTTCTGGATTGCCGTGGTCGGCTCATCGTCCAGGCGCTGTTGCCACAGCGCCGCCAGCTCCAGGTTGCTGCCATGCACCCGGAAGCGCTTGGCCAGGCGCAGGTCCAGGCGCTCGTAGCGGTAATGGTTGAGCGCATCGTCGCCGTAATAGAACAGCGCACTGGACCAGCCGTCGCCCCACTCGCGCATCCACCCGGCCGAGCCGCTGTTGCGCGCGCTGAGGCGGCGGTCGGCGGGGTTGCTGGCCCAGGCATCCACGTAGGCGTAGGTAAGGCGCAGGCGGTCGCGCAGGGTCGGGCGCCAGTCCAGTTGCGCCTCGCTGCCGCTGAAACGGGCCTTGTTGGCGTTGCTGGCGATGTACTGGTTGTTCTTCAGGGGCTCGCTGATCATTCCGGTGATCTCGTCGTAGAACAGCTTCACATCCATGTTCAGGTCGATGTCGCTGAAGTAGCCGTTGTAGCCCAGCTCGCGCGAGCGCATGCGTTCCTGGTCGAGGTCGCCCGGGCCACGGGTCTTGACGAAGTATTCGCCGTTTTGCAGGCCGAACGCGTCCGGGGTCAGGTTCTTGACCGTGTAGCTCCAGTTGACGTTGTTCTCGAACATGTCTGGCGAGCGTACGGCCTCGGAATACACCGCACGCAGGCCGTGGCGCGGGGTGATCAGGTAGTTGATCGCCACGCGCGGGGTCAGCGAGCTGCCGGACAGGCGCGAGTCCTCGAACATGGCACCGCCCTGCAGGATCCAGTGCTCGTCGGCGCGCCACTCCAACTGGCCGAACAGGCGCCAGGTCTGGTCGTCGATGCTGCCGTTGAAGTAGGTCTGCGAGTCGGCACGATCATAGCGGTAGTTCATGCCGCTGAGCAGACGCAGGCTGTCGGTCAGGCTCAGTGTGTCCTGGATTTCCAGGTCGTAGCGGGTTTCGCGGGTGCTCTGGTCGACGTCGCCGCAGACCACGTTCTTGCCGCCCTTATAGTTCCACTGGTCCTTGATTACATCGACCAGAGCCTGCTCCTCGGGGTTACTGCTGGGGGGCGGGTTGTTGGCGCCGCGTGCCACCAGCTCGGCGTAGTTGGGGTTCATCTGCCATAGACGGGTAAGTTCGGGGCTGAACGACAGAGCCGCATCGCAGGCGCGCCAGACCTGCTTGCGGTCGAAATGCTGGGCCGAGCCCTGGACGTACAGGCTATGCTCGGGATTTAAGTCAATGTTCCAGCGTATGGAGCCGGCATAATCCTTAGCATTGACGTCGGCGTTGTCGCCCCGCTCGGTTACATAGGGGAACACCGGCTGATAGGTATAGGGCCGCTGATTACTGCCTTCCTTTGCCGCCAGTTGCCATTCCAGGGTCTGGTCGATCGCCAGGCTGTGGCTGGCGTTGATATTGAAGCGGGTCAGCCGGCGGCTGTCGCGGTAGTCCTGGCCGAACTGGTTCTCGTCGAAGCCATCGTCCTGCTGGCCGGACAGCGACAGGCGCATGTCGCCGCCATCCCAGCCGAAGCCGTGGCTGGCGTAGAAATCGTTGATGCCGTCCTGGCCGCGGGTCATCTTCAGCCGCGTGCCATGGCTGTCGGCAGGGTTGCGGGTAAGGATGTTGACCACCGCCATCAGCGCGTTGGCGCCATAGCTGACCGTGTTGGGGCCGCGGAACACCTCGATGCGCTCGATATCCTCCATGGCCAGGGGGATGTCGCTCCAGTCCACCGTGGCCAGGCCGGCGCGGTACACCGAACGGCCATCGATCAGCACCTGCATGCGCCGGGCATCGTTGACGTTGCTGCCGTGGTAGTTGACCGTGGGTTGGTTGCCGGCGTTGTAGCCCACCATCATGCCCGGCACCAGGCGCAGCAGCTCGGGGATGTCGCGGGCACCGCTGGCGCGAATCAGCTCGCTGTCGAGCACGGTCATGCTGCCCGGGACTGCGGCGGGGGATTGTTTCAGGCGTGTGGCGGTCAGAACCTGCGGCAGGTCCGTGTTGTCGATGAACAGGTCATCGGCCACGGCCGGGCCACCGAGCAGGGCAGTCAGTATGAGCAGGCGCGGGTACGGGGGCGTGCCAGGGAACACAAAGCGGCCTTGTATCAGGATTGAAACAGGCATGGTAACCGACCGTGGGGGTTTTGCCAGTGATCTGCTCTACCTGTCGGGCCCTTTCGCGGGCACGCCCGCTCCCACAGCCGCTCTGAAGGACTGCGCTATCCCTGTGGGAGCGGGCGTGCCCGCGAAAGGGCCGGTACTGACACTGGTTCTGTAGCAGGCGAGCCGTATAATGGCCGGGTCGCCACTTAACTTTTGGCTTTAACGGATTGGATATGACTGAACAGCAACCTGTTGCAGTTCTGGGAGGCGGCAGCTTCGGCACCGCCGTGGCGAACCTGCTGGCAGAAAACGGTGTGCCGGTGCGCCAATGGATGCGCGACCCGGAACAGGCCGAGGCCATGCGCGTCAATCGCGAGAATCCGCGCTACCTCAAGGGCATCCGCCTGCACGACGGCGTCGAGCCGGTCAGCGACCTGCTGGCCACCCTGCAGGCCAGCGAGCTGATTTTCGTCGCCCTGCCATCGAGCGCCTTGCGCAGCGTGCTGGCCCCGCATGCCGAGCTGCTGCGCGGCAAGGGCCTGGTCAGCCTGACCAAGGGCATCGAAGCGCAAAGCTTCAAGCTGATGAGCCAGATCCTCGAGGAAATCGCCCCCGAGGCTCGCATCGGCGTGCTGTCCGGCCCCAACCTGGCCCGTGAAATCGCCGAGCATGCGCTGACCGCCACGGTGGTTGCCAGCGAGGACGAAAAACTGTGCCAGCAGGTGCAGGCCGTGCTGCATGGGCGTACCTTCCGCGTCTATGCCAGTGCCGACCGCTTTGGCGTCGAGCTGGGCGGGGCGCTGAAGAACGTCTACGCCATCATCGCCGGCATGGCGGTGGCCCTGGGCATGGGCGAGAACACCAAGAGCATGCTGATTACCCGCGCCCTGGCCGAGATGACCCGCTTCGCCGTCAGCCAGGGTGCCAACCCCATGACCTTCCTCGGCCTGGCCGGTGTCGGTGACCTGATCGTCACCTGCTCCTCGCCCAAGAGCCGCAACTACCAGGTCGGCCACGCCCTGGGCCAGGGCCTGAGCCTGGAGCAGGCGGTCAACCGCCTGGGCGAAGTGGCCGAAGGCGTCAACACCCTCAAGGTGCTCAAGGCCAAGGCGCAGGAAGTGCAGGTGTACATGCCGCTGGTGGCTGGTCTGCATGCCATCCTGTTCGAAGGCCGCACGCTGAACCAGGTGATCGAGCACCTGATGCGTGCCGAGCCGAAGACCGATGTCGATTTCATTTCCATCAGCGGTTTCAACTGAGCCTTCAGCGGCTCTGACAACAGCAAGGAGCAACACATGAACGATACGCCCGAACGCGCCCAGCGCGAGTCGATCATCCTGCGGGTCCTGTGGATGGTGGTGTTCCTGGTGGTCTGGCAGCTGGCCGAGCTGCTGCTCGGTGGCCTGGTGCTGGTACAACTGATCTACCGCCTGGTGTACGGCGCCCCCAGCGCCAGCCTGATGAACTTCGGCGACAGCCTGAGCCAGTACCTGGCGCAGATCGGCCGCTTCGGCAGCTTCCACAGCGACCAGAAGCCCTGGCCGTTCGCCGACTGGCCGGCACCGCGTGCCCCGGAAGGCGAGGTGCCGCACGCGGTGGCTCCGGCCCCGCACCCGGTGCGTGACGAGGAGCCCAAGCTGTGAAGCTGTGGGTGCTGCGCCACGGTGAAGCGGAGCCGCGGGCCAACAGCGATGCCGAGCGCCGACTGACCGCCCATGGTCGCGAGCAGGTGCTGCACAGCGCCGCCCGCCTGCTGGGCCAGCCACTGCAGGCGATCATCGCCAGCCCTTACGTACGCGCCCAGCAAACGGCCGCCCTGGTGCATGACACCCTGGGCTTCGCCGAGCCGGTGCGCACCGTGCCCTGGCTGACGCCGGACAGTGATTTGCAGCAGGTTATCGGCGAAATCGAGCGCCTGGGCCTGGAGCATGTGCTGTTGGTCAGCCACCAGCCGCTGGTGGGTACCCTGGTCGGGGCGTTGCAGCATGGCCACCAGCAGCAACCGGCAGGCATGAGCACTGCAAGCCTGGCGGAGCTGGAAGGGGACTGGCCGCTGGCTGGGTTGATGACCCTTCAGGCGATCAACTCGCCGGCCTGAGCACAACATTGCTCAGGCTACCTCAGTCTCTTGTAGGAGCAGCCTTGTGCTGCGAAGAGGCCGGCAGGGCAAAAGCTCTTCTCCGGCAGTAATGGCCTCTTCGCAGCGCAAGGCTGCTCCTACAGGCCCTATGCATGGCTTGAAGGCGGTGCCGGCTCCCGCAAGCCTGACCTGATAGCCCTCGCCGATGACCTTTCCGGACGTTGCCGAACTGCCCCGCGATACCGACAATGGGCCATCATCCCCCATCCGGACCCGGCGCCATGTCGCAGCAGATCTTCTTCGCCCATGCCAACGGTTTCCCCTCGGCCACCTACGGCAAGCTGTTCGCCGCCCTGGCACCGGACTACCAGGTGCAGCACCTGGCCCAGCACGGCCACGATCCGCGCTTTCCGGTGGACGACAACTGGCAGAGCCTGGTCGATGAACTGCTGCATCACCTGGCCCGGCAGGACCAGCCGGTATGGGGCGTCGGCCATTCGCTGGGCGGGGTATTGCACCTGCACGCAGCCTTGCGCTGCCCCGAGTACTACCGCGGCGTGGTGATGCTCGACTCGCCGGTGCTCACCCGCGCCGACCAGTGGCTGCTGCGCACCGCCAAGCGCTTCGGCTTCATTGACCGTATCACCCCGGCTGGCCGCACCCTGGGGCGCCGCGAAACCTTCAATGACCGCGACAGTGCCCGGGACTATTTCGCCGGCAAGTCACTGTTCCGCCATTTCGATCCCGAATGCCTCGATGCCTACATAGAGCACGGCCTGCAGGCGATGGAGCAGGGGCTGCAGCTGCGCTTCGACCCAGCCACGGAAATCAGCATCTACCGCAGCATCCCGCATACCAGCCCTGCGCCCGCGCGGCAATTGCAGGTGCCGCTGGCCATGGTCCGTGGCGACCGCAGCAACGTCATTCGCCGCCACCACACACTGGCTGTGCGCGGCATGCCCAGGGGCGAGTTCCACAGCGTGCCGGGTGGCCACATGTTCCCGCTGGAGCGGCCAACCGACACCGCCAGCCTGATCAAGGGGCTGTTCGACCGCTGGAGCCAGGCATGAGCGCGCAGGTCGAGGAAATCCGCCTGAGCCTGGGCCATATCGAACTGGCGGCGCACCTGTTCGGCCCCGAGGACGGGCTGCCGGTAATCGCCCTGCATGGCTGGCTGGACAACGCCAACAGCTTCGCCCGCCTGGCGCCGCAGCTGAAAGGCCTGCGCATCGTCGCCCTGGACCTGGCCGGGCATGGTTACTCCGAGCACCGGCCGCTCGGCGCCGGCTATGCCCTGGCCGACTACGCCCATGACGTGCTGCGGGTGGCCGAGCAGCTGGGTTGGCAACGTTTCGCCCTGCTGGGCCATTCGCTGGGGGCAATCATTTCCGTGCAACTGGCTGGCGCGCTGCCGGAGCGGGTCAGCCATCTGGCCCTGATTGACGGCGTCATCCCGCCGACCGGCGCCGAGCAGGACGCCGGCGAGCGGTTGGGCATGGCACTGCAGGCCCAGTTGCGCCTGGATGGCAAGCGCAAGTCGGTGTACACCACACTGGAGCAGGGCGTGCAGGCGCGCATGAAAGGCATGGTCGCGGTCAGCCGCGAGGCAGCCGAGCTGCTGGCCCAGCGTGGCCTGATGCCGGTGCCCGGCGGTTACAGCTGGCGCAGCGACAGCCGCCTGACCCTGCCTTCGCCAGTGCGCCTGAGCGAGGCCCAGGCCATGGCCTACGTGCGCCGGGTAAGTTGCCCGGCGCGCCTGGTGGTGGCTGCCGACGGCATGCTGGCCCGCCACACAGGGTTGCTGGAGCAGCTACCCTTCGAGCAGGTGGCGCTGCCCGGTGGCCATCACCTGCACCTGAACGATGAGCAGGGCGCGGCCCTTGTCGCAGACTGTTTCAATCGCTTCTTTGGCTTTGCTTGACTTGCACCGGACAAGTGTCGAGGCTTGGCGGGTTGAACAGGGAGACAACCATGCAACTGCCAGACATCCTGGAGCTTCACCTCGGCGCTGAGCGCCGCCTGGTTCGCCAATGAGCGCGCCTGTTGCCATCCGTAATGCCTTCGCTGCCTGCCTGGTGTTCGCCAGCCCCGTTTTGTGGGCCGGCAGCCTGCCGGTACCGGTGGACGCCAAGGTGGTCGACCAGCGCCCGGCCGTGGAGCAGGAGCGTGTCTACCCCATGGGCCCGCTGCGCAAGATCAGCGGCCGCCTGCGGGTCGAGGACAAGGTCGAAAGCCGTGGCCAGGTCAGCTCGGTAACCTACGAACTGCCGGTCGAGCGTACCGCCCGCGAAGCCTTCACCAGCGCTCGCGAAGCACTGCAGCGCGACGGCGGCTACCCGCTGTTCTGGTGCCAGGGCCGCGATTGCGGCGAGGCCAGCCTGTGGGCCAATGATGTGTTCGCCAATGCCCGCCTCAACGGCGGCGACGAGCAGCAGGCGTTCATCCTGCTGCGCCGCTCGGCGGAGCAGGCCGATACCCTGGTCGCGCTGTACAGCGTCACCCGCGGCAACCGCCGCGCCTACCTGCACGTGGAAGAGTTCGTCGCCGGCAGCCCGCTGGGCGAACTGCTGCCGACCGCCGCCACGGTGCTGCGCGAAATGCGCGACACCGGCAAGCTCGACTACCCTGACCTGGCCGCACCGCAAGACGCCTGGGCGAACCTGTTGGCCCGCAGCCTGAACCTCGACAGCACCCTGCGTGCCAGCCTCAGTGGCGCCCAGGCTGAAGCCTGGCGCGAGGCCTTGGTCAAGGCGGGGGTGCGCAATGGCCGCCTCGAAGTCGGTAGCGCGCCTACCGACGGCCTGCACCTTGAACTGATCCGTTGAACGGGCACCACCATGGCTAACAATGACCGCTTGCTGGTCCAGATTCTGCTGCTGGCGCTGCTGGGTGCCGGCCTGTGGGTAATGGCACCTTTCATTTCAGCGCTGTTGTGGGGGGCCATCCTGGCCTTTGCCAGCTGGCCGTTGATGCGCTTGCTGACGCGTGCGCTGGGCGGGCGCGAAACCCTGGCGGCCAGCCTGCTGACCACTGCCTGGATCCTGATCGTGGCGCTGCCGCTGGTGTGGCTGGGGTTCAACCTGGCCGACCACATTCGCGATGCGACGGCGTTCGTGCGTGACGTGCAGGTGGACGGCCTGCCCGATGCTCCGGCGTGGCTGGGTGGCATCCCGTTGGTTGGCGAGCGCCTGGTCAGCTGGTGGCAATCGCTGGACCAGCAGGGCGCGGCCTTGCTGGCCTCGGTCAAGCCGCACCTGGGGCAGGTGGGCAACTGGTTGCTGGCGCGCAGCGCGCAGATCGGCAGCGGCGTGCTGGAGCTGACCCTCAGCCTGGTATTCGTGTTCTTCTTCTACCGCGATGGCCCGCGCTTGTCGGCGTTCGTCCTGCGCTTGCTGCACCGCCTGATGGGCGACCGTGCCGAGTACTACCTGGAGCTGGTCGCCGGTACGGTGCAGCGGGTGGTCAACGGGGTGATCGGTACAGCCGCCGCGCAGGGCGTGCTTGCATTGATCGGCTTCCTGATTGCCGGTGTGCCCGGGGCCATTGTGCTGGGCCTGGTGACCTTCATGCTCAGCCTGATTCCCATGGGCCCGCCACTAGCATGGATTCCGGCCACCGGCTGGCTGGTATGGAAAGGCGAATACGGCATGGCGGTGTTCCTGGGAGCCTGGGGCACCTTCATCATCAGTGGCGTGGACAACGTACTCAAACCGTACCTGATCAGCCGTGGCGGCAACCTGCCGTTGGTGATCGTGCTTCTGGGCGTGTTCGGCGGCCTGATCGCCTTTGGCTTCATTGGCCTGTTCATCGGGCCGACCTTGCTGGCGGTCGGCTACAGCCTGCTGCTGGACTGGAGCCGCAACGCCGTCCCGCAGCCGCCTCAGCAGTAAACCTGTACTGGCCTCTTCGCGGGTGAACCCGCTCCCACAAGGATCTCCACAGCCCGGGAGAGCGGTGCGGTCCCTGTAGGAGCGGGTTTACCCGCGAAGAGGCCGGTTCAGGCAACCTCAACTCCCGATCTTTACGCCTTCTTTATCGCCATCCCCACCTCCCAGTCTCGCCCCTTTACGCCCCTCGCTCGGACAATTTCCCCAAAGCGGCCCAAGCCGCACTACGGGGAGAACCACACATGAACATGCTCGACGGGCTGTCACTGCTGCTGGCAGTGGCATTGGCGTTTTATCTGCTGGTGGCGCTGCTGCGCGCCGATCGCAGCTAGGGAGTGGCCATGCACAGTTACGACTTCGCCTTGCTGTTGGCATTTTTCGCCATCGTGCTGCTGCCGGCACCCTGGCTCGGGCGGTTCTACTTCAAGGTCATGGAAGGCCAGCGCACCTGGCTGTCGCCCCTGCTGGGCCCGGTCGAGCAAACCTGCTACCGGCTGGCGGGCGTGCGCGCCGACCAGGAACAGAACTGGCAGCAGTACACCCTGGCCCTGCTGGCCTTCAACCTGGCCGGGTTCCTGCTGCTGTTCGCCGTGCTGCTGTTGCAGGGCTACCTGCCATTCAACCCGCAGCATCTGCCCGGCCAGGAATGGTCGCTGGCGTTCAATACCGCGGTCAGCTTCGTCACTAACACCAACTGGCAGACCTACAGCGGTGAGGCGTCGGTCAGCTACCTGAGCCAGATGCTCGGCCTGACCGTGCAGAACTTCGTCAGCGCCGCCACCGGCCTGGCCGTGCTGGTCGCCCTGTGCCGCGGCATCGCCCGGCGCAGCGCCACGACGCTGGGCAACTTCTGGGTCGACATTACCCGCGCCACCCTCTACGGCCTGCTGCCGCTGTGCCTGCTGCTGGCGTTGCTGCTGGTATGGCAGGGCGTACCGCAAACCTTGGCCGACTACGCCCACGCGGTCACCCTGCAAGGCACCGAGCAGACCATCCCGCTGGGCCCGGCCGCCAGCCAGATCGCCATCAAGCAGCTGGGTACCAACGGCGGTGGCTTCTTCGGGGTCAACTCGGCGCACCCGTTCGAGAACCCCACGGCCTGGAGCAACCTGTTCGAGGTGACTTCGATCATCCTCATTCCGGTGGCGCTGGTGTTCACCTTTGGTCACTACGTGAAGGACCTGCGCCAGAGCCGCGCCATCCTCGCCTGCATGCTTGCCCTGTTCCTGATCGGGGGCAGCACGGCGTTGTGGTCCGAGTACCAGCCCAACCCGGCCCTCGAGGGCGCGCAGGTACAGCAAAGCGCCCCCATGGAGGGCAAGGAAAGCCGCTTCGGCACCACCGGTTCGGTGCTGTGGACAGTGACTACCACCTCTGCCTCCAACGGTTCGGTCAATGCCATGCACGATAGCCTCAACCCGCTGACCGGCATGGTGGCGATGGTCAACATGATGGTCGGTGAGGTGATCTTTGGCGGCGTCGGTGCAGGGCTGTACGGCATGCTGCTGTTCGTGCTGATCGCGGTGTTCCTGGCCGGGCTGATGATCGGCCGCACCCCGGAATACCTGGGCAAGAAGCTGCAGGCCCGCGAGGTGCAGTTGCTGGTGGCGACCCTGCTGGTGATGCCGGTCGGCGTGCTGGTGCTCGGCGCCATCGCCGCCAGCCTGCCGGGCCCGGCGGGTGCGGTCAGCAACCCGGGTGCGCATGGCTTCAGCCAACTGCTGTACGCCTACACCTCGGGCACGGCCAACAACGGCTCGGCCTTTGCCGGCTTCGGTGCCAACACGGTGTTCCACAACCTGATGATCGGCCTGGCCATGCTTGTCGGCCGCTTCGGCTACATCCTGCCGGTGCTGGCGCTGGCCGGCTGCCTGGCGGCGAAGAAAAGCGCGCCCCAGGGGCTGAACAGCTTCCCCACCCATGGCCCGCTGTTCACCGGCCTGCTGCTGGTCACCATCCTGCTGGTCGGTGGCCTGACCTTCCTGCCGACCCTGGCCCTTGGGCCGATCGCCGAACACTTGAGCCTGGGTTTTTGAGGACCGACCATGAACATGCCCATTCCTGAAGTACAAACTCGGCATAGTGCCAAGGACCAGACCCGCTTCGCCGCGTTGTGGCGCCCGGCGCTGGTGCAGGCATTCGTCAAGCTCGACCCGCGCCAGCTCAAGCGCTCGCCGGTGATGCTGGTAGTCGCCCTGACCGCTGTGCTGACCACCGTCTTGTGCTTCGCCCCCGGCAGTGGCGTGAGCACCGGCGTTGCCGTGCAGATCGCCCTGTGGCTGTGGTTCACCGTGCTGTTCGCCAACTTCGCCGAGGCCCTTGCCGAAGGCCGTGGCAAGGCCCGCGCCGACAGCCTCAAGGCCGGTAGCCAGGGCCTGACCGCCCAGCGTCGCAAGCGCGATGGCAGCTACGAGACCGTCGCGGCCAGCGCGCTGCGCAAGGACGATGTGGTGCGCGTGGTGGCCGGCGAAATGATCCCCGGTGACGGCGAGGTGCTCGAAGGTATCGCTGCGGTCAACGAGGCCGCCATTACCGGCGAGTCCGCGCCGGTGATCCGCGAGTCCGGCGGCGACCGCTCGGCGGTGACCGGCAATACCCGGCTGGTCTCCGACTGGTTGTTGATCCGCATCACCAGCAACCCGGGCGAATCGACCCTCGACCGCATGATTGCCCTGGTCGAAGGCGCCAAGCGGCAGAAGACCCCGAACGAGATCGCCCTCGACATCCTGCTGATCGGCCTGACCCTGATCTTCCTGATCGTGGTGGTGACCCTGCAGCCGTTCGCCCACTTTGTCGGTGGCAGCCTGCCGCTGATCTTTCTCGCCGCATTGCTGGTAACGCTGATCCCCACCACCATTGGCGGCCTGCTGTCGGCCATCGGCATTGCCGGCATGGACCGGCTGGTGCGGCTGAACGTCATCGCCCGCTCGGGCCGGGCGGTGGAGGCGGCCGGTGACGTGCATACGCTGATGCTCGACAAGACTGGCACCATTACCTTCGGCAACCGCCGCTGCAGTGCGCTGCACGCGGCACCGGGCATCACCGCCCGCGAGCTGGGGGAGGGCGCCTTGCTGGCCTCGCTGGCGGACGACACCGCCGAGGGCAAGTCGATCGTCGAGTACCTGCGCCAGTTGCATGACTTCGTCGAACCGGCCGCCGGGCAGTTCGAGGCGGTGGCGTTCAGCGCCGAGACGCGCCTGTCGGGTATCGACTTGCAGCAGCACCGCTACCGCAAGGGCGCCGTCGACGCCGTGCTGGCATTCGTTGGCATGCAACGCCTGGAAATGCCCCTGGCGCTGGCCCGTGAAGTGGAGCGCATTGCCCAGAGCGGCGGCACACCGTTACTGGTGTGCATCGACAAGCGCCTGCTCGGCGTGATCCACCTCAAGGACGTGGTCAAGCCCGGCATCCGCGAGCGCTTTGCCGAGCTGCGCAAGCTGGGCATCCGCACGGTGATGGTGACCGGCGACAACCCGCTGACCGCTGCTGCCATCGCTGCCGAGGCCGGCGTGGATGACGTGCTGGCCGAGGCCACGCCAGAGAAGAAGCTGGCGCGCATCCGCCAGGAGCAGAACGACGGCCGCCTGGTGGCCATGTGCGGCGACGGCGCCAACGACGCCCCGGCCCTGGCCCAGGCGGACGTGGGCATGGCCATGAACGACGGCACCCAGGCCGCGCGCGAGGCGGCCAACATGGTCGACCTGGACAGCGACCCGACCAAGTTGCTGGATGTGGTGCAGGTCGGCAAGGAGCTGCTGGTGACCCGCGGCGCGTTGACCACCTTCTCCATCGCCAACGATGTGGCCAAGTACTTCGCCATCCTGCCGGCGCTGTTCGCTGCCATCTACCCGCAGCTGGGCGTGCTCAACCTGATGCACCTGGCCAGCCCGCAGAGTGCGATTCTGTCGGCCATCGTGTTCAACGCGCTGATCATCATCGTGCTGATCCCGCTGGCGCTGCGCGGCGTGCGGGTGCAGGCGGCCAGTGCGGCGCACCTGCTGCGGCGCAACCTGCTGATCTACGGGTTGGGCGGCATTGTCGTGCCGTTTGCCGGGATCAAGCTGATCGACCTGCTGCTCAATGCCCTGCACCTGGTCTGAGGAGGCCACCATGAATGCTTATGTACGCCCGGCATTGAGCCTGGCCCTGTTGATGACCCTGGTGACCGGCGCGATGTATCCGCTGGCGGTGACCGGTATTGCCCAGGTGGCTTTCCCCAGCCAGGCCAATGGCAGCCTGGTACGCGATGACTGGGGCCAGGTGCGCGGTTCGGCGCTGATTGCCCAGGATTTCCAGGGCGATGGCTGGTTCCACGCGCGGCCATCGGCAGGCGCATACGCCACCGTGGCCAGCAGCGCCAGCAACCTGTCGCCGAGCAACCCGGCGCTGGCCGAGCGGGTCAAGGGCGATGCGGCTGCGTTGTACCAGGCGCAGCAGGGGCCGGTGCCCCAGGCGCTGCTCACCACCTCGGGCAGCGGCCTCGACCCGCACCTGCCGCCGGAGGCCGTGGCCTACCAGATCCCGCGGGTGGCGGCGGCACGGCAGTTGCCGGTGGAGCGCTTGCAAGGCTTGCTGGAAGAGGCCACCCTCCACCCATTGATCGGCCCGCCGGTGGTCAATGTGCTGGCCTTGAACCAGGCACTTGAGCATCTGGGCCACTGATATCGGGGCCGCTTTGCGGCCCTTCGCGGGCTTGCCCGCTCCCACAGGTACAGCGCAGCTTCCGAGTATTGCGATCACCCTGTGGGAGCGGGCAAGCCCGCGAAGGCCTGCAAAGCAGGCCCAAAAGAGGCTGCAGGACGCCGCCACACCAAAGGATGAAAGATGAGTGACTCCGCCCGCGCAGACGCGCTGTTGGCTACCCTCCCGCGAAGCGGCCGGGGGCGGTTGAAGGTGTTCCTTGGCGCCGCCCCGGGCGTCGGCAAGACCTTCGCCATGCTCCAGGCCGCCCACGCCCAGCAACGCCAGGGCGTGCAGGTGCTGGCCGGGGTGGTCGAAACCCATGGCCGTGCCGAAACCGAGGTATTGCTCGCTGGCCTTCAGCAGCAGCCCCTGCTGCGCAGCCAGTACCGCGGCGTCACCCTCGAGGAAATGGACCTCGACGGCTTGCTCAAGGCCGCGCCGGCCCTGGTACTGGTCGACGAACTGGCCCACACCAATGCGCCCGGCAGCCGCCACGCCAAACGCTGGCAGGACGTACAGGAACTGCTGGCCGCCGGCATCGATGTGTACACCACGGTCAACGTCCAGCACCTGGAAAGCCTCAACGACAAGGTCCGCGACATTACCGGCGTGCAAGTGCGCGAAACCCTGCCGGACTGGGTACTGCAGGAAGCCTTCGAGCTGGTGCTGATCGACCTGCCACCCCGTGAGCTGCTCGAACGCCTGCGCGAAGGCAAGGTGTACGTGCCCGAGCAGGCGCGGGCCGCCATCGATGCGTTCTTCTCGCAAACCAACCTTACCGCCCTGCGCGAACTGGCCATGCAGACCGCCGCTGCCCAGGTGGATGCCGACCTGGCCCACGGTTATCGCCAACGCGGCCAGGAAGCCCCGGCCCTGCGTGGGCGCTTGCTGGTGGGCGTGGATGGCGACGACCAGGCGGAACGTTTGGTGCGCCATGCCAGCCGCGTGGCGCAACGCCGCCACCTGCCCTGGAGCCTGGTGCACGTGGACAACGGCCGCCTGCGCGACGAAACCGCACGCCAGCGTCTGCAAGCTGCCCAGCAACTGGCCGAACGCCTGGGCGGGGAGGTGGTACTGCTGCGTGCCGGCGAAGTGGTGCGCACGCTGATCCAGCATGCCGCCGAACGGCGGGCCAGCCTGGTGCTGGTCGGGCAGTCCCGCGACCGCCTGCGCCGGCGCCTGTTCGGTGCCGGTGTGGCCGCGCGGCTGCTGCGCGAAAGCCACGGCCTGGAAATCAACGTGCTGGACCGCGACGCGCAGCCGCAAGCGCCGCGTTCGGCGGTGCGGCGGGTGTGGGTCTGGCGCCATTACCTGCTGGCGCTGCTGGCAACGGTCATGGCCGCGGGCCTGGCCTGGGCGGTGTCGAGCGTGCTGGCCCTGCCCAACATCTCGCTGGTGTTTTTGGCCGCGGTGTTGCTGGTGGCGGTGCGCAGCAGCCTGGGGCCTGCGCTGGCCTGCGCGGTGCTGTCGTTCCTGACCTACGACTTCCTGTTCATCCCGCCCAACCTGTCGTTCAGGATCCAGCGCGAAGAGGACGTGCTGACCCTGGTGTTCTTCCTGTTGATGGCAGCACTCACCGGCAACCTGGCTGCCCGTCAGCGCCGCCAGTTGCAGGCGCTGCGCGAGACCCAGGCGCAGACCAGCCAGTTGCTCGACCTGTCGCGCCGGCTGACCGTGGCCACCGACCGCCAGGCGGTGTTCAACGCCGCCGGCCAGCACCTGGACGGTTGGCAGGACATGCAGGTGTGCCTGCTGGAGCGCAATGTCGAAGGCCAGTTGCAGGTGGCCAGCGGCGAAGCTCATGCCTTCAGCGATAACGAACGCGCCGCCGCAGAATGGGCCTGGCAGCACGGCCAGGCCGCCGGTCATGGCAGCGACACCCTGCCCAATGGCCGCTGGTGGTGGTGGCCGCTGGCGGTGGATGAACAGCCCCTGGCATTGCTCGGGGTGCGCCCACGTTCCGGCCAGCCGCTCAGCGACCCGCGCCGGCGCCTGCTCACCGCCCTTGGTCAGCCACTGGCCCAGGCCCTGGCCCGCGCGCGCCTGGCCGAACAGCTGGAGGCCGCGCGCCTGCATGGTGAAACCGAGCAGCTGCGCAGCGCCTTGCTCGCGTCCGTTTCCCATGATTTGCGCACCCCGCTGACCGCCATGCGCGGCAGCATCGACAGCCTGCTGGCGCTGGGCGAGGCGATCCCCACCGCCGACCGCCGCGAACTGCTGGAGGGTACCCGCAACGAGGCCGAACGCCTCGACCGCTACATCCAGAACCTGCTCGACATGACCCGCCTGGGCCACGGCGGCCTCAAGCTGGCCCGCGACTGGGTGGCCCCGGCCGACATCGTCGGCAGCGCGCTCAACCGCCTTCGCGCGATGCTGGCGCCGCTGCGGGTACACACTGATGTGCCGGCCGAGCTGCCGTTGCTGTTCGTGCATGCGGCGTTGATCGAGCAGGCCCTGGTCAACGTGCTGGAAAACGCCGCGCGCTTCTCGCCAGCCAATGGCCGGCTGGAGCTGCAGGTGTCGGTGCAGGACGCCCGGTTATGCTTTGCCGTCAGCGACCAGGGCCCCGGCATTCCCGTGGAAGACCGCGAGAAGATCTTCGACATGTTCTACACCGCCGCTCGCGGCGACCGCGGCGGGCAGGGCACCGGCCTGGGCCTGGCGATCTGCCAGGGCATGATCGGCGCCCATGGCGGGCAAATCCTGGTGGGTGAAGGCATCGATGGCCAGGGCACCAGCATCACTTTATGCTTGCCGCTGCCTCCTCAACCTGAAACCGAAAGCGAAACCCCATGAGTCAGTCCGCCACCCTTCTGGTCATCGACGATGAACCGCAGATCCGCAAGTTCCTGCGTATCAGCCTGGCCTCGCAAGGCTACAAGGTGCTCGAGGCCGCCACCGGCACGGAAGGGCTGGCCCAGGCGGCCTTGGGCAAGCCGGACCTGGTGGTGCTTGACCTGGGCCTTCCGGACATGGACGGCCAGCAGGTACTGCGTGACTTGCGCGAATGGAGCGCGGTGCCGGTGCTGGTGTTGTCGGTGCGCGCCAGTGAAGTGCAGAAGGTCGATGCGCTGGATGGTGGCGCCAATGACTATGTGACCAAGCCGTTCGGCATCCAGGAGTTTCTGGCGCGGGTGCGCGCCTTGCTGCGCCAGGTGCCGCAGGCCGGTGGCTCGGAAGTGGCGGCCAGTTTTGGGCCGTTGATGGTGGACTTTGCCTTTCGCCGGGTGACCCTGGATGGCGTGGAAGTGGCGCTGACCCGCAAGGAGTATGCGCTGCTGGCGCAGCTGGCCGGGCACCCGGGGCGGGTGATTACCCAGCAGCAACTGCTCAAGGATATCTGGGGGCCTACCCATGTGGATGACACCCATTACCTGCGGATCGTGGTCGGGCATCTGCGGCAGAAGCTGGGCGATGACCCCACGGCACCGCGGTTCATCATCACCGAGCCAGGGGTGGGATACAGGTTGGTGGCGCCGACCATGTAACCCCTGAGGGAGCGGGCGTGCCCGCGAAGAATCCAGCGCGATGCATGGCACCGGCTGCGCCGGTGTTCGCGGGCATGCCCGCTCCCACAGGGTCCCTGCTAATTCAATGAGTCATGTGCAGTCCAAGAGAGATTGCCCAGCCCTTTGGGCTGCGCTGTCGCGTAGAAAACTGAATTCGCAAGCGGCCCGCGTACCCTGTGGGAGCGGCTTTAGCCGCGAAGAATCCAACGCGGTGCATGGCACCGGCTGCGCCGGTGTTCGCGGCTGAAGCCGCTCCCACAGAGTCCCTGCTAATTCAATGAGTCATGTGCAGTTCTATGAGAGCTGGCATGCCGGCGATGGGGCCAGAGCAAGCAGCGCAAGACAGTAAGCTCAGGGGGCGGTTCTCGACTCCAGATCCATTTCCGCTGGCCACGCTACTCGGGGTGCCAGGCGCAGGGCGAACTCACACCAGAGCACATCGTTGTGATCCTTGGGGGGGCCGGGTGGTGGCAGGGCTGAGGGGCCTTCCTGCATGTAGGTGCAGATGTAGGCCCAGGCATGCTGGTCGGCACCCATCGTACTCAGGTGAAAACGGTCGATGACGTTGTTCGTGCCCGGCGCGACGATGGGCAACATGACACCCCATTTGAAAATGACCCCACCGTTTGGCAGGGCGCCGGTTTGTGACCAGCGCTCGGCGCGGACTTGGGACCAGTCGTAACTGACCGGCACGACCTTGCCTTTGTCGAAGGGGTTCCACCATTGGCGTTTGAAGTTGTAGGCGTAGATTTTCTGGCGTGCACGGTTGAACCTGATGGGTAGGTCGCGAGGGGGGCATATATCAACTTGGTATCCAAAAAATGTACACCAGACGCCAAGGAGCAGTACAAGAATTCCAATGATGACTAGCTCTATGCTGCCAATACTCCAGCTTTTGAAGATCATGTGAGGAACCTGCAGCGTAAATATGGCCGCAGGTACGGAGAGTGCCGAGAGGATACCTCTAGGTGAAATAGGAGACCGAGGCACTTCAAGGTAAATCGTATCTTGATGGTTTGGTATCTGCCTGCCCAAATTCCTGTCAACGGCTGGAGGAGTGGCTGGGCCAGGCAGATCCTCCTTCCAGCCAGCGCAAGGAGGGACTAGTAATGGGGAGGCCAATTGAGGTGCTCCAAAGATCTGATGTTGTTCTCTGTCATTGTTATCTGTGCTCGAGCTGACTTGTAATCAGGACCAGGCCAATAAACAAGGCAAGTCCAGCTTCCATTGATAAGCGTTCAGTAGAAAGCCTACGGCCACCGTACTGCTATCACTGATGACTGTTTCACTTTCCCTCTGTTCCAACCTCAGGGGGCGGTTCTCGACTCCAGATCCATTTCCGTTGGCCACGCTACTCGGGGGGCCAAGCGCAGGGCGAACTCACACCAGAGAATATCGTCATGGTCTTTAGGTGTGCCGGGCGGGGGTAGTGCCGAGGGGCCTTCTTGCATGTAGGTGCAGATATAGGCCCACGTAAGCTCATCGGTACCCATCATACTCAGGTGGAAACGATCGATAACATTGTTCGTGCCCGGTGCGACGATTGAAAGCATGACGCCCCATCTGACAATGAGCCCACTTCTGGTTTGTGCCCACAATTCAGCTCGGACTTGCGACCAGTCGTAACTCACGGCTGCGATTTTGCCCATGTCGAAAGGATTCCACCACTGGCGCATAAAGTTGTAGGCGTAGATTTTTTGGCGGAGGCGGTTGAATCTGATAGGTTCGTCGAGTGGTGGCGTAGTATCAATAAGAATTCCTGTGGCAACTCCCCAGGTTATCAGCATGAGCTCAAGGGTCGAATATATTATGGATTCTGGATTTTTGATGTCGAGTGAGGAGAGCATTAAATAAATATTGAGCGTGAGTGGAATGCATAGTATCACGGTAAGTATTGAGCTTGCACATCGCGGTGTAGTGCTTTGTCGGGCGATCTCTAAGTAGATTGCACACTGATGATTCGGTGCTTGTTTTTTCATGAGGGGTTCTACAGTAGGCGACTCACAAGGTGTGGGTAGGTCCTTTATCCAGCGTGGGCTAGGTGGATTTAATAGTGGGCGATTCATATTGTCAGAGGTCCTTGATTTTTATTTTATTTTCTTTGATCTCCAGGCGTGCATTACCTGTATCGTCATTTTTATTCGGGCGATAATCTAAGATGAATTTGATGTCGCGAATGTGGTGGTTGTCATGCAGCGGTAAGGAATATTGGGTGGTAAATACTCCTCGTTCGCTGTCGAATTTGCTCAGGTGTCGTTTGCCATTGTCAAGTGGAAAAATATTTACATTGCTGGGTTGTGTGATCGTTAGTGCGGAGTTTGGTGCGCTCTCGCCTGAGAGGATTATTGTGTTTTCGTGTAACCCGGATTGATAAAGATGTAATTCCCAGCGGTAGTAAGATCGGTTGGTTTGATAGTTTGGTAAGGTAAAGTGGAAGTCGAGCATGAAAACTGCAGGTACCGCGTGACCATCGCTAATGATCGTTCCTTCCGGAGCGGCAGTATCAAGATGAACATTCGATGCCAAGCTAAGGTTGACTCTAGCATCTGCCTGGACACCAAGAGTTGCGGCATTGAGAGCTCCAATCGCAGCGTCAAGATGCTCGGCTTCGGACCACGCACGTTGCGCTGTTGGAATGCCCCATCTACAGCGCCTTGACCATAGCTCCGTAGGCGTTGACTCTTTCCGTTTTGCTATTGTGGCTAATGTGTATGTGGCCAGTACTAGCACTATCGTAATGCCAAGGGGGCCGAGCAGAGCGGCTTTTCCGAATGCCACAGCTACTCCAGAAAGTGTCGATAGAAACGCTGTTGCGCTGGCAATACGATATTTTGATGAGGCCGTATTGTCGCCATTTTCAATTGTGCGGAAAGTTGCAAAGGCATACTGGGCTCCATCCATGAGGCCTGCCATAGCTGTGATGGCACCACCATACCTGGCTAATTTGCTTGCCAACGATGAATTGGTGATTGTTCCAGGCCATTCTGGATTGGGACGTACCAGCGCTATGGTGAAACCTGCTGTTTCAACACTTGCCCCAAGTACCCCAAGCGATGATGACCAGATTGTTGCGAGCACCTCCGGGTTGTTTGTATTTGTTTCATGCAGCGCTCGATAGTTCTTGCCCAGGCTGTCCTGCTGAAACCATATACTGCCCAAGGTAAGGAGCAGGCCTACACTTCCGGTACTAGTCGCCGCATCCCGCATGCTGCGCATAGCATCACTCGCCATGTTTTGTGCGGCTATCGAGCTGATTTTCAAACCATCGGAAACCTGCGCACGCAGCGTACCCGCACCAATCGCAACATTGCGTACCAGCGCCCCGACGCCGCCGGCTGCACCCTCGCGCAACTGCACCAACCGCGCCTGCAAACTCTCGGCGCTTTCCAACGTCCAGAGCATCACCTCGATCATCTGGCTACGGTTACCCGCTGCCGCAATATTGATCGCGCCACTCAGCACCATGGCCCGCACCTTGCGGCCCAGTGGGTCACGGAACTGCTTGTCTACCTGCTGCAGAAACGCATCGGTCCGCGCCTCCAGGGCTTCATTGAGCAGGCTCATGTATTCGCCCACTGTCAGCGACACCCGCAGCGGCGTTACCTGCTGCCCCGCAAACAGGGCAAACGCCGAGCGATGCACATGGCCGATCAGGGTCTTGGTCCGTTCACTCAGGTGCTGGCTGAGCGCATTCCCGGCGCTGTTGGTCGCGGCCAGCAACTGGCCAACGGCATCCTGTATCGGCTTGATCATCAGCAACTGGCCATCGGCGGTACCGGCGATGCCCTTGATGATGTCGTACACCTTGCCGAAGTCGTCCCCGGACAGCGCGCTGGCCACCTGCTGCATCAGCTTCTGGTTCTTGGCCAGTAGTGCCTGGTAAAGCAGGCTGCGGTCGTCTTCCAGCAGCTGCTGCCAGATATGCTGGGTGATCCCGAGCGGCTGACCCTCCTGCGGCAGGGTTTCAGTGGGCCCGCCGGCCAGGCAGGCGGCCATCATCTGGATGAAGTACTCCACCGAAACAGGGGAGGTCGCGTCATAGTCGTAGTAGCCGATCTGCTGAAACGCCCGCTTGGCATAGTGCCGCGCATACAGATCGCCAACCTGGTCGATCATCGACTGCCAGTTTTTCAGTTCGCGGTCGTAATCGGCCTGGAACGCGGCGCGGGCGCTTTCGTCGTAACGCTCTTCCAGCCGCTCGCGGGCGTCCTGCTGCTTGCGCGCGGTGTTGCGTTCGGTCTGCGCGTCGATGTCCATCGGCGGCAGATAAGCCTTGGCCGCGATCGGGCTGTCGTTCCATTGCTCGACCTGCCGGGCTTCCCGCTGCGCGTCCTCGGCACCCTGCACGGCCGCCATGGCAGCGTGCAATTCGCGGATGCCCAGTAGTGCTTGCGAGGTGAAGTATTCGAAGTGCCGCTGCGGCTGCGCCCGCCATTCCTGCAGGGCCTGCACCCAGCCAGTGCGTTGCGCGTTGAGCTCCATGACCATGCCGACCGGGTCGGGCAGCGTCAGCGCCAGCAGGCCATTGGGCAGTTGTTCCTGCTGGATGACATTGCGCACATGCGTGCGGGTTTCATGCCAGCGGCCCAGGCGGCTGTAAAAGCCATGAACGCTGGTAAACCTGGCAGAGGAAAAGGTGGAAAACTCCAGCACCTGTTCCAGGCCGAAGCGGAAGCTGTCGGTCATGGCGATGCCGAGGCTGGCAGGGTCGTTGCGTGCGGTGTTCAGGTCCACCTCGACGAAGCGGGCGAGGGTGCCCGGGTCACTGTCGGCGATGCCTTGCCGATAGCGGTCGAGTACCGCACGGGGCCAGGGGTCGTTGGCGAAGGCGATCCAGGCCTTGCGGTAGAGCAGGGTATCGATGTTGATGAACGAGGCGATTACATCGTGGCCTTCGGTGGCGCATGCCTTGGGTAACGACCTGGGTGGCCCGAAGGGCATCTGCGATACCGGAAAGCGCTGCAAGGTACCTTCCGCCGCTACCTCGTAGGCCTGCCAGATTTCCTGGTCGAGCAGTACGTAGACATAACCCTGGCGCAGGAGGCGCAACTGGTCGGTGTGCATCGGGTGGAAGATGATTTCGCTATCGTCTGCCAGGCGATAGGGGCGCCCTGTATCCGGGCGCGGGGCGTAGGCCTCGCGCAGCAGCAGAATTGGCAGGCCGGAGCGTTCGCAGGCATTACAGGTGCCGTAGGTGTTGGGGATCTCTTCCTGCATGGCGATGTGGATGGCTTTGCTGATGCTCATGAGTAACTCCTTGCCTTCGGCAGGCCGGCGACGATGTGCGACCAGGTGCAGTCGTCGTAGCTGGCGAAGCGGTCCGCCAGGCGTTGCTCGCCGGCCGCTGCCTTTTCCACCTCGTGCTGGATGGTCGGGTGCTGAAGGAGCAGTGGGTGGATCATGAGCATGTGCAGGCTCATGCACTGGATATCGGCGCGGTCGCGCAGGCCCTGCTTGAACGCCTTGAGGATCAGGTTCATGGCATGGGTGGGGGCGTTTTCCGGCAAGCCTGAGGAACCTGCGAAGTGCCAGGGTGCATGGGGATGCTGCACGGCACTCAGGCGATGCCAGGCGCCGAGCAGTTGAATGATCTGTGGTGCGACGTGCTGGGTCGCCCTTACGGCCTCGGGGACGGCCAGTTCGCCAGCCATGGGTTCTCGCTCGAATACCTCGCAACTGCCACAACCATCGGGATGTAGCCAGCTGCGAACAGGCCCGAGGACTTCGCCTGCGTTTTTCAGAGTCGCGCGCAGCAGCGCCAGCCGCACGGGTTCGAACCAGCCGGTGATACCGTGCGGTTCTGGTTGACGCAGCACCTGACACTGCTGGCTGATGTGCTGGGCGATGAGGTCGGCGGGTTGATCGCTGATCAGCCAGCCACACACGTAGTGCCAGGTAGCTGCCGATTCACGAGCGGCGCAGGTCGCGCTTAATGGGGCAAGGGCTGTGGGCGCATCGCCGGGTTTGGCGAGCCGCACCAGAGCTGGCCAGCACTCAGGATCCTGCACCAGCCCGCTGCAGTCGACGCGCGTTACGGCATCACTACCCAGCGCTTCGCTGAGGGCAGCGATGGCCAGCGGGTGCTCAGGCGGGCAGCCGGCGAATGGGTCCAGTAAAAGGTAGAGGGCCTCTTCTGGTTGGCGCTGCTGGTTGGCGAAGTGATCGACCGACTGCACGTAGCCCTGCGCGGACTGGCTCGACATGAGAAGTTCCTTTTCTTCTTGATGGCGAGCAGAAACCTAACGGGGAATCAATGCCGCAGGTAGTTATTGGCTTCCTAACCAGTTGTAGGATTTTTCGCTTTCGGACGAGGCAGTCGTATTGCTCAGGACCTCGGGGATTCTGTTTCAAAGCATTGGCGCATCACGTCAAGGTAACGCCGGGCGCCCAGGCCCAACGGGCGCGACTTGACCCAGATGATGTCCACCCACAAGCGCAACCGGCTGGCCATGTTGTCGAAGCGCACCTCCGCCAGCGCGCCCGAAGCAATCAATGGCTCGACCAACGGCTGCGGCAGGTAGGCCCAACCGAGCCCCGATTGCACCAGGTCCAGCGTGGCCAGGTAGCTGTCGGTCAGCCAGATGCGCCGCGACAGCACCATGCGCGGGTCCGACCCGGTGGCCTTGCCCGAAGCCACGATGATTTGCCGCTGTTCGGCGAAAGCCTCTTCCGGCAATGGCATGCCGTTGTTCTGCCCGGCTGGATGGCGGGGGGAGGCGACGGCCACCAGCAACTGGCTGCCGGCTTCCAGGAATGACTCGCGCTCGTCGATGCCAGGCCGTTCGAAGACCAGTGCCAGTTGCACGCTGCCGTCATGCAGCAGGCGGATGGCTTCTGCCTGGGTGGCCGAGCGCACTTCGATTTCCAGGCTGGGAAATTCCTGGGCGAGGGTTTCCAGCGGCTGGCTCCAGCGGCCGGTCTGCAGTTCGGGGGCCATGGCGATGGTCAGGCGCTTTTCCAGGCCCTTGTGCAGTTGCAGGGCCTGGGCGTCGAGCAGGTTGAGCTGGCAGATCACCTGCCTGGCCTGGGGTTCCAGGGCCAGGGCGGCACTGGTGGGCAAGGCTTTGCGCGTGGCCCGGTCGAACAGCACCAGGTCCAGCTCAGCCTCCAGTTGGGCGATGGCCATGCTCACGGCCGAAGGCACACGCCCCAGCTTGCGCGCGGCGGCAGAGAATGAGCCTGCCTCCAGCACCGCGAGGAAGATTGCCAGGGAGTCGCTGGTAAAGGCCATTGTCAGTAAACCTGATGACGAGGGAGTGTTATGGAAGAAAATTATGGGGCTTTTATTTGAGAATGCACCAGGGTGCCGAGCGGTTCGGCGGGGGATTGTCAGCGCCTGTGAGATCGAGCGCCGCCCGCGCGGCGCTTCGCAGCACAAGGCTGCTCCTACATTTGTTTCGGGCCAGTAATGCCTGTACCAGTGCACGCGACCGCCTTGTTTGCCCGACACGATATCGAGGTGGACACCAAGGGGCCGCGCGCCCTCGCCTCAGGATTTATTGGCCCGAAACAAATGTAGGAGCAGCCTTGTGCTGCGAAGCGCCGCGCGGGCGGCGCTCGATCTCACAGGCGCTGAAAAACCAAAGCCAAGCACCTACAGCCCTTCACCCAGCACCCGATCAATGCTGTCGACAAAGTAGTCCACGCTCGCCCGGGTGGTGCACATCGGCGGCTTGATCTTGAGGATGTTCAGGTAATCACCGGTCGGCTGCATGAAGATGCCCAGGTCACGCAGGCGGTTGCACAGGGCCATGGTTTCCTCGGTTGCCGGTTCCAGCGTTGCGCGGTCGCGCACCAGTTCCAGCCCCAGGTAGAAGCCCGAACCATGTGCCGCGCCGGCCAGCGGATGCTTGTCCACCAGTGCCTGCAGGCGCGCCTTGAAATAGCGCCCGGTGTCGCGGGCGTTGTCCCACAGGCCTTCTTCCTGCATCACATCCAGCACCGCCATGCCGATGCGGCAGCTGACCGGGCTGCCGCCGGCCGAGGAGAAGAAGTAGCCCTCGGCCTCCAGCGCTTCGGCGATCTCGCGGCGGGTGATGACTACGCCCAGTGGCTGGCCGTTGCCCATGCCCTTGGCCATGGTGATGATGTCGGGCACCACGCCCTGTTCCTCGAAGCCCCAGAAGTACTCGCCCAGGCGGCCATAGCCGACCTGCACTTCGTCGGCGATGCACACGCCGCCCCGGGCGCGGACCTTGGCATAGGCCTCGCGCAGGTAACCCGCCGGCAACGAAATACCACCGGCATTGCCGTACACCGGCTCGCAGATGATGCCCGCCAACTGGCGGCCACGGGCGTCGAGGTCGGCCAGCTTGGCGTCGACGTCGCGCAGGTAGTCGGTGGCGCTGTCGGCGCCACGGAAGCGGCCGCGGAAGGTGTTCGGCGCCTCGACCGGGTGCACCCAGTCCGGGCGGGTTTCCAGGGCCAGCGGGTTGTCGGCGATGGAAGTGGAAATGGCATCGGTGGCCACCGACCAGCCGTGGTAGGCCTCCAGCACGCTGAGCAGGTCGCGCCCGCCGCTGTAGGCCCAGGCCAGGCGAATCGCCAGGTCGTTGGCTTCGGTGCCGCTGTTGACCATGAACACCCGGTCGAAGCCTTCGGGTGCCAGCTCCAGCAGGCGTTCGGAGAACTCGGTGATGGCCGCGTAGTGGAAGCGCGAGTTAGTGTTCAGCAGCGACCACTGCCGTGCCGACTCGGCGACCATGCGCGGGTGGCCGTGGCCCAGCACCGCGACGTTGTTGAGCATGTCCAGGTACGAGCGGCCCTGCATGTCGATCAGGTAGTTGCGCCAGCCGCGTTCGATGTGAGGCGGTTGCGCGTAGTAGTGCTTCTGCGAGCGGGCGAAGCTGGCATCGCGGCGGGCCAGCAGGGCCTGTGGGTCGGGCAGCGGCTCGGCATTGCAGTCGAAGCCCAGCAACGCAGCTGGCGACGGGCACAGGGCCAGCCAGGCGGTCGCCTGGGATGGGGTGGCGAAGAACGGCGGCTGAATGCCGCTATCCAGGCACAGCTGCACGCTGAGGAAGCCACAACTGCTGCCCAGCGACTGGCCTTTTTCCACGGCCTGGCCATCTGCAGGCGCGTCTTCCAGGCCTTGCAGCCACAATGCCCAGTGCGCGCTGCGCAGGCAGCCTCGGCCGTCGCCATGGCGCTGCCAGGTGCCGGCATCTGGCGCTTGCACCAGGCTGCCGTTGGGTACATGCAGCTCGACGCCCAGGGCACAGGTGGCGGGCTCTTCGGGGCGGTCGATATGGGTTTGCGACAGGCGATACTGCCCGTGCAGGCTGCAGGCGGGGGCCGGTTGCGTGGTCAGCAGGTGCTGGTCGAAGCCTGGTTGCTCCCAGTTGCCCGCCTCGCAATGCTCGCTGAGCACGCCCAGGTCGATGCGCGTCACAACTTGCCCATCCAGTTCCGGGAGCAGGGGGGCGCAGCCGCTCAGGTCCGGCGTGGCAGGCTGCAAGCCCGCAGCCTGCAGGATGGCCGCTTCCATCAATGCGAAAGGTACGGCGGTGGCCGTGTCGAAGATTTCCCATTCATGGGCGATGTTGTCGCGGGTGTACTGGTTGCCAGGGTCGACGGCGAGCTGTTGCTCGCTGCTCAGCACCAGCACGGCGGCGCGGTTGAGCACCAGTGGCCACAGCGCCCGCAGTTCGGCTTCGCTCAGAGGGTAGAGCGCTTGGTAGGCACGCACGGCCGGCAGGATGCGCAGCGGGTCGCCCTCAGCGTGGTGCAACAGCGCCGCGCAGGTCACCGACAGGTCGGCGATGCGCCAGGTGCGCAACAGGTCGCCGAAATCGATCACCCCTTGCAGCTGCCACTGGCGCTCGCCATCGCGGGCCCAGACGGCGTTGTCGTCGGTGATGTCCAGGTGCACGGCCTGGCTTGGCAGCTGGTCGACCAGCGGCGCCAGGTGCTCGGCGGCCAGCTGGGTGGCCTGCTCGATGCGGGCGCGTTGCTCGGCGTTGCCCAGCACGGGCAGCAGGTGCTGGATCAGTGCCTGGGCATGTTGCGGGTCCCATTGCAGGGTGCGCGTCAGGCCCGGGTGGTCGAAAGTGGCCAAGGCCTTGTCCAGCCGCGCGCAGAGCCCGCCGAGCTCGGCCATCAGGCGTGGTTCCATGTGCTTGAGGCGGGTCAGTGGCTGGCCGTCGATGTAGTCGAGCAGGCGCATGCGCAGCGGTTGCCCGTCTATTTCCAACGCCAGCAGCATCTGGCCATCGCTGGCCGGGCGCACGGCGGGCACTGGCAAGCCCTGTTCGCGCAGGTAGGCCAGGGCCGCGTGCTGGGCCTCGAGCTCCAGCTGGGCGTAGCTGCCGTGGCAGGCCTTGAGCACGAAACGGCCTTGTGGTGCGTCTACACGGAAGTTCAGGTCCTGTTGGCTGCCCAGTGCCGTCAGGTTGCCGGCAATGCCGTAATGCGTTTGCAGCACGGCATGTGCCTGGGCTTCGCCGAGTGCAGGGCTGGGCAGGCCGGAGCGCTGGATCAGCGTGGTCAGGGCAGGGGAGGCGGGCTGGTGTTGTGGGCTGGACATGGGGCTCTACCGTTGCTGCTGGGGTTGACGGTGGAGAATTTATGCCCGATCTGGCTGATGATGGAAGACGATTGTTGTCAGAAAATTTGATGATGGCTTTCGAACCGACCTGCCTGTACGCCTTTACATTAAATTATTCTCTGCCAATAATTATTGGTATTCAATAATTTCGGATAAAGCCATGATCGACATCTTCCCGCGCCGTGAACTGGCTGCCGACATGGCCAGGCAGCTGTTGAAACCGTCCGCCCTGGATATCGGCTTGAGATCAGGGCTGTTTTTCTCCGGGCTGCGCAGGACTGGCAAAACCACCTTTTTAAAGAACGACTTGATCCCTGCCCTGGAGGAAATGGGTGCATTGGTGATCTATGTCGACCTCTGGAGTGATACCCAGACCAGCCCGGTCGTGCTAGTCCTCGCCGCAGTGCGTAAAGCCCTTGCTGATCTTCAAAAACCTACCTCGGCTTTCTTGCAGAAACTCAAGGCCCTGCGTGGCGCGGAGGTCGAAGTGGCTGGGCTGAAGTTTGGTTTCAACCTGGAAACCTTGGGCACAGAGGGCGGTGTCACACTTGCGGAAGCGCTGACCGAGGTCGTGGACCAGGCCAGGACTGACGTCGTGCTGGTCGTCGACGAGGTGCAGCAGGCAATCACAACCGAGGACGGCCAACAGATGATGCTGGCGCTCAAGGCTGCGCGCGATGCCATCAATCCGCGCCCGAACACGCCAGGGCACTTCCTGTTCATCGGTACCGGCTCTCACCGGGCGATGGTCAACGAGTTGACCGCGCGGCGTAACCAGGCTTTTGCCGGTGCCACAAACGTGCCGTATCCGGTGCTGGACAGGGACTATGTCGAATTCTGGCTCAAGCGGCTCGCAAAAGATGGCCTGGGCAACTTGCCGTCGCTGGATGTCGCGGCACAGGCATTCAAAACGCTGGGCAGCAGGCCCGAGGAGTTCATTCGTGCACTTCGGCAGTTGGTTCACTCACCTGCGTCCGGGATGGGGCCGGATGAGGTGCTGCCGGTAATCGCATCAACGCTGCGTTCGGCGGCTGCTGACCTGGAACTGATGAAAGTAGAGGAGCTGGGCGTCCTGGCTGAGGCGATTTTTGCCCGGATCGCATCGGTCGAAGGCGATGCGCGTGGGGTGTTCTCCAACGAAGCGGCGGCCGAGTATTCGAAGTCTGTGGGGCGTGAAGTGCGTGTCGAAGAGATACAGCCGGTTGCCAACGAACTGCTGGCCGCTAACCTGATCATGCGTCGGGGGCATGGGCTGTATGGGGTGACCGACCCCTTTGTACAGGAGATCTGGCGCGAGCGGCAGGAGTTGTTGGGCCGGCTCTGAGCTGCATCAGCCTAGGCCTGCTGGCGTCGGATCCATCAGCGCCTTGGCTATCGCACTCAGGTAGTGGGCAGCCCAGATCATCATCGGCTTCTCGACAGTGAATTGGGTGTATTCCGTGGTCATTTTGAATCCCCTGAAAATTCTCGACTACCTGGACCGGCCTCTTCGCGGGCACGCCCGCTCCCACAGGTACTGCGCAAGTCTTGAAGCCTGTGGTGGCCCTGTGGGAGCGGGCGTGCCCGCGAAAGGGCCGGCCCTGGCTAAAACTGTCCAACTTTTCGGTGGCAGTCCAGGGATAGCGCATGGCTTGAAGCCGGCGCGGTCGGGGTGGGAGCTGGCTTGCCGGCGATGGGCTGCGCAGCAGCCCCTAAAAGTTAACTAGCCGCATCCACTTCCAAGAACGCCGCCTCCAGCAACTGCCGGGTATATGGATGCTGCGGCGCATGGAAGATCGCCTGTGCATCCCCTTGTTCCACCACATGCCCATGCTTGATCACCATCAACTGGTGGCTCAACGCCTTGACCACCGCCAGGTCATGGCTGATGAACAGGTAGGTCAGGTTGTATTTCTGCTGCAGATTGCGCAGCAATTCCACCACTTGCCGCTGCACCGTGCGGTCCAGCGCCGACGTAGGTTCATCCAGCAGGATCAGCGCCGGCTTCAATACCAACGCCCGGGCAATGGCAATGCGCTGGCGCTGCCCACCGGAAAACTCATGCGGATAGCGATGCCGCGTGCGTGGGTCCAGCCCCACTTCCTCCAGGGCCGCAATAATCGCTGCCTCCTGTTCCTGCGCCGTGCCGATGCGGTGAATGCGCAACCCTTCGCCGACAATGTCCTCCACGCACATGCGCGGGCTCAGGCTGCCGAACGGGTCCTGGAACACCACCTGCATTTCCCGGCGCAGCGGGCGCACGGCCTTCTGGTTCAGCCCTTCCAGATCCTGCCCATGAAAGCGAATGCCGCCCTGGCTGGAGATCAACCGCAAGATCGCCAACCCCAAAGTCGACTTGCCCGACCCGGACTCGCCGACAATCCCCAGCGTCTGCCCTTGCGGCAAGCTGAAGTTGATCCCGTCCACCGCCTTCACATGGTCGACCGTGCGCCGCAGCAGCCCCTTCTTGATCGGGAACCACACCTTGAGGTCATCCACCTCCAGCAATGGCGCGCCCACCGGGTTGTGCGCCGGCAGCCCGCTGGGCTCGGCATTGATCAGCATCTGTGTGTAGTGGTGCTGCGGGGCGCTGAACAGCCTGGCGCATTCGGCCTGCTCGACAATCTGCCCGTGCTGCATCACGCACACACGGTGGGCGATGCGCCGCACCAGGTTCAGGTCATGGCTGATCAGCAGCAGGGCCATGCCCAGACGCGCCTGCAGTTCCTTGAGCAGTTCGAGAATCTTCAACTGCACGGTCACGTCCAGCGCCGTGGTCGGCTCGTCCGCAATCAGCAGTTCCGGCTCGTTGGCCAGGGCCATGGCGATCATCACCCGCTGGCGCTGCCCGCCAGACAATTCATGTGGCAGGGCCTTCAGGCGCTTGCGTGGCTCGGGAATGCCGACCATCTCCAGCAGCTCCAGGGTGCGCGCCGTGGCCTCCTTGCCGGTCAGGCCCTTGTGCAGCAGGAGGATTTCGTTGATCTGCTTCTCGATGCAATGCAACGGGTTCAGCGAGGTCATCGGCTCCTGGAAGATCATCGCAATGCGGTTGCCGCGAATGCGCTGCATGGTCTTCTCGTTCTGCTGCAGCAGGTCCTTGCCCTCGTAGCGGATGCTGCCGCTGGGGTGGCGGGCCAGGGGGTAGGGCAGCAGGCGCAGGAGCGAGTGCGCGGTAACCGATTTGCCCGAGCCACTCTCGCCCACCAGTGCCAGCGTCTCACCCTTGCGGATGTCGAAGCTGATGCCGTTCACAACGCGGTGGGCCTGGTCCCCGGTGACGAACTCCACCGCCAGGTCGCGCACTTCGATCAGGTTCTGTTCACTCATGTCACTTCCTCGGGTCGAAGGCATCGCGGGCGGATTCGCCGATGAACACCAGCAGGCTCAGCATCAGCGCCAGCACGGCGAAGGCGCTGATGCCCAGCCATGGGGCCTGCAGGTTGGACTTGCCCTGGGCCACCAGCTCGCCCAGCGACGGTGCGCCCGGCGGCAGGCCGAAGCCGAGGAAGTCCAGGGCGGTGAGGGTGCCGATGGCGCCGGTGAGAATGAACGGCATGAAGGTCATGGTCGAGATCATGGCGTTCGGCAGGATGTGCCGGTACATGATCGCGCCGTTGCGCATCCCCAGGGCGCGGGCTGCGCGCACGTATTCCAGGTTGCGCCCGCGCAGGAACTCGGCGCGTACCACGTCCACCAGGCTCATCCACGAGAACAGCAGCATGATGCCCAGCAACCACCAGAAGTTGGGCTGCACGAAGCTGGCGAGAATGATCAGCAGGTACAGCACCGGCAGGCCCGACCAGACTTCCAGGAAGCGTTGCCCGGCCAGGTCGACCCAGCCGCCATAGAAGCCCTGCAAGGCGCCGGCGATCACACCGACGATGGAACTGAGCAGGGTCAGCGTCAGGGCGAACAGCACCGAAATGCGGAAGCCGTAGATCACCCGCGCCAGCACGTCGCGACCCTGGTCGTCGGTGCCCAGCCAGTTGTCCGCCGACGGTGGGGCCGGGGCGGGTACGCGCAAGTCGTAGTTGATGCTCTGGTAGCTGAACGGGATCGGTGCCCACAGCACGAAGCTGTCTTTCTTCTCCAGCAGTTCGCGGATGTACGGGCTCTTGTAGTTGGCTTCCAGCGGGAATTCGCCGCCGAAGGTGGTTTCCGGGTAGCGCTTGAACGCCGGGAAGTACCATTCGCCGTCGTAGCGCACGGCAATCGGCTTGTCGTTGGCGATCAGCTCGGCGCCCAGGCTCAGGCCGAACAGGGTCAGGAACAGCCACAGCGACCACCAGCCACGGCGGTTGGCCTTGAAGCGCTCGAAGCGCCGGCGGTTGAGGGGGGACAAGGCCATTTCAGTGCTCCCGGCTGGCGAAGTCGATGCGCGGATCGACCAGGGTGTAGGTCAGGTCGCCGATCAGTTTCACCACCAGCCCCAGCAGGGTGAAGATGAACAGGGTGCCGAAGACCACCGGGTAGTCACGGTTGATGGCTGCCTCGAAACTCATCAGGCCGAGGCCGTCGAGGCTGAAGATTACCTCGATCAGCAAGGAACCGGTGAAGAAGATGCCGATGAACGCCGAAGGGAAACCGGCAATCACCAGCAGCATGGCATTGCGGAACACATGGCCGTACAGCACCCGTGGCCGGCTCAGGCCCTTGGCCTTGGCGGTGACCACGTATTGCTTGTTGATCTCGTCGAGGAAGCTGTTCTTGGTCAGCAAGGTCATGGTGGCGAAGTTGCCGATGACCAGCGCGGTGATCGGCAGCACCAGGTGCCAGAAGTAGTCCAGCACCTTGCCGGTGGTGCTCAGCTCGTCGAAGTTGTTGGAGGTGAGGCCGCGCAGCGGGAACCAGTCGAAGTAGCTGCCGCCGGCGAACAGCACGATCAGCAGGATGGCGAACAGGAACGCCGGGATGGCATAGCCGACGATGATCGCCGAACTGGTCCACACGTCGAAATGGCTGCCGTGGCGCACGGCCTTGGCAATGCCCAGCGGGATCGACACCAGGTACATGATCAGCGTGCTCCACAGCCCCAGCGAAATCGACACAGGCATCTTCTCGATGATCAGGTCGATGACCTTGGCATCGCGGAAGAAGCTGTCGCCGAAGTCCAGCCGGGCGTAGTTCTTGATCATGATCCACAGGCGCTCGGGCGGCGACTTGTCGAAGCCGTACATGCGTTCGATCTCGGCGATCAGTGCCGGGTCCAGGCCCTGGGCGCCACGGTAGTTGGAGCCGGCCACGGACACTTCGGCACCGCCACCGGCAATGCGGCTGGTGGCGCCTTCGAAACCTTCGAGCTTGGCGATCATCTGCTCGACCGGGCCGCCGGGGGCGGCCTGGACGATGATGAAGTTGATGATCAGGATGCCGAACAGGGTCGGGATGATCAGCAGCAGGCGGCGCAGGATGTAGGCCAGCATGTTATTCGGCCTCGTCCGCAGTGGTTTCGCTGACGGCCGGGGTTACGCCGGGCTTGATCCACCAGGTGTCGATGCCGATGTCGTACTTGGGCGAGACGTCCGGGTGGCCGATGTGGTTCCAGTAGGCCACGCGCCAGGTCTTGATGTGCCAGTTGGGGATCACGTAGTAGCCCCACAGCAGTACGCGGTCGAGGGCCCGGCAGTGGTCGATCAGGCTCTGCCGCGAATCGGCATTGATCAGCTGTTCCACCAGCTGGTCGATGGCTGGGTCGCGCAGGCCGATGAAGTTGCGGCTGCCGGGGTTGTCGGCGGCGGCACTGGACCAGAACTCGCGCTGCTCGTTGCCCGGCGAGTTGGACTGCGGGTAGCCACCGACGATCATGTCGTAGTCGCGCGAACGCAAGCGGGTGATGTACTGGGACACGTCCACCCGGCGGATGTTCAGTTCGATGCCAAGGTCGGCGAGGTTGCGCTTGAACGGCAGCAGGATGCGTTCGAACTCGGTCTGTGCCAGCAGGAACTCGATGCTCACCGGCTTGCCCTGGGCGTCGACCATCTTGTCGTCGACGATTTTCCAGCCGGCTTCCTGCAGCAGCTTGTAGGCCTGGCGCTGCTGTTCGCGGATCATGCCGCTGCCGTCACTGACCGGGTTGCGGAAGGCTTCGCTGAATACTTGCTCGGGGACCTTGCCACGCAGCGGTTCGAGGATTCTCAGCTCGTTGGGGCCGGGCAGGCCGCGGGCGGCCATTTCCGAGTTTTCGAAGTAGCTGCCGGTGCGGGTGTAGGCGCCGTTGAACAGCTGCTTGTTGGTCCACTCGTAGTCCAGCAGCAGGCTCAGCGCCTGGCGCACGCGCACGTCCTGGAACACCGGGCGGCGGATGTTGAAGATGAAGCCCTGCATGCCGGTGGGGTTGCCGTTGGGCAACTCTTCCTTGATCAGGCGACCATCGCGTACGGCGGGTACGTTGTAGGCGGTGGCCCAGTTCTTCGCGCTGACTTCCAGCGCATAGTCGAACGCACCAGCCTTGAGTGCTTCCAGGGCGACGGTGGTGTCGCGGTAGGAGTCGAAGGTCATGACGTCGAAGTTGTAGAAGCCGCGGTTGATCGGCAGGTCCTTGGCCCAGTAGTCCTTGACCCGCTCGTAGCGCACCGAGCGCCCGGCCTTGACCTCGGCGACCTTGTACGGGCCGCTGCCCAGCGGGATTTCCAGGTTGCCGCGGTTGAACTCGCGGCTTTCGTACCAGTGCTTGGGCAGTACCGGCAGTTGGCCGAGAATCAGCGGCAGCTCGCGGTTGTTCTTGTGCTTGAAGGTGAACAGCACCGTCAGCGGGTCTTCGGCGACCACTTCAGCGACGTCGGCGTAGTACTGGCGGTACAGCGGCGCGCCGTCCTTGATCAGGGCATTGAAGGTGAACACCACGTCGTCGGCGCGCATCGGGTGGCCGTCGTGGAAGCGTGCCTCGGGGCGCAGGTAGAAGCGCACCCAGCTGTTGTCCGGGGCCTTTTCGATCTTGCCGGCCACCAGGCCGTACTCGGTGAACGGCTCGTCCTGGCTCTGGCGCATCAGGGTGTCGTAGATGCTGCCGATGTTCTCGGCCGGCACGCCCTTGTTGATGAACGGGTTGAGGCTGTCGAAACCGCCGAAGCTGGACTGGCGGAAGGTGCCACCCTTGGGTGCGTCAGGGTTGACGTAGGCGAAGTGCTTGAAGTCGGCGGGGTACTTGGGTGGCTCGTCGTACAGGGTGAGCGCATGTTGCGGCGCGGCCAGGGCGGGAAGGCTCAGGCAGGCAAGCAACAGGCTGCCGGCCAGCCGGCGCAGTCGGTGCGTTGGCGTCATTGGGCTTTCTCCGAAGTCTTGATCCACCAGCTGTTCAGCCCAAGGGTGTAGGGCGGCGTGGTGACGAAGGCGAACCGGTTGCGGTAGGCCAGGCGATGATTGTCGAGGTACCAGTTGGGGATCATGTAGTACTGCCATGAGAGCACGCGGTCCAGGGCGCGGGCGGCGGCGACCTGGTCATCGCGGGTACGGGCGGCGAGCAGGGTGTCGAGCAGATGGTCGACCACCGGGTCCTTGACCCCAGCATAGTTCTTGCTGCCCTTGGTGGTTGCCTGGCTGGAGTGGAAGTACAGCCACTGTTCGAGGCCCGGGCTCAGGGTCTGGTTCAGGGTCATCAGAATCATGTCGAAATCGAACTGGTCCAGGCGTTGTTTGTACTGGGCGCGGTCCACGGTACGCAAGCGCGCATCGATGCCGATGCTGGCCAGGTTTTCGACATACGGTTGCAGGATGCGTTCAAGGTTGGGGTTTACCAGCAGCAGCTCCATGCGCAGCTGCTGGCCCTTGCTGTCGACCAGGCGCTGGCCGTTCAGCTTCCAACCGGCCTCGGCGAGCAGGCCGAGGGCCTGGCGCAGGGTCTGGCGGCTGATGCCGCGGCCATCGGTCTGGCTGACCTTGTAGGGTTCGCTGAACAAGCTGGCCGGCAACTGGTCACGGAACGGCGCCAGCAGCAGCCACTCCTTGCCGGTGGGCAGGCCGGTAGCGGCGAATTCGCTGTTGGGGTAGTAGCTGGTCGAGCGGCGGTAGGCGCCGCTGAACAGCGCGCGGTTGGTCCACTCGAAGTCGAGCATCAGCCCCAGCGCCTGGCGTACCCGTGGGTCACTGAAGGTGGCCCGGCGGCTGTTCATGAACAGGCCCTGGGTTTGCGTGGGGATGCGGTGCGGGATCTGCGCCTTGATCACCTCGCCCCGGCGCACGGCCGGGAAGTTGTAGCCGTTGGCCCAGTTCTTCGCCTGGTGCTCGATATAGATGTCGAACTCGCCGGCCTTGAACGCTTCGAAGGCGACCGTGGCGTCGCGGTAGAACTCGTATTCCACGCGGTTGAAGTTGTATTTGCCACGGTTTACCGCCAGGTCCTTGCCCCAGTAGTTCTTCACCCGTTCGAACACCAGCCGGCGCCCAGGCTGGACCTGGGTGATGCGGTAGGGGCCGCTGCCCAGCGGGGGCTCGAAGGTGGTGGCCTTGAAGTCGCGCTTTTGCCAGTAGTGCTTGGGCAGCACCGGCATTTCGCCCAGGCGCAGGATCAGCAGCGGGTTGCCGGCGCGCTTGAACACGAAGCGAATGCGCAGCGGGCCGAGGATGTCAACCCGCTGCACTTCCTGCAGGTTGGTGCGGTAGATCGGGTGGCCATCCTTGAGCAGCGTGCGGAAGGAGAAGGCCACGTCTGCCGAGGTGATCGGCTTGCCGTCATGCCAGTGGGCTTCCGGGCGCAGGTTGAACACTACCCAGCTGCGGTCCTCGCTGTACTCCACCGAGCGGGCGATCAGGCCGTAGCTGGAGGTCGGCTCGTCGCCGGACGGGTCGTACTGGCCGGTGCCGACCATCAGCGGCTCGTTCAGCTCGCTGATGCCGTATTGCTGGAAATTGGGCGTGGTAATCGGGCTCGACCCCTTGAAGGTGTAGGGGTTGAGGGTGTCGAAGGTACCGAAAGCCATGGCCCGCAAGGTGCCGCCCTTGGGCGCTTGCGGGTTGACCCAGTCGAAATGGGTGAATGTGGCTGGGTACTTGAGCGTGCCGAACTGCGCGTATCCGTGGCTTTCGCTCACCATCGCGGCTGCGGGAAAGCTCAAGGCCAGGCTGAGTGACAGCAGGAGGGGACGTATCAAGTCGGCATCCGATCCAGAGGCGTTGGGCTTTGATCGGGGTACAGTAACAGCTTGGTGGGGTTGGAAAAAGAGAGGTTTTGAAGGTGGGGTTGGCGGGCGTGCCTGCTTCTGTCCAATGGGAATGACGCGGTAGCTGTAGGAGCGGCCTTGTGTCGCGATCGGGCTGCGTAGCAGCCCCAGCGATATCGGCATCACCTTCAATAATCTGGGGCTGCTGCGCAGCCCGATCGCGACACAAGGCCGCTCCTACAGCCACCGCGTCAATGCGGCAGGCGGGGATCAATGCGAGAGGTAGACGGTGAGGGTCTGGCCTGGCTTCAGGGCATGGCCGCTGCGCGGGTTCCAGCGTTTGAGGTGCTTCATTTCCACGTTGAAGCGCTTGGCCACCAGGTACAGCGAATCGCCCTTGCGTACCTTGTACTGCGTGGAGCGCTGCCCGGAGGCGGCTACCCGATTGCCAGCAGCGCTTGGCGCGCTGCCACCGCGCAGGGCCAGGACCTGGCCAGCGCGCACGCTGTTGCCGGAGAGACGGTTCCAGCGCTTGATGTCCTTGACCGAAACGCGGTTGGCCTTGGCGATGGCGCCCAGGTTGTCGCCGCGCTTGACCCGGTAGCTGCGCGCCGCCACCGGGGCCTTGGCTTCGGCCACGGCGCGGGCGAACACCGCCTTGTTCGGCTGCAGGCTGACCAGTTGCTCGGGCTTGAGGTTGGACAGGCTGTCGCTCAGCAGCTGCGCCTTGGCGGTGGGTACCAGCAGCTGCTGCGGGCCATCCACGGTCATGCGCTTCTTGAATGCCGGGTTGAGCTGGATCAGCTCGTCTTCGTCGATGTTGGCGAAGGCCGCTACCCGCGACAGGTCGAGGCGGTCGTTGATGGCCACCGCCTCGAAGTAGGGTTCGTTGGCGATCGGGTTCAGGTTCACGCCATAGGCTTCCGGCGTGAGTACCACCTGCGACAGGGCCAGCAGCTTGGGCACGTAGTCGCGGGTTTCCTGCGGCAGCGGCAGGTTCCAGTAGTCGGTGGGCAGGCCGAGCCGTTCGTTGCGCTCGATGGCGCGGCTGACCGTGCCTTCGCCGGCGTTGTAGGCAGCCAGGGCCAGCAGCCAGTCGCCGTTGAACATGTCGTGCAGGCGGCTGAGGTAGTCGAGCGCGGCGTTGGTCGAGGCGGTGACGTCGCGACGGCCATCGTAGAAGTTGGTCTGGCGCAGGTTGAAGTGGCGGCCGGTGGACGGAATGAACTGCCACATCCCCGCGGCATGGGCGCGCGAGTAGGCCATCGGGTTGTAGGCGCTTTCGATGGCTGGCAGCAGGGCCAGCTCCAGTGGCATGTCACGTTCTTCGAGGCGCTCGACGATGTAGTGCAGGTAGAGGCTGCCACGCTCGCCGGCGCTTTCGATGAAGCTTGGGTTGCTGGCGAACCACAGGCGCTGCTGCTCGATGCGCGGGTTGACGTCGATGTTGTCCTGCAGGGCAAAGCCCTGGCGCATGCGTTCCCACACGTCCTGTGGTGCCTGCTCGGCCGGCTTGACCAGCAGTGGTGAAGGCTTGTGCTTGATCCGCGCCTGGTAGTTGTGCGCGCGAACGCTATCGGATTCGTCGAGCTGACGGGTGCTCTGGCAGCCCACCAAAGTGGCGGCCAGGGCCAGCGCACTGATTTGGGCCAGGCGCGTCAGGGCGACGGAATGAGAGGTTCTGCGGCTACGGGAAGACATCGGCTGACACAGGTTTCCGGGCGAAAAATTTCGGCGATTCTAGAAACCGCTCCGGGCCTGGTCAACCTTTGACCATCGCTTGCGATATATCTTGAGGTTATCAGAAGGTGTCCTTCCAAGACCTCAAGGCAGCAAAAACAGCGACATGCGAGGGGTTTGAATGTCCCTTCCATTCGTCTGCTTTTTGTTTAACTAATGTTTCAGAGGTGCGCAGGAAGGGGTTGGTCAGGCGCTCCAAACCGATCGTTGATGGCAATGTGATGCGATTGTCGGCACGCAAACGGGTAACGTCCTCGAACCGCTGCTGAACGTGCGGGTTGCCAGGTTCCACTGCCTTGGCGAAACGCAGGTTGCTCAGGGTGTATTCGTGGGCGCAGTACACCTCGGTCTGCTCTGGCAGGGCTGCCAGGCGGGCGAGGGCTGGCTGCATCTGTTCGGGGGTGCCTTCGAACATGCGCCCGCAACCGGCGGCGAATAGCGTGTCGCCACTGAACAGCACCGGCGTTGCCGGCTGGTCGCTGAACAGGGCGATATGCCCCAGGGTATGGCCGGGCACGGCCAGCACCTGGAAGGTCACGCCAAGCACGGTCACCTGGTCACCTTCGTCCAGCGCCAGGTCACGGCAGGGAATGCGCTCGTGGGCCGGGCCGCAGACCCGCGCGCCGGTCAGTTGCTTGAGCCGTTCCACGCCGCCGACGTGGTCGTTGTGGTGGTGGGTGACCAAGATGTCGCTCAGTACCCAGCCGGGGTTGGCCGACAGCCAGCGTTCCACTGGGCCGGCGTCACCCGGATCGACCACCGCGCAGCGGCGTTTGGCAGTATCCTGTAACAACCAGATGTAATTGTCGGAGAAAGCGGGGAGAGCATCGATCTGTATCATGGTGCGGATCCGATTCGCCTAGCGTGGCACATGAAGGCATCTTATCCGCGATGGCGCGGTGCGAGAACCTTCGAGGGAGAGCGCAATGACCGACCAAGCCTTTGCCCAGGCCGACCCGGACTGGGTCAAGCTGATCAGCCTGGCCCGTGAGTGGTTCAACGGCCCACTCGGCCAACTGATGCTCAAGGAGGAGGAAAAACTGCTGGAAGAAGAGCTCGGGCGCTTCTTCGGGGGTTACCTTGTGCACTACGGGCCCTGCGCCGAGCCACCGCCCAGCGCGCCCCAGGTGCAGCGCAACGTGCGCCTCGGTGCGCCGCTGCCGGGGGTGGAGATTGTCTGCGAGGAGCAGGCCTGGCCGCTGAGCGAGCACGCCGCCGACGTGGTGGTGCTGCAGCATGGCCTGGATTTCTGCCTTTCGCCCCACGGCCTGCTGCGCGAGGCGGCCAGCGCGGTGCGCCCTGGCGGGCACCTGCTGATCGTCGGGATCAACCCCTGGAGCAGCTGGGGCATGCGCCATTTCTTCAGCCACGGCGCCTTGCGCAAGGCCCGTTGCATCTCGCCGTCACGGGTGGGCGACTGGCTCAACCTGCTGGGCTTCGCGCTGGAGAAACGCCGCTTCGGGTGCTATCGTCCGCCGCTTGCCTCACCGGCCTGGCAGCAGCGCCTGGCGGGCTGGGAACGGGTGGCCGGCGGTTGGCAGGGCTCCGGTGGCGGGGTGTACCTGCTGGTAGCGCGCAAGATGGTGGTGGGCCTGCGGCCGTTGCGCCAGGAGCGTCGCGAGCCGATGGGCAAGCTGCTGCCGCTGCCACTGGCCAAGGTGAACCGCGCGGCGGCCAACCCGGATACTGAAAAGCACTGAACATGAGTGGTACATGAGCGAAAGCGTCGAGATGTTTACCGATGGTGCCTGCAAGGGCAACCCTGGCCCTGGCGGCTGGGGCGTCCTTATGATCTACAAGGGCGTCGAGAAGGAACTGTGGGGCGGCGAACGCGAAACCACGAACAACCGCATGGAACTGATGGCCGCGATCCAGGGCTTGATGGCGCTGAAGCGCGAATGCGAAGTGGTGCTGACCACCGACTCGCAGTACGTGATGAAGGGCATCAACGAATGGATGACCAACTGGAAGAAGCGCGGCTGGAAAACCGCGGCCAAGGAGCCGGTGAAGAACGCCGACCTGTGGCAGCAGCTGGATGAGCAGGTCAACCGCCACAAGGTGACCTGGAAGTGGGTACGCGGGCATATCGGCCACCCCGGCAACGAACGCGCCGACCAGCTGGCCAACCGTGGGGTCGATGAGGTGCGCGCCAAGCGCTGAGCTGGGGTACAATTCCGGCCTTTGTAACTGATGCAAGTTGGAGCGCCCCGCGTGGAGCAGCAGCAAGATAAACGGTTCGTCATTCTCGATACCGAAACCACGGGTATGCCGGTCAGCGAAGGCCACCGGATCATCGAGATCGGCTGTGTCGAGGTCATCGGCCGGCGCCTGACCGGGCGGCACTTCCACGTCTACCTGCAGCCGGACCGTGAGAGTGACGAGGGCGCCATCAACGTCCACGGCATCACCGATGCCTTCCTGGTCGGCAAGCCACGCTTTGGCGATGTTGCCGAGGAGTTCTTCGAGTTCATCCAGGGCGCCACGCTGGTCATCCACAACGCGGCGTTCGACGTTGGCTTCATCAACAACGAATTTGCCTTGCTGGGCCAGCAGGACCGCGCGGACATTTCGCAGCACTGCACCATCCTCGACACCCTGCTGCTGGCGCGCTCGCGCCACCCGGGGCAGCGCAACAGCCTGGATGCGCTGTGCAAACGCTACGACATCGACAACTCGGGCCGTGAGCTGCACGGCGCATTGCTCGACTCGGAACTGCTGGCTGACGTCTACCTGGCAATGACGGGTGGCCAGACCAGCCTGTCGCTGGCCGGGCATGGTGCAGAGGCCGGGGATGAAGGGGCGGGTGCTGGTGGCAGCGAGATTCGCCGTATTACCGGGCGGGCGCCCGGGCGGGTGATCATGGCCAGTGCCGAGGAGCTGGAGGCGCATGCCGAGCGCCTGGCGGCCATTGCCAAGTCGGCGGGTGGGCCATCCATGTGGCAGGCTCTGACCGAGACACCTGCTGGCTGATCTTCCGCCTGCTCCGGCCTCTTCGCGGGCTCGCCCGCTCCCACAGGTACTGCACAGGCCTTGAGCCTGTTGGAAATCCTGTGGGAGCGGGCAAGCCCGCGAAGAGGCCGGTCCTGGCCACACAGGTTCTACTACCCTGAAATGGACGCCATGTCCTTCGGAGGTAGCCACCTGATGTACAAGGACCTCAAGTTCCCCATCCTCATCGTGCACCGCGCCATCAAGGCCGACAGCGTCGCTGGCGAGCGTGTGCGGGGCATCGCCGAGGAACTGCGCCAGGACGGCTTTGCCATCCTCGCCGCCGCCGACCATGCCGAGGCCTGCCTGGTCGCTGCCACCCACCACGGCCTGGCCTGCATGCTGATTGCCGCCGAGGGCGTCGGCGAGAATACCCACCTGCTGCAGAACATGGCTGAGCTGATCCGCCTGGCCCGCCTGCGTGCTCCCAACCTGCCAATTTTCGCCTTGGGCGAACAGGTGACCCTGGAAAACGCCCCCGCCGAAGCCATGAGCGAGCTCAACCAGCTGCGCGGCATCCTCTACCTGTTCGAAGACACCGTGCCGTTTCTTGCGCGCCAGGTGGCGCGTGCCGCACATATCTACCTCGACGGCCTGCTGCCGCCGTTCTTCAAGGCCTTGGTGCAGCACACCGCGCAGTCCAATTATTCCTGGCATACCCCGGGCCACGGCGGCGGCGTGGCCTATCGCAAAAGCCCGGTGGGCCAGGCCTTTCACCAGTTCTTCGGGGAAAACACCCTGCGCTCGGACCTGTCCGTTTCCGTGCCGGAGCTGGGCTCGCTGCTCGATCACACCGGCCCCTTGGCCGAAGCCGAAGCCAGGGCCGCGCGCAACTTTGGCGCCGACCACACCTTTTTCGTCATCAATGGCACCTCCACGGCCAACAAGATCGTCTGGCACGCCATGGTCGGCCGCGACGACCTGGTGCTGGTGGACCGCAACTGCCACAAGTCGGTGGTGCACGCGATCATCATGACCGGTGCCATTCCCCTCTATCTGTGCCCCGAGCGCAACGAACTCGGGATCATCGGCCCGATCCCGCTCAGCGAGTTCAGCCCCGAGGCGATCCAGGCGAAGATCCAGGCCAACCCTCTCGCCCGTGATCGCGGGCAGCGCATCAAGCTGGCGGTGGTGACCAACTCCACCTACGACGGCCTGTGCTACCACGCCGGCTTGATCAAGCAGACCCTGGGCGCCAGTGTCGAGGTGCTGCACTTCGACGAGGCCTGGTTCGCCTATGCGGCGTTCCACGAGTTCTTCACCGGGCGCTATGCCATGGGCACGGCCTGCGCGGCAGACAGCCCGCTGGTGTTCAGCACCCATTCCACCCACAAGCTGTTGGCCGCGTTCAGCCAGGCCTCGATGATTCATGTGCAGGACGGGGCCAGGCGCCAGCTGGACCGTGACCGCTTCAACGAAGCGTTCATGATGCACATCTCGACCTCGCCGCAGTACAGCATTCTCGCTTCGCTGGACGTGGCCTCGACCATGATGGAAGGGCCGGCCGGGCGTTCGCTGCTGCAAGAAATGTTCGACGAGGCGCTGAGCTTTCGCCGTGCCCTGGCCAACCTGCGCGAGCACATCGCCGCCGACGACTGGTGGTTCAGCATCTGGCAGCCGCCGAGCGCCGAAGGCATCCACCGCCTGGCCGCGCAGGACTGGCTGCTGCAGCCGGGGGCGGAGTGGCATGGCTTTGGCGAAGTGGCGGACGACTATGTGCTGCTCGACCCGCTGAAGGTGACCCTGGTAATGCCAGGCCTGAGCGCGGGCGGTGCGCTGGGCGAGCATGGCATCCCGGCCGCAGTGGTCAGCAAGTTCCTCTGGGAGCGAGGGCTGGTGGTGGAGAAAACCGGCCTGTACAGCTTCCTGGTGCTGTTCTCCATGGGTATCACCAAGGGCAAGTGGAGCACCCTGCTCACCGAGTTGCTGGAGTTCAAGCGCCACTATGACGGCAATACCGCCCTGAGCAACTGCCTGCCGAGTGTGGTGGCTGCCGATGCCTCACGCTACCAGGGCATGGGCCTGCGCGACCTGTGCGACCAGTTGCATGGCTGCTACCGCGCCAATGCCACGGCCAAGCAGCTGAAGCGGCTGTTCACGCGCTTGCCGGAGGTAGCTGTGAGCCCGGCCCGGGCCTATGACCAGATGGTGCGCGGTGAGGTGGAGGCGGTGCCGATCGAGGCGCTGCTGGGGCGGGTGGCGGCGGTGATGCTGGTGCCGTACCCGCCTGGTATTCCGTTGATCATGCCGGGGGAGCGGTTCACCGAGGCGACCCGCTCGATTGTCGATTACCTGGCGTTCGCCCGGGCGTTCAACCAGGGCTTCCCAGGTTTCGTCGCCGATGTGCACGGCCTGCAGAACGAAAGCGGCCGCTACACGGTGGATTGCATCAGGGAATGCGAATGATCTCGACGCCGCTGCGCGCCAGTTCGAAGCGGTTTTCACCCAGGTGGTTCACCTTGTCGCCGATGGCCAGGCGATAGGTGGTGATGGGGGCGCCCAGCGTGCTGCCGTCGGTTTGCAGGGTCGATTCCTGGAACTCGTGCACGGGGTAGATGCGGCCTTCGGCGTCACGGGCGTGGAATTGGCCGACCATTACTGCTGCCATTTGGGTGGAAACCTCTGAATTACGTGGGAAATGTCTGCAGGCATAGACCGTGGAACAGCGTCGGAAGTTTTCGCCCCGCGGAAAAAAAACCAAAGCGCCGAGGAACGGTCATCTATAACTACAACGTCCCTTTACCCAGCAGAGGTTGGAAATTGCCATGAGCCAGGTGTATTCGGTAGCAGTGGTCGTCGGTAGCTTGCGCAAGGACTCCTACAACCGCAAGATCGCCCGCGCACTCTCGGAGCTGGCGCCGTCCAGCCTTGCCCTGAAGATCGTCGAGATTGGCGATTTGCCGTTGTACAACGAGGATGTCGAGGCCGAAGCACCGCCGGAAGCGTGGAAGCGTTTTCGCGACGAGATCCGCCGCAGTGATGCGGTGCTGTTCGTTACCCCGGAGTACAACCGCTCGGTACCTGGCGGCCTGAAGAATGCCATCGATGTGGGCTCGCGGCCCTACGGGCAAAGCGCCTGGAGTGGCAAGCCGGCGGCAGTGGTCAGTGTGTCGCCTGGGGCCATTGGTGGCTTTGGTGCCAACCATGCCGTGCGCCAGTCGCTGGTGTTTCTGGACATGCCGTGCATGCAGATGCCCGAGGCCTACATTGGCGGCGCGGCTAGCCTGTTCGAGGATTCGGGCAAGCTCAATGACAAGACCCGACCGTTCTTGCAGGCGTTTATCGACAAGTTCGCTTCCTGGGTGAAGTTGAACAGGGCGGTTTGACCTGCCTTGAGCAATCATCGCTGAGCGCACGAACCCTGTAGGAGCGGCCTTGTGTCGCGAAAGGGCTGCGCAGCAGCCCCAGGATTTCAGCTTCGCAACATAAATTGCCGGGGCTGCTGCGCAGCCCTTTCGCGACACAAGGCCGCTCCTACAAAAAGCTGTGCGCAGCGGATTAGCGGAAGCTGTAGGAAACCCCGGCATACACGCCAAAGCCTTCGCCCGGCGTCGAACGGGCCTCATCCTTTCCAGCATCGTTGTAGCCAGGTGTCACCGTCGCCGCATAACGCTTGTTGGTCAGGTTGCGCAGGTCCAGCCAGGTCTGCCAGTCCTGCTTCGGTGAATCCCAGCCCAGGCGTGCGCCGAGCAGGGCATATTCATCGGCGTGGTAACTGTTGGCGTAGTCCACCTGCACCTTCGACGCCATCTGCGTATTCACCCCGGCGTAGAAACCGCTCGGCCAGTCATAGCGCAGCTCGGCCTGGTAGTAGTGCATCGGAATGCCCGGCAGGCGGTTGTCGCCGAACTTGTCGTCATCGCGGTAGTGGAAGTCACTGAAGGTGTAGGCCTGGCGCAGGCTCAGCTTGCCAGTACCGGCACGCTCCCAAAGGGTGCTGTCGAGGCCGGCTTCCACGCCCTGGTGCACGGTCGGGCTGGCGTTGAATTCCGAAGTGAAGTTGGGCACCACTTCCACGGCCAGCAGTTCATGGCGCACCTGCGAGTAGTACCAGGCCAGGTCCCAGCGGCCAAGCGCCGAATCGCCACGCGCGCCCAGCTCCAGGGTCGTGGCGGTCTGGTTCTGCATCTCGATCGGCTGGATCTGCTTGCCGCCTACTTTGGGCGAGCTCCAGATCAGCGACCACGGGTGAGGTGGCTCTACCGAGCGGCTCAAGTTGCCATACACCTGCAGGTCCGGGCTGATGTCATAGCGCAGCCCCACGCGTGGCGCATAGTCCCAGTCGTGCATGCTCACCTTGCCACCCTCGGCAGGGTAAGTGACATCACTTTCACGACGGGTATAGATCATCGCCAGGCCTGTGGTCAGCCACAGGTTCGGTACCAGCTCCAGGTCATTGCCCACATGCAGCACGGTGTCCGAGCCCTGGTAGGTGAAGTCGCGGGTGCGCTCACCGAACACGTCGCCCGTGCGTTCGAACTGTGAAGCACCGCTGTTGGGCAGGTGCTTGGTGGTGCGCCAGCCGACGGTGGTCTTGCTCTCGTGGCCGAACAGGGTATCGCGGCGGAAGTAGTTCAAGGTGCCGCTCACATCGGTATAGGCCACCTTCAGGCGCATCGGGCCTTCGCGCAGGTCCATCGGGTAGTCGTGGTAGACCAGGCCAGCTTCCAGGCGCGCATCGTCGTCGAGGTAGAAGGTGGTCTTGTTGCCCACCCAGGTACTGCCCGGTTGCGGGCGGCTGTCGTCGCGGGCCAGGTAGGCTGGGTTCGCGGCGCGGGGGTGGTGCTTGATCTGCTCCTTGGTCAGGCGCCCGGCCAACTCGTTCTCGGTTTCCCGGTAGCGCAGGTAGAAGCGGGTTTCCAGGTTCGGGTTGAAGCGGTAGCCGACGTTGGCGGCAACCCCCTTGGCGCTGCCGCTGCTGTGCGCCTGGTAGCCGTCATATTCCGAATCGGTCAGGGCCACGTAGTAGTCGAGGTTGCCCAGCACCTGCCCCGAGCTGATGTGCCGGTGCTGGTAGCCGCGGCTGCCGACTTCGTAGCGCACCTGCAGCGGCGCGGCGTCGTAGCCGGTGTGGGTGACGTAGTTGATTGCACCGCCAAGGGCGAGCGACCCGTGGTCGAAGCCGTTGGCGCCGCGCAGCACTTCGGCACGGCTCAGCCACAGCGGTTCGAACAGCTCGTAGGGTGTACCGCCCGGGCCGGTCAGGGGCAGGCCGTCGAACATCGTGTACACCCCGGAACCGTGGGCCCCCGGTGCGCGGTTGATGCCCGAACCGCGGATCGACAGCTTGATGCCATCGTTGCCCGCTGATTGGGCGAATACCCCGGGCTGGTAGGCAAGTACATCCTGGTTGCTGGCAACCCGGCCTTGCCCTACACGCTGCATGTCCACCAGGTTGCTGGCGCCCAGCACTTGGTGCAGGCGTTCGCTGGCGGCGGTCAGGTCGTTCTGCTCCTCATCGGTGATCAGCACCTGGCCCAACTCGACCGAAGGTGCCGCCAGGGCGGGCTGGGAGGCAGCGAAAGCAGCCAGCAGGCCGAGGCAGGATGGTGGGGGCAAAACGCAACGCATTGTACGACTCCAGGCGAAAGGCGAATGGACAACGGCGTTGAGACGAGCGAAATGCCGCTTGGAGCACGAGGAAAGTCGACAAATATCGCGCAACCTTCGTCAGACGGTTTTGTACGAAAGTTCTTTACAAGCCGTAGCGATGGAGCAGGGCGACCTGCGCTTCGTAAGGTGATTGCAGACCGGCAGCGATGCCTCGCTCAATCACCCGTGGAGTTCAAACATGACTGACAACGCACGACACTCGCAGCAACCCCTGGCGGACGCCCCGGTTCGCCTGACGCCACGTGAACGGCAAGTGCTGTTGTGGTGTGCCTACGGCAAGAGCTCGTGGGAGATTGGCCAGATCCTGGAATGCAAGGAATCGACGGTGAACTTCCATGTGTCGAACATCCTGCGCAAGTTCGATGTGCCCACGCGGGTGGCTGCGGTGATCAAGGCCATTCGCTACGGCATGCTGGCCGAGCAGTGAGGGGGTGAAGCATGGGCAACGATCCTCGGTTACCGCGTTTTGCCGACTGCCATGACCCGTTCTGGCCACGGGTGGACCTGGGCAGGCTGCGTGAGCGCCTGAACCTGCAGCGGCCTGTCAGTGAGGCTGCGCTGGAGGTGGCCGCACGCTGCGCCGCCATCGACGCGGCACGCGAATTCGCGTGCTGGCGCGCGGTGTTGCGAGAACGTGGCTACAAGCGCCTCGAGGATGTGGCCGGGCATGACCACGGGCGTGCATTGCGGGTGTGCTACATCCGCTTTGTCGAAGCCGCGGTCATGCATAACCTGGACTCGACCGCCTACCTGCCCGCTGCACACCGAGGGGCTGCCCATGACTGAAGAAACTGTTTTCGACAGCCTGGCCCCGGCGCTGGTGGAGTTGCTGGGCGTGGATGGCAATGTACTGTTCGCCGCGCTGTTGGGGGCTTTGCTGGTGAGCGCGGCGCGCGACCGGTTGATCACCAACAAGGCCAGGCGCCTGACGCTGGGCAAGAAACTGTTGCTGGTGTTCGTGACCGTAGGGGTGGGCCACCTGTTCGAGCCGCTGGTCTCGTCACTGGTGCCCCTGCTGAGCCGTGGCATGGCGGGTTTCGTGGCAGCCGTGGTGGTGATCCCCATCAGCCTCAAGGTGATGGTCTGGCTGGATACCCTGGACCCGCGCGAACTCATCCAGCGCTGGCGCCGCCGGGGTTAGCCGCTGGCGGCATTGGGCGAGCGACTGGTCAGCGCGCTCAATTGCCGTTCCAGCTGCTGGATGCGTTGCTTGTCCTGGACCAGCAGGAGAACAGCCTGACGATCGGCAAGCGACAAGGTGCGCAGGCGCGCGAGCATGTCCTGTTCCCAGCCTTCTTCGTCCAGGCCTGCGCGATGTCGTTCGGGTTCACCCAGCAGAAGCCAGTCCAGTGAGCATGCGTATTGCCTGGCGATGTCTATGCAAAGTGAATAAGGAATGCTGTCGCGCACCTTCCAGCTGCTCAATGTCTGCGGGCTGATCGAAAGCGCTCTGGACAGCTCGGCGTCAGATTCCGTAGCGGTCAGAAGCTTCAGCCTGGCCAGCACCGAAGCAAGTACGTGGGTACTCATAACAAATATCCATGACTGGTTTAATGATATTCCATGGGCTTAAACTACTCGTTATGAATACAGCCCTGCGTTTTAAGGAGCGTTCCTGCAATGAGAAGCATCAAACTGAAGAATACACCTATATATGCAGCCAATACTGACAAAACCGGACGACTATTCTCACAGAAGGTAAGCCTGAACAATGCTTGCAGGTACTTGCCGTGAGTACATACAAGCTGGTTTGCCCGCATTGCCACAGCCGGATGCGCATACGCACCAGCGAAGGGCGTCATATTTTCCTGCGGATCGCCTATTTGCAATGCACCAACGAGGCATGTGGCTGGTCGGTGCGCGCCGAGTTCGAAATGACCCATGAACTCTCGCCCAGCGGCATGCCCAACCCGGAAGTGTACCTGCCTTCGGCCAATGGTGATTTACGCAAGGCAGCGCTGCCGGGGGCCGCCCAGGACAACTCTGGTGAATGAGCCTTAATGCTCACGGATAAAAAGCGCGCAGATAAAAAAACACCCCGCATGAGCGGGGTGTCTTGTTTTGCCGGGGCGATCAGCCGATCAGTTGCAGGCCGGCTTGCTGGACCATTTCCAGCAGCGGTTGCGGGTACACACCCAGCACGAAGGCAAGAATGGCGATGGCCAGCAGCATGACGCCGCCGGTGCGCTGTTCCCACTTCAGGGGGGCGTCGTGGCGACGCAGGTTTGGCTCGACCAGGTACAGGGTGACCATGACGCGCAGGTAGTAGTAGACACCGATGGCGCTACCGATCACCAGCGCACCGACCAGCCACCACAGGTGCGACTCGACGCCAGTGGCAATGATGTAGAACTTGCCGATGAAGCCGGCGGTGAGCGGGATGCCCGCCAGCGACAGCATCATCACCGTCAGTACCGCAGTCAGGTACGGACGGCGCCAGAACAGGCCGCGGTACTCGTACAGTGCATCGGCGTCACGGCCGCCGTAAGGCGAGGACATCAGGGTGATGACGCCGAAGGCGCCCAGGCTGGTGATCACGTAGGTGACCAGGTACACGCCCATGGCTTCCAGGGCCAGGCCCTTGCTGGCGACCAGGGCGATGACCAGGTAACCGAAGTGGGCGATGGACGAGTAACCGAGCAGGCGCTTGAGGTTGCTCTGGGTCAGTGCCAGCAGGTTGCCGATCAGGATCGAGGCCACGGCAATCACCGCCAGCACGGTGCTCAGCACGCCGCTGCTGGCAGCAGGGGAGAGCATGAACAGGCGCACGACCACGGCGAACACCGCAACCTTGCTGGCGGTGGCCAGGAAGGCGGCGACCGGTGCCGGGGCGCCTTCGTACACGTCTGGGGTCCACAGGTGGAACGGTACCAGCGACAGCTTGAAGGCCAGGCCGACCAGCATCATGCCCAGGCCCAGCTGGGCCACCAGGCTTGGCATGCTGGTGGCGGCCAGGGCCTTGCCGATCTGGTCGAAGCTCAGGCTGCCGGCGTCGGCGTACAGCAGGGCCATGCCGAACAGCAGGAAGGCCGAGCCTGCGGCCGACAGCACCATGTACTTGATGCCGGCTTCCAGCGAGCGCTTGTTGAAGAAGGCATACGCCACCAGGCCGTAGACCGGTACCGACAGCAGCTCCAGGCCGATGAACAGGCCGGCCAGGTGGTTGGCGCTGACCAGCACCAGGCCACCGAGGGCCGACATCAGCAGCAGCAGGTACAGTTCTTCACGGTTGCCCGGGAAGCCCTTGGAGCCTTCGCCGAGGTAGGCGTGGGCGAGGGTGACGCAGGCCAGCGTCGCCACCAGGATGATCGCCATGTACAGGCAGGCGAACTTGTCGATGGTGATCAGCGGGGTGACCGCCAGCGGCGCAACCTTCAGCGCCGGCAGGATCGACAGCAGGGCCAGGTTGAGGCCCACGGTGGACAGCAGGAAGGTCTGCGAGTGGTTGCGCTTCCAGGCGATCGCCAGCATCACCACCACCGTGGTGATGGTGGTGATCAGCATCGGCGCCAATGCGATGAAGTGTTGAGTGGTGAATTCCATAGCGCTCTTACCGGGCCGAAGCGAGTTGAGTGAAAGCGGAACCGAGCCACTGCTGCACACCACTCATGGTGGCGGCAGAGGTGTCGAGGAACGGCTGCGGATACACGCCCAGCAGGATCAGCAGTACCGCCAGACCCAGGACCATGATCAGCTCGCGACCGTCCATGCCGGCCAGCACGGTGTCGGTCTTGGCCGGGCCGAAGTAGGCGCGGTGGATCATGATCAGCGAGTACACCGAACCGAACACCAGGCCAGTGGTGGCGATCACGGTGATCCACGGCACGCTGGCGAAGCTGCCGATCAGGATCAGGAACTCGCCGACGAAGTTGCCGGTACCGGGCAGGCCCAGGGAGGCGGCGGCGAAGAACAGGCTGATGGCTGGCAGGTAGGCGATGCGGTGCCACAGGCCACCCATCTGGCGCATGTCACGGGTGTGCAGGCGCTCGTACAGCTGGCCGGCCAGGATGAACAGCGCGGCAGCGGACAGGCCGTGGGCCAGCATCTGGATCACCGCGCCTTGCAGGGCCTGCTGGCTGCCGGAGTAGATACCGATCAGCACGAAGCCCATGTGCGAGACGCTGGAGAAGGCGACCAGGCGCTTGATGTCGGTTTGCGCGAAGGCCAGGAAGGCACCGTAGAAGATACCGATCAGGCCCAGGGTCATGGCGATTGGCGCGAACTCGGCCGAGGCGTTCGGGAACAGCGGCAGGGCGAAGCGCAGCAGGCCGTAGGCCGCAGTCTTCAGCAAGATACCGGCCAGGTCCACGGAGCCTGCGGTCGGTGCCTGGGCGTGAGCGTCAGGCAGCCAGGAGTGGAACGGCACCACCGGCAGCTTCACCGCGAAGGCGATGAAGAAGCCCAGCATCAGCAGGTACTCGGTACCGGCTGGCAGTTCGGCCTTGAGCAGGTCGCTGTAGTTGAAGGTGATCACGCCGGTGTTGGTGTAGTTGACCAGCACCAGGCCGAGGATCGCCACCAGCATGATCAGGCCGCTGGCCTGGGTGAAGATGAAGAACTTGGTCGCCGCGTAGATCCGGGTCTTCTTGCCGTCCGACGAGCTGTGACCCCAGAGCGCGATGAGGAAGTACATCGGCACCAGCATCATTTCCCAGAAGAAGAAGAACAGGAACAGGTCCAGGGCCAGGAACACACCGACCACGCCGCCGAGGATCCACATCAGGTTGAGGTGGAAGAAGCCGACGTGACGCTGGATCTCTTTCCAGGAGCACAGTACCGACAGCACACCGAGCAGGCCGGTGAGCAGGATCATCAGCAGCGACAGGCCGTCGAGGGCCAGGTGGATGCTGATGCCGAAGCGCTGGATCCACTGGACTTTGTATTCCAGGGCCCAGGCAGGCTCGGCGCCCGGTGCGGGGGCCAGGGTGTAGTCGCCGTTACCCCACAGCCACAGGCCGATGCCGAGCAGCAGGGACATGGTCAGCAGCGCGATCCAGCGCGGCAGGGTGGCGCCGAAGCGCTCACCCAGCCAGCACAGGAAGCCGCCGATGAAGGGGATCAGGATCAGCCAAGGCAAAATCATGACGGGTTCGTTTCCTTTTGCAGGGTCGCAAGGTTCACAAGGTTCATGGTCATACCGCGGCCACTACCACAGCGCCGAGTACCAGCACTGCGCCAACGGCGATCGAAGCGGTGTACCAGCGCAGCTGGCCGGTCTCGGTCTTGCTCATGGCGACGTGGCCGCCGCGAGCCAGGCGAGGGATCAGGCCGATGCTGCGGTCAACCGGGTCCTTGCGCAGGATGTGGCTGATCAGCAGGTAAGGTTTGACGAACAGCTTGTCGTAGATCCAGTCGAAGCCCCAGGCGGCGAACCACCAGGCCGACAGGACACGACCGATACCGCTGTTGGCGACGGCGCTGACGAAGCGGCGCTTGCCCAGGAACAGCAGGGCCGACAGCAGGATACCGGCGATGGCGATGGCGCCCGAAGTGAGCTCCAGCGCGTGCTTGGCTTCGCCACCTGCGTGGCCGGCGCTTTCAGGCAGCACGCCTGCCAGCGGCGGGGTGATCCAGGCGCCGACGAAGGTCGACAGCACGATCAGCACGCCCAGCGGCAGCCAGTGGCTGATACCGTGGCCAGCGTGGGCTTCGGTCTTGGCTTCGCCGTGGAAGGCGATGAAGATCAGGCGGAAGGTGTACAGCGAGGTCATGAACGCACCGACCAGGCCGGCGTACAGCAGGCCGGTGTTGCCGCTGGCGAAGGCTTCCCAGAGGATCTCGTCCTTGGAGTAGAAGCCCACGGTCACGATAGGCAGTGCAGCCAGGGCAGCGCCACCGACCACGAAGCTGGCGTAGGCCAGCGGCAGTTTCTTCCACAGGCCGCCCATTTTGAAGATGTCCTGCTCGTGGTGGCAGGCAACGATCACCGCACCGGAGGCAAGGAACAGCAGGGCCTTGAAGAAGGCGTGGGTCATCAGGTGGAAGATCGCCGCGTCCCAGGCGCCAACGCCCAGGGCCAGGAACATGTAGCCGATCTGGCTCATGGTCGAGTAGGCGAGGATACGCTTGATGTCGGTCTGCACCAGCGCGGCGAAGCCGGCCAGTACCAGGGTCACGCCACCGACCACGCCTACCAGGTGCAGGATGTCCGGCGCCAGCAGGAACAGGCCGTTGGTACGGGCGATCAGGTACACGCCCGCGGTCACCATGGTTGCCGCGTGGATCAGTGCGGAGACCGGAGTAGGGCCGGCCATCGCGTCGGCCAGCCAGGTCTGCAGTGGCAGCTGGGCCGATTTACCGACCGCACCACCCAGCAGCATCAGGGTTGCCAGCACCATCCAGGTGTCGCCAGCCTGGAACTTCTGCGGGGCCAGCACCAGCAGTTCCTGCACGTTCAGGGTACCCAGCTGGACGAACAGGATGAACAGGCCGATGGCCATGAACACGTCGCCGATACGGGTGACGATGAATGCCTTGAGTGCCGCGTTACCGTTGTTGCGGTTGCTGTAGTAGAAACCGATCAACAGGTACGAGCACAGGCCCACGCCTTCCCAGCCGAAGTAGATGAACAGCAGGTTGTCGCCCAGCACCAGGAACAGCATGCTGGCGATGAACAGGTTGGTGTACGCGAAGAAGCGCGAGTAGCCGGCTTCGCCACGCATGTACCAGGAGGCGAACAGGTGGATCAGGAAGCCGACACCGGTGACCACGCCGAGCATGGTGACCGACAGGCCGTCCAGGTACAGGGTGAAGTTCGGCGCGAAGCCGTCCACCGACATCCACTGCCACAGCAGCTGGCTGTACGCGCCGCCTTCAGGCGGGGCGACGTTGAATTGCCAGATGACGTAGGCGGCGGTGGCGGCCGAAAGGCCTACCGAGCCGACGCCGATCAGGGCGGACAGGTTCTCCGAGAACCGCCCGCGCGAGAACGACAGCAGCAGGAAGCCGACGAGGGGGAAGACGAAAGTCAGGAAGAGAAGGTTCATCCGCGCATCTCACTGGCAGCATCGATGTCGAGAGTGTGGAAGCGGCGATACAGCTGCAGCAGGATGGCCAGGCCAATGCTGGCCTCGGCGGCTGCCAGGCTGATCACCAGAATGAACATCACCTGGCCGTCGGGCTGGACCCAACGGGCACCGGCGACGACGAACGCCAGGGCAGAGGCGTTCATCATGACTTCCAGGCTCATGAGCACGAAGAGGATGTTGCGGCGGACCATCAGGCCAACCAGACCTAAGCAGAACAGGATGCCGGCGACTGCCAGACCATGCTCGAGAGGGATAGCACCCATGATTTACTCCTTCGCCTCGTTGCGGCCCAGGTGGAAGGCGGTGACGGCCGCGGCCAGCAGCAGCATCGAAGCCAGTTCGACCACCAGCAGGTAGGGGCCGAACAGGCTGATGCCGACTTCTTTCGGGCCCACGGTGGTACCGCTGATGCCGGCGCCGCTCGGGGTGACGAACAGCACGTACAGCAGCTCCAGCAGCAGCAGGGCGGCGAGGATCACCGGCCCGGCCCAGATACCAGGCTTGAGCCAGCCCCGTTCCTGGGCGACCGAAGCCGGCCCGAGGTTGAGCATCATCACCACGAACACGAACAGCACCATGATGGCGCCAGCGTAGGCGATCACTTCCAGGGCGCCGGCGAACGGCGCACCCAGGGCGAAGAAGATCATGGCCACGGAAATCAGCGAAATGATCAGGTAAAGCAAGGCGTGCACGGGGTTGGTGCCGGTCACCACCCGAAGGGTGGAGACCACGGCGATCCCGGATGCGAAGTAGAAAGCGAATTCCATCTTTCTGTCCTTATGGGAGCAAGCTCTTCACGTTGATCGGCTCGGCTTCGTTCTGTGCAGAGCCCTTCGGCTTGCCAGCGATTGCCATGCCGGCAACACGGTAGAAGTTGTAGTCAGGGTTCTTGCCGGGGCCGGAGATCAGCAGATCTTCTTTCTCGTACACCAGGTCCTGACGCTTGAACTCGGCCATTTCGAAATCCGGAGTCAGCTGGATCGCGGTGGTCGGGCACGCTTCTTCACACAGGCCGCAGAAGATGCAGCGCGAGAAGTTGATGCGGAAGAACTCCGGGTACCAGCGGCCGTCCTCGGTCTCGGCCTTCTGCAGCGAGATGCAGCCGACCGGGCAGGCCACCGCGCAGAGGTTGCACGCTACGCAGCGCTCCTCGCCATCGGGGTCGCGGGTGAGGACGATGCGGCCGCGGTAGCGCGGCGGCAGGTACACGGGCTCTTCGGGGTACTGCAGGGTGTCGCGCTTGCGGAACCCGTGGGAGAACACCATTGCCAGGCTGCGCAGCTGGGTGCCGGTGCCCTTAACGATGTCGCCGATATACTTGAACATGGGTCAAATCCTCACTGGGCCGCGACGGCTGGCGTGTTGTAGAGCACGATCGCAGCGGTCACCAGCAAATTGATCAGGGTCAGCGGCAGGCAGAACTTCCAGCTGAAGTCCATCACCTGGTCATAGCGTGGGCGCGGGATCGAGGCGCGCAGCAGGATGAACAGCATGATGAAGAACGCGGTCTTCAGCGCGAACCACAGGAACGACAGTTGCGGCAGGATGCCGAACGGGCCGTGCCAGCCGCCGAAGAACAGGGTTACCAGCAGCGCCGAGATGAGGATGATGCCGATGTACTCACCGACGAAGAACATGCCCCATTTCATGCCGGCATACTCGATGTGGTAGCCGTCGGCCAGTTCCTGTTCCGCTTCTGGCTGGTCGAACGGGTGACGGTGAGTCACGGCGACGCCAGCGATGAAGAAGGTGCAGAAGCCGAAGAACTGCGGAATGATGAACCACAGGTTCTGGGCCTGGTATTCAACGATGTCGCGCATGTTGAACGAACCCACCTGCACCACCACGCCCATCAGCGCCAGGCCCAGGAACACTTCGTACGACACGGTCTGTGCCGAGGCACGCAAGCTGCCCAGCAGGGCGTACTTGTTGTTCGACGACCAGCCGGCGAACAGCACCGCGTAGACAGACAGGCCGGCCATGGCGAAGAAGAACAGCAGGCCGATGTTCAGGTCGGCGACGCCCCAGGTCGGGGTGATCGGGATGACCACGAAAGCGATCAGCAGGGCGCTCATGGCCACTACCGGTGCCAGGGTGAAGATCACGCGGTCGACGAAGGGCGGGTTCCAGTCTTCCTTGAAGAACATCTTCAGCATGTCGGCAGCGATCTGGAACATGCCGAACGGGCCGACGCGGTTCGGACCGTAACGGTCCTGCCACCAGCCCAGCAGGCGGCGCTCGACGAAGCTGAGCAGCGCGCCGCAGACCACCACCGCCAGCAGGACCACGATGGCCCGCAGTACGGTCAGGATCACATCGATCACTTCGGGGGTGAACCAGCTCATTGTGCTGCCTCCTGCAGACCTTCGACGGATGCACCGAAGATGGCAGGCGGAATGCCGGCCAGGCCTTTCGGCAACGCGACCAGGCCAGCGCCCAGCTCTTCATTGATACGCAGCGGCAGGCGCAGGGCCACACCGGCAACGTTCAGGCTCAGCAGGGCACCGTCGTTGACGCCCAGGCGGTCGGCTTCGGACTTGGCCAGGGCCACGTAGGCTGCCGGGATGCGCTCTTGTACCGGGGCGGCGCGCGAGGAGCTTTCTTCGCTGCCGAACAGGTGGAAGAACGGCACGGCAGTCCAGGTGCCACGGGCCGGGTTGAAGGCGCCCGGAATGGCGTTGAACCAGTGCAGGCGGTCGCCTTGCGATTCGATCAGGCGAACGCCCGGGTCACCGGCACGCAGGTGGCCACCGACCTCGTCCTGGAACTTGTTCCAGGCTTGCGGCGAGTTCCAGCCCGGCGACCAGGCGAACGGCACCTGCTGGCGCGGTTCGGCCGAACCCGAGTAGCCTTCCATGGAGAAGGCGAACGCGGTGTCCCTGTCTTGCGGGGTACGCGGCTCGTGCACGCTGATGTTGGCGCGCATGGCGGTACGGCCGGAGTAGCGCAGCGGCTCACGGGCCAGTTTCATGCCCTTGATGCGGAACGCGGCGCTTGGCGCGGCGTTGACGATGCCGGCCAGTTGCGGGGCGGCTTCGGCGCAGGCGCTGGTGACGTGGTCCAGCTGGGTCCAGTCGACCGGCTTGTTCAGCAGGGTGGCACGCAGGGCGTGCATCCAGCGCCAGCCTTCGTGGATCTGGATGCTGCTGTCCAGGTATTGCGGGTCGAATACCTGGAAGAAGCGCTGGGCACGGCCTTCCTGGCTGACCAGGGTACCGTCGCCTTCGGCGAACGAGGCGGCCGGCAGCACCAGGTGGGCGCGGTCGACAGTCGGGGTTTTCGAGTGGTCGGCAACGATCACTACCTTGGCCGCGGCCAGGGCTGCATCGACCTTGGCGGCCGGTACGCGGGCGTACAGGTCGTTTTCCAGCACGACGATGGCGTCGGCCTTGCCGCTGATGACCGCGTCCAGCGCGGCATCGACCGACTCGCCACCGAGCATGGCCAGGCCGAGGCTGTTGGCTTCAGGCACCACCAGGCTCAGCGAGCCGTTCTTCTCGCGCAGTTTCAGCGCCTTGGCGATGTTGGCGGCGGCTTCGATCAGCGCCGGGTCGGCCAGCGAGGTACCGGCCACGACCAGTGGGCGCTTGGCCGCGACCAGGGCGTCGGCGATGCGCTGGGCCAGGGCTTTCGCTTCGGCGTCCAGGCCTTCTACGGCAGGGGCGCTCGGGTCGATGGCGTGGGCCACTGCGAAACCGATGCGGGCCAGGTCGGCCGGGGCGGCGTGCACGCATTCTTCGGCAACGTCGTCCAGCTTGGTTTCAGCCAGCGAAGCGATGAACAGCGGGTACAGCGCGTGCTGGCCGATGTTCTTCACGGCGGCGTCGAGCCACGGCTGCACCTTCATCGCTTCGGCCATGGCCTCGGCCTTGCCCTTGGTGGCCTGGCGCACGGCCAGGGCGACGCGGGCAGCGGTCTGGGTCAGGTCTTCACCGAGCACGAACACGGCGTCGTGGTCTTCGATGTCGCGCAGGGTCGGCACCGGCAGCGGGCTGTTGTTCAGCACGTTCAGGGCCAGGCGTACGCGGGCCAGTTCACCGGCTTCCATGCCCGAGTAGAAGTACTCGGCACCGACCAGCTCACGCAGGCCGTAGTTGCTTTCCAGGCTGGCGCGTGGCGAGCCGATACCGACGATGGTACGGCCGCGCAGCAGGTCGGCGGCCTTGTCCAGGGCGGCGTCCAGGCCCAGCTTGGTGCCGTCGGCCAGGTGTGGCTGGCGTGGGCGATCCTTGCGGTTGACGTAGCCATAGCCGAAGCGGCCGCGGTCGCACAGGAAGTACTGGTTGACCGAACCGTTGAAGCGGTTTTCCACCCGACGCAGTTCGCCGTAGCGCTCGCCCGGGCTGATGTTGCAGCCGCTGGAGCAGCCGTGGCAGATGCTCGGGGCGAACTGCATGTCCCACTTGCGGTTGTAGCGCTCGGAGTGGGTCTTGTCGGTGAACACGCCGGTCGGGCAGACCTCGGTCAGGTTGCCGGAGAATTCGCTTTCCAGCACGCCGTCTTCGACGCGGCCGAAGTACACGTTGTCGTGGGCGCCGTAAACGCCCAGGTCGGTACCACCGGCATAGTCCTTGTAGTAGCGCACGCAGCGGTAGCAGGCAATGCAGCGGTTCATCTCATGGGCGATGAACGGGCCGAGGTCCTGGTTCTGGTGGGTACGCTTGGTGAAACGGTAGCGGCGCTCGTTGTGGCCGGTCATTACCGTCATGTCCTGCAGGTGGCAGTGACCGCCTTCCTCGCACACCGGGCAGTCGTGCGGGTGGTTGGTCATCAGCCATTCGACGACGCTGGCGCGGAACGCCTTGGACTCTTCATCGTCGATGGAGATCCAGGTGCCGTCGGAGGCAGGGGTCATGCAGGACATGACGATACGACCGCGGGTGTCGTTCTCGTCGGTGTATTGCTTGACCGCGCACTGCCGGCAGGCGCCAACGCTACCAAGCGCCGGGTGCCAGCAGAAATAAGGGATGTCGAGGCCGAGCGACAGACAGGCCTGTAACAGGTTGTCTGCACCGTTGACTTCGAGCGCTTTGCCGTCTACGTGGATAGTGGCCATTGTTCAAAGTTCTTCGTTGGCCCGCGTGAGCGGGCGTGGCTAATGGAAATCGGTGAGCTTGTGACACGCCACGATTTCTCGGGCCTGCCGGCAAGCTGGCGAGTGGCACGGACCACCCGCCTTAATCATCTTGTTATGCGCCGACCACGATCGGCTTCGCCAGGTTCGGACGCAGTGCATCGCCAGCACCAACTGGAGCGACACCTGCCTCGAATTCCGAGCGGAAGTATTTGATGGCACTGCCCAGCGGCTCGACGGCACCTGGTGCGTGAGCACAGAAGGTACGGCCAGGGCCGAGGAAGTTGACCAGGCCCAGCAGCGTCTCGATGTCTTCGGCGCGGCCCTGGCCTTTTTCCAGTGCGCGCAGCATCTTCACGCTCCACGGCAGGCCGTCACGGCATGGAGTGCACCAGCCGCACGACTCGCGGGCGAAGAACTCTTCCATGTTGCGCAGCAGCGAAACCATGTTGATGCTGTCGTCCACCGCCATGGCCAGACCGGTACCCATACGGGTGCCGACCTTGGCGATGCCGCCGGCGTACATCTGCGCGTCAAGGTGCTCGGGCAGCAGGAAGCCGGTACCGGCGCCGCCTGGCTGCCAGCACTTGAGCTTGAAGCCGTCGCGCATGCCGCCGGCATAGTCTTCGAACAGTTCGCGGGCGGTGACGCCGAACGGCAGTTCCCACAGGCCCGGGTTCTTCACCTTGCCGGAGAAGCCCATCAGCTTGGTGCCGTGGTCTTCGCTGCCTTCGCGGGCCAGCGACTTGTACCAGTCGTTGCCGTTGGCGACGATGGCCGGGACGTTGCACAGGGTTTCGACGTTGTTCACGCAAGTCGGCTTGCCCCACACGCCAACGGCCGCAGGGAAGGGCGGCTTGGAGCGCGGGTTGGCGCGGCGGCCTTCCAGCGAGTTGATCAGTGCGGTTTCTTCACCACAGATGTAGCGGCCGGCACCGGTGTGCACGAACAGCTCGAAATCGAAACCGCTGCCGAGGATGTTCTTGCCCAGCAGGCCGGCGGCCTTGGCTTCCTCGATGGCGCGGTTGAGGTTTTTCGCTGCGGTGGTGTATTCGCCACGCAGGAAGATGTAGCCACGGTAGGCCTTCAGGGCGCGGGCGCTGATCAGCATGCCCTCGACCAGCAGATGGGGCTGTTGCTCCATCAGCATGCGGTCCTTCCAGGTGTTCGGCTCCATTTCGTCCGCGTTGCACAGCAGGTAGCGGATGTTCATGGATTCGTCTTTGGGCATCAGGCCCCACTTCACGCCAGTGGGGAAGCCTGCACCACCGCGGCCCTTGAGGCCGGAGTCCTTGACGCTTTGCACGATGTCGTCGGCCGACATCTGCGCCAGCGCCTTGCGGGCGGCAGCGTAGCCGTTCTTCGATTCGTACTCGGCAAGCCAGACCGGCTCGCCGTCGTCACGCAGGCGCCAGGTCAGCGGGTGGGTTTCGGCCGTGCGCGCGATGCGGTTGGCCGGGCCGAAGGAAGTAATGGTCATACGTAACCCTCCAGCAGTTTGGAAACGCCAGCCGGCTGCACGTCACCGAAGGTGTCGTCGTCGATCATCAGCGCCGGGGCCTTGTCGCAGTTGCCCAGGCAGCACACCGGCAGCAGGGTGAAGCGCCCGTCGGCGGTGGTCTGGCCCAGGCCGATGCCCAGTTCGCTTTGAATCTGGCTGACCACGGATTCATGGCCGCCGATGTAGCAGACCATGCTGTCGCACACACGGATGATGTGGCGGCCGACCGGCTGACGGAAGATCTGGCTGTAGAAGGTGGCGACACCTTCGACGTCGCTGGCCGGGATGCCCAGTACTTCGCCGATGGCGTGGATGGCGCCGTCCGGCACCCAGCCACGTTCCTTCTGGACGATCTTCAGGGCTTCGATGGACGCCGCGCGCGGGTCCTCGTAGTGATGCATTTCGTGCTCGATGGCCGAGCGCTCGGTTTCGCTCAGGGCGAAACGGTCTGTCTGGATAAGCGTGCTGTTCATGCTTAGCGGTCCACGTCAGCCATAACGAAGTCGATACTGCCCAGGTACGCAATGAGGTCGGCGACCATGCTGCCTTTGATCACCGAAGGGATCTGCTGCAGGTGCGGGTAGCTCGGGGTACGGATCCGGGTGCGGTAGCTCATGGTGCCGCCATCGCTCGTCAGGTAGTAACTGTTGATGCCCTTGGTCGCCTCGATCATCTGGAACGACTCGTTGGCCGGCATGACCGGGCCCCACGAGACTTGCAGGAAGTGCGTGATCAGGGTTTCGATGTGCTGCAGGGTGCGCTCTTTCGGCGGCGGCGTGGTCAGCGGGTGATCCGCCTTGTACGGGCCTTCCGGCATGTTGCGCAGGCACTGGTCGATGATGCGGATACTCTGGCGCATCTCCTCGACACGGACCATGCAGCGATCGTAGGCATCGCCGTTGTGGGCCAGCGGTACTTCGAACTCGAAGTTCTCGTAGCCGGAGTAGGGGCGGGCTTTACGCAGGTCGAAGTCGCAACCGGTGGCACGCAGGCCGGCACCGGTGGTACCCCAGGCCAGGGCTTCCTTGGTGTTGTACGCGGCAACGCCGATGGTACGGCCCTTGAGGATGCTGTTCTGCAGGGCCGCCTTTTCGTACTCGTCGAGGCGCTTGGGCAGCCATTCGACGAAGTCCTTGACCAGCTTGTCCCAGCCGCGCGGCAGGTCGTGGGCGACGCCACCGATGCGGTACCAGGCCGGGTGCAGGCGGAAACCGGTGATCGCTTCGATCACGGTGTACGCGCGCTGGCGGTCGGTGAAGGTGAAGAACACCGGGGTCATGGCGCCGACGTCCTGGATGTAGGTACCCAGGAACAGCAGGTGGCTGGTGATACGGAAGAACTCGGCCAGCATCACGCGGATGGTGTCGACCTTCTGTGGCACCTTGATGCCGGCCAGCTTTTCGACCGCGAGCACGTACGGCAGGTTGTTCATTACCCCGCCGAGGTAGTCGATACGGTCGGTGTAGGGGATGAAGCTGTGCCAGGACTGGCGCTCGGCCATTTTCTCGGCGCCACGGTGGTGGTAGCCGATGTCCGGTACGCAGTCGACGATCTCTTCACCGTCCAGCTGCAGGACGATACGGAAGGCACCGTGCGCGGAAGGGTGGTTGGGGCCGAGGTTGAGGAACATGTAGTCCTCGTTGGCGCCTTGGCGCTTCATGCCCCAGGCTTCCGGGTTGAAGCGTGCCGATTCCTCTTCAAGCTGCTGCTTGGCCAGGGTCAGGCTGTAGGGGTCGAACTCGGTGGCGCGGGCCGGATAGTCCTTGCGCAGCGGGTGGCCTTCCCAGGTGGGCGGCATCATGATGCGGCTGAGGTGCGGGTGGCCGGCAAAGTCGATGCCGAACATGTCCCAGACTTCGCGCTCGTACCAGTTGGCGTTCGGCCAGATACCGGTCACGGTCGGCAGGTTCAGGTCGCCTTCGCTGAGCGACACCTTGATCATCACATCGCTGTTACGCTCGATCGACAGCAGGTGGTAGAACACGCTGAAGTCGGCAGCTGGCAGGCCGCGGCGCTGGGTGCGCAGGCGCTCGTCGACGCCGTGCAGGTCGTACAGCATGCTGTACGGTTTGGCCACGCCGCGCAGGAAGCTGAGCACTTCCTTGAGCTGCTCGCGCTTGACCCACAGCACGGGCATGCCGGTGCGGGTTTCCTGGGCGACGAATGCTTCGGCGCCAAAACGGTTGTGCAGTTCGACGACCACATCCTGGTCGTCAGCCTTGTAGGGCGGAATGAAAATAGCGTTGTCCGCTGTCATGGTCTCGGTCGCTTTGGGTCAACGTTAAGAATGAAGCCAGGCCGCCGGCTCCAGGGGAGCGGGCGGCAGGTCGCTGGATCAGACTTCGTCGGGGCTGCGCAGGTTGGTTACTGCAATGCGCTGCTCACGACGCAGGTCTTTCTGGGCTGGCATCTCGGCACGGTAAATACCTTGATCACCAACAACCCAGGAAAGCGGGCGTCGTTCTTGGCCGATCGACTCCTGCAGCAGCATCAAGCCTTGCAGGAAAGCCTCAGGGCGTGGCGGGCAGCCAGGCACATAGACGTCCACGGGGAGGAACTTGTCGACCCCCTGAACGACCGAGTAGATGTCGTACATGCCGCCGGAGTTGGCGCACGAACCCATGGAGATGACCCATTTCGGCTCGAGCATCTGCTCGTACAGGCGCTGGATGATCGGCGCCATCTTGACGAAGCAGGTACCGGCGATGACCATGAAGTCGGCCTGACGCGGCGATGCCCGGATGACTTCGGCGCCGAAGCGGGCGATGTCGTGGGGTGCCGTGAAGGCCGTGGTCATTTCCACGTAGCAGCAGGACAGGCCGAAGTTGTACGGCCAGAGGGAGTTCTTGCGGCCCCAGTTGACCGCGCCACGCAGCACATCTTCAAGCTTGCCCATGAAGATGTTCTTGTGGACCTGGTCCTCCAGCAGTTGATCGGTGACGGTTTCCCGTTCACCGACCGGGTACTGCTCGTTGGGCGCATCCGGATCGATTCTGGTGAGATTGTATTGCATGCCAAAGCCTCATTGTTTCAGCTTCGCTTGCCGCTTGCGGCGACCTTCGGGAGCCCAATCAAGTGCCCCGACGCGCCATAGGTAGACAAGACCAGCCAACAGAATTGCTATGAAAACGAGTGCTTCGACGAATCCGGTCCAGCCGCTTTCGCGGACGGACACAGACCATGCAAAGAGAAAGAGGGCTTCGATATCGAAGATCACGAACAGCATCGCGACCAGATAGAATTTGGCGGACAGGCGCAGGCGGGCGCTGCCGACGGGCAGCATGCCGGATTCGAAGGGTTCGTTCTTGGCGCGGCCCCAGGCCTTGCTACCGAGCAGGCTGGACAGGCCGAGCATGAAGGCGCACAGGCCGACGACACCCAGGAGGAAGATGGCAAAGCCCCAGTTGTGGGCGATGAGTCCTGCCGAATCGGACATGCTAGAGATCCTTATACAGAGACCCAGCTCTGCAGTCTGAAATAAGTGTAGAGCGGCGACTTGGTGTCGCACATGCAGTGACCAAATGTCGCAGCTGAATCAATCGCGCTGATTTTATGGGTAAACCCCGTGCAAGTAAAATTTCTGTCGCAAATTTATTCGTAGGATTAAGTACAAAAGCCGCTTGTAACTGGCTGAAAGCCTTGAGATTCGGGCATTGCGTGCGGTTTTGTTAATTATGTTTCTTGCGACGGGTAACGAATTGCAAGTTTCGTAATGATAATTGATATCATTTGACCTGATGCCTGATATTTCCCCTGTTCTGCGTCTTGTAAAGTTCATCTGGCGATTCCCCCTACTTGCAAATGCGAAAAACGCCTGTTCTAGCAGCTTTCGACACCGCTTGCCCCGCTCTGGGTCAATACTTTATCGATTGAGCGATGACTGGCTGATGAAGCGATCGCCCACTGGCCGAGCCAGTAGGTGAGGATGATCAGGTACGGCGCGGCGGCGAACGGGCTGACGAAGCGGTCGATACCGATCAGGCTGTCGGAGAGCACGAACAGGCAGGCGCCGAGCGCGGCGAGCCCGCCACAGGCCAGGGCGCGCCAGAGCATGGCGCTGATGGCCAAGGCATAGAGCACGACCGGGATCAGTAGCGGGCCGAGGCCGTGGCTGGCCAATACGCCGAGCAAAGTGATGCCGGTGATGGCGCTCAGCAGCAGTGCGGGCAGGGCTGGGCGGAGGGTCTGGCTGCAATAGGCGCGCAGGTAGGCCAGGTGAGCGCAGAGGAAGGCAGCCAGGCCGAACACGAACAGGTCGGTGGGGATGGCCAGCAGGATGTCGCCGAGTACCGAGAATGCCAGGCCGAGGGTTATCCAGCGGCGATAAGGTGTGGCGGGAGCACTGCGCAGCCAGGCGATCAGGGCCAGTACCGGGATCGGTTTGGCCAGCAGGGCGAGCAGGGTGTTGTCGCTGGCCAGTGCATATATATAGAGGGCGGCGGCGACCAGGGCGAGAATCATCAGGTGGCTTGGACGAAGCATGGGCGGTCCTTGCGGCTGTGCTGCCTCAAGCATAGACCTGATCGTGGGTTTTGCCGGTGATGCCTTTGGATTGTGTTGGGGCTGTCATGGGCTTGATGAAAGGAATGTGGCGCCTGTGAGACCGAGCGCCGCCCGCGCGGCGCTCGATCTATGCAACACCGCAAAAACCAAGGCAGGCACCTCGCCGCCCTGACGCAACCGGGCGCAGAACACCTGAGATGTCGGATTTCGAAGATACCCTGATCCAGGCCACCGACTACGCACTGTGCGCGGCGACCGTGGTGCATCAGGCCTTGCTGCTGCAGCCCAAATCACCGGCATCGATCCTGATGATGACCTCGATGCATGAGCTTGAGGCGCTGCGGGCTTTGCTTGAGTCGGCATTGATCCAGGTGCAGATGCCTGCTGAGCCTCGGACTTTGCACTGAGGCTTGAGTGATGTGTTGTCTGGGCGGGCCTCTTCGCGGGTGAACCCGCTCCCACAGGATCACCACAGTCTTCAAGGCTTGCACAGTCCCTGTGGGAGCGGGTTTACCCGCGAAAGGGCCCGTCCAGGCAGTCGAGAATTTTCAGGGGATTCAAAAATGACCACAGAAGACACCCAATTCACTGTCGGCAAGACCACGTTCTACCAAGGCGAAAACGGCACCCACCCACTGTTCCGCATCGAGCCAGGCATTCCCTGTCGAGACGCCCGCGAGCAGTCCTCGGCGGAACTGGGCATGAAGCACTGAGGTAGTGCAGGGCTTCGCGATTGCTTTGTAGGAGCGGCCTTGTGTCGCGAAAGGGCCGCAGAGCGGCCCCGGGATTTAAGCATCGAGGCAAAAAATGCTGGGGCTGCTTTGCAGCCCTTTCGCGACACAAGGCCGCTCCTACAGGGTTCGTGTATTTCTGGGTACAGACCAAAAAGAAAGGCCCGGGGCTTCAACAAGCCTCGGGCCTTTCTTCAACAGCAACCCACTATCAGTGGAATTGCTCTTCCTCGGTCGAACCGGTCAGTGCAGTCACCGACGATGCGCCACCCTGGATCACGGTGGTCATGTCGTCGAAGTAGCCAGTGCCCACTTCCTGCTGGTGCGCCACGAAGGTGTAGCCTTTGTTGGCGTCAGCGAACTCCTGCTCCTGCAGCTTCACGTAGGCGGTCATGTCGTTGCGGGCGTAGTCGTGCGCCAGGTTGAACATGCCGTGCCACATGTTGTGAATGCCGGCCAGGGTGATGAACTGGTGCTTGTAGCCCATGGCCGACAGCTCGCGCTGGAACTTGGCGATGGTCGCGTCGTCCAGGTTCTTCTTCCAGTTGAAGGACGGCGAGCAGTTGTACGACAGGATCTGGTCCGGGTACTCCTTCTTGATCGCTTCTGCGAAGCGGCGGGCTTCGTCCAGGTCCGGCTTGGCGGTTTCGCACCAGATCAGGTCGGCGTACGGTGCGTAGGCCAGGCCGCGGGCGATGGCCTGGTCGAGGCCGGCGCGTACCTTGTAGAAGCCTTCACGGGTGCGCTCGCCAATCACGAACGGCTGGTCGTACGGGTCGCAGTCGCTGGTCAGCAGGTCGGCGGCGTTGGCGTCGGTACGGGCCAGGATGATGGTCGGCACGCCCGATACGTCAGCTGCCAGGCGCGCGGCCACCAGCTTTTGCACGGCTTCCTGGGTCGGTACCAGCACCTTGCCACCCATGTGGCCGCATTTTTTCACCGAGGCCAGCTGGTCTTCGAAGTGCACGCCGGCGGCGCCTGCTTCGATCATGTTCTTCATCAGCTCGTAGGCGTTCAGTACGCCACCGAAACCGGCTTCGGCGTCGGCCACGATCGGTGCGAAGTAGTCGATGTAGCCATCGTCGCCCGGGTTCTTGCCAGCTTTCCACTGGATCTGGTCGGCGCGGCGGAAGGCGTTGTTGATGCGCTTGACCACGGTCGGTACCGAGTCGACCGGGTACAGCGACTGGTCAGGGTACATGGACTCGGCGGAGTTGTTGTCGGCGGCAACCTGCCAGCCGGACAGGTAGATGGCCTGGATGCCGGCCTTGACCTGCTGCACTGCCTGGCCGCCGGTCAGGGCGCCCATGCAGTTGACGAAATCTTTTTCTGGGCGGAAGGACGGGTGGGCACCTTCGGTGACCAGCTTCCATAGTTTTTCTGCACCCAGGCGGGCCAGGGTGTGCTCCGGCTGCAGGGAGCCACGCAGGCGAACGACATCAGCGGCGGTGTAGGTACGGGTCACGCCTTTCCAGCGCGGGTTCTCGGCCCAGTCTTTCTCGAGGGCTGCAATTTGCTGTTCGCGTGTCAGTGCCATGGAAATAAACCTCGTCGCATCGATCTTGGGGTAATTGTGCTGATGCTCGGAGCAGATCAGGAGCTGGCGGCTGTCCTGTTCGCAGGAGTGCGGCGGCGAACGCGAAGGCTCGAAGGGGAAGGGTGTGCAGGCCAGGCGAAAGGGTGCTCCGGCAGGTTGGCTCGTGGTTGCCTTGCTGCGGTGCTACGCGGTTGCCAGTACTGCGGTGATGCGCTTCCGTCCCTCGGGACAACTTCTTCGTTGCAGTCGCAATCCCGTCGAACCGCCTTGTGGGCCGTATAGACACGAGACGCCTCCAGGGGTGGGAGGAGTGCGCCTCGAAGGCCCTTGCCAGGGCCCCTGATTAGCGGGAGCGAGGCCATCATGCCCTTGGGAAAAAGACCCTGTCAAATGTTTTGTAGTGGTTTTTTTCACTTACTACATCTTTGGTCTAATGCGACTTGGCAGTCAGTTTCAAGGCCTTTGGTCGAGGCCTTGAATTGCCTGGGATCAGTCGAGAAGGTCGACTTTGACACGCAAAGTCATGTTTTCACCCCGTTGGGTGCTGTAACTGTGGCTTGACGCGCTACGGTCGGCTTGGCTCTGCTGGTTGTAGCCGGCCAGGGTGATCCATTCTCCGAGCTTGCCGGTGATTGTCGTGTCGGTGCTTTGCACTTTCACTACATCAGTACGTTCCTGGCTGATGCGATCATTATTGGTGCTTATTTGCAGACGAACCGTATCGCCACTCAAGCTGGGCGTGACGTAGAAACCCTGGGTCACGTTGCGGTATTCGGTATTGCTCTGGATGCGCCCGTACCCGTCGGTGCTGGTGCTGGTGATCGGGATGCTCTGGCCGACCTGGATCAGCGCCGGCTGGCCTTCGCTGGCCTGAATCTGCTGCATGCCGCCGTCACGGTTGCTGGTGCCGTAGTGGATGACACGTGCGTTGCCACGGTTGTCCTGGAAGTTGCTGTCGTTGTTGTCGACGCTGATCAGCAGGCGCTTGGGTGCGGTGTCCAGCTGTTGCAGCAGGGTGCGCAGGTCGTCGATGCGCTCGGGGCTGGCGTTGACGATCAGCTTGTTCTCGAAGGCGCTGACCGTGCCATCCTTGGCGATGAATGCCTGGGCGGCAGGTAGCAGTTCGGCGCTGCTGCGGTGTTGTAGCGGCAATACCTCGGTGGCGGCCTGGGCGGTGAGGCTGGCGGCCAGCAGCAAGGCGGCGAATAGGGGGCGTAGCGGCATGTCCATGATCTCCGCAGGTGGAATGGACATGATGGCAAATTTACTGACTTCCTGCCGGGTCTGGATCATGTCGATGATGGGGAAGTGGCTACGAAAGCACCTGGGGCGAGACGGCTGTCCGCCATAGCTGAACCTTTGATCTTTCCCGTCAGTCGCATTCACAGGGAGTGAGTGGGGCTGATGGCATGAAGCGTGGTCTGATCCTGTTGTTATGGCTTTGCAGCCTTGGTGCCGAGGCTGCAGCTGATTCGTTGCGCATCAAACAGCTGCAGCGTTGTGGCGACCTGTTTGGCGATGGCCAGCAGCAATGGTGCCTGCGCGCCGAGGGGCTCGGGGCGCAGCTGCCGACGGTCTGGCTCGGTGGTGCGCGGCTGCCGACAGCCGATTTCGAGCGGCAAGGTGACCGGCTTACGCTGAAATTGGCCAAACAAGCCCTGCGCAGTGCTCCGCTGTGGCTGGAGGACGGCGAGCGCACCAGCAACCCGGTTTGGCTGACCCGCCAGCGCAGCCATGTTGTGGCCGCCGGGCCTGATGAAGTGGCGAAGAACATGGATGGCCTCACCACCTATGTGGACCTGGTAAGCCTTTTGATCGAGGAAAAACATGATGGCCTCGGCGAAGCCCGACGGATCGCCGGGAAGTACGGCGCCCAGGTCGTGGGTGCCATACCGCCGCTGAATGTCTACCAGTTGCGCTTGCCGGTGGGTGACCTGGTGCAGCGCGACGCGATGATCCTGCGCATGGGCAGTGAAGTCAGCGTGGATGCAGTGATTGTCGAGGAGTCTGCCCCGGAGCGTGGCGAGGAAGGCAGCGGGCGTGACGCCCTGGCCATCGATCAGGCGGATGAGTGGGCCGCCAACCGCTTCATGGACGCGCTGTACTACTACCAGCGGCGAGTTGCCGCTTCCAGCTTGCCGGTGCAACCGGTGCGGGTCGGGGTAATCGAGCGAGAGGTGGACTTTGACGCGCCAGGCTTCAGCCATTATCGAGGGCGCTGCGAGCAGGCGCAGACATGCCTGTATGCGCGCGACGGTGATCGCCCAGGCAGTCACGGCAGCCATGTGGCCGGTATCCTGGCGAATCAGGATGAAGGCTTTTTGCCAAAGCTGGGCAAGCACAGTCCTGGCTTCGAGGTGATTGTCGAGCGCAACTCGGATGCTGGTATCACCGCCAACATCGCTGCATCGGTGAACCTGGTCGAGGATGGGGTGCGGGTGTTGAACTGGAGCTGGGGCATCCATCGGGTAGGCGCGCGCGATGTCAAAGGTGACGAAGTCGATTCGCTGGTGCGTTCCGGGCTGGCCATGAGTGGCTATGAGGAACTGCTCGAGGAGTTCTTCCTGTGGCTGCGCGCCGAGCACCCTGATGTGGTGGTGGTCAACTCGGCGGGTAATGGTGCGTCCTGGTCGGGTACCGATGAATATCGCCTGCCATCGTCGTTCATCACCGAACAATTGCTGGTGGTGGGCGGGCACCAGCGCAGTGACAAGTCAGTGGCGGTCGAACACCCTGGCCATGTGCGCAAGCGCCATAGCTCCAACATCGACATGCGCGTGGATGTCAGTGCGGCGGCCTGCATTCGCCCGGGTGCGGGCACTGCGCATTGTGGCACGTCGTACGCAACGCCGCTGGTGACTGCAACCGTGGCGACGATGCTGTCGATCAACCCGGCGCTGACCCCCGAGCAGGTGCGCATGCTGTTGCGGTGCAGCGCCTTGACCCTGGGCACCGAGCAGGATTTCGAAGCGATGGACGCCGAGGACCTGACGGCGCCGATCCTGCCGTCTGAGCGTGGCGGCCAACTGAACCACCCCGACCTGGGGCGTTCGGCGCGCCTGGACATGCAGCGCGCTCTGGACCTGGCCGTGCAAAGCCGGGAGCGGGTGCGCTGAACGGTGGCCGCTGCCAGACAAATTCCGTAACATCGCGCCCGCTTGTTTTCGATCCGTCCATCCGGACTGCACCACAGGATGCCCATGAAACCCGCCCGACTTCGCGCCGACGTGCTCGCCGGCCTGACCACCTCATTCGCCCTGGTGCCCGAGTGCATCGCCTTTGCCCTGGTGGCTCACCTCAACCCGCTGATGGGCCTGTATGGCGCCTTCATCATCTGCACCCTGACGGCGCTGTTCGGTGGTCGGCCGGGGATGATTTCCGGTGCCGCCGGCTCGATGGCGGTGGTGATCGTTGCGCTGGTGGTGCAGCACGGTGCGCAGTACCTGCTGGCCACGGTTTTGCTGGGCGGCGTGGTGATGATCCTGTTCGGCTTGCTACGCCTGGGCAAGCTGGTGCGGTTGGTGCCGTACCCGGTGATGCTCGGCTTCGTCAACGGCCTGGCGATCGTCATTGCCATGGCCCAGCTGGAGCACTTCAAAGAGGGCGGGCACTGGCTCGGCGGTACGCCGCTGTACCTGATGATCGGCCTGGTGGCGCTGACCATGGCGGTGGTCTACGTGCTGCCGAAGTTGACCCGTGCGGTGCCGCCAGCGCTGGTGGCGATCCTTGGCGTTGGTTTGCTGGTGTACCTGCTCGGCCTGCCCACGCGCACCCTGGGCGACATGGCGCGCATCGCCGGTGGCCTGCCGCAGCTGGCCCTGCCGGACGTGCCGTGGAACCTCGAGACCCTGAAGATCATCGCCCCCTACGCGGTGCTGATGGCCATGGTCGGCCTGCTGGAAACCCTGCTCACGCTCAACCTGACCGATGAAATCACCGAGAGCCGTGGCTACCCGGACCGCGAGTGCGTGGCACTGGGCGCGGCCAACATGGTTTCCGGCCTGTGCGGTGGCATGGGTGGTTGCGCGATGATCGGCCAGACGGTGATCAACCTCAGCTCCAATGGCCGTGGCCGGCTGTCAGGTGTGGTGGCCGGGGTGATGGTCTTGCTGTTCGTGCTGTTCCTGTCGCCGCTGATCGAGCGTATTCCGCTGGCGGCGCTGGTCGGGGTGATGTTCGTGGTGGCGCAGCAGACCTTTGCCTGGGCGTCGTTGCGGGTGCTGCACAAGGTGCCGCTGAGCGATGTGCTGGCGATCATTGCCGTGACCGTGGTAACGGTGCTCACCGACCTGGCGGTGGCGGTGCTGTTCGGCATCGTCATCGCGGCGGTGAACTTTGCCTGGCAGCATGCGCGGGAGCTGTATGCCGACAGCCATGAGGATGCGGAGGAGGGCAAGCATTACCAGGTGCATGGCACGCTGTTCTTTGCCTCGACTACGGTTTTCCTGAACCAGTTCGACCCGGCTAACGACCCGGCCAAGGTGACCCTGGATTGCCAGCATTTGAGCTTTGTCGATTATTCGGCTATTGCGGCGTTGAAGACCTTGCGGGAGCGGTATGCGAGGGCGGGCAAGCAGTTGCGGGTGGTGCATCTGTCCGAGCGCTGCAAGAAGCTGCTGAAGCGGGCTGGGGAGCAGCACTGAGAAGGGTTGTTGCCTGTGCCGGCCTCTTCGCGGGCGCGCCCGCTCCCACAGGGATCGCATAACCCTTGTGGGAGCGGGCATGCCCGCGAAGAGGCCGGTGCAGGAGAAGGTTTTATTCCCCGCGGTTCTTCTTGACGATGGCATCGGCAATGCTCGCCGGTGCCTCGGCATAACGGGTGAACTCCATCGAGAAGCTGGCCCGGCCCTGGGTCATGGAGCGCATCGAGGTGGCGTAGCCGAACATCTCGCCCAGCGGCACCTCGGCACGGATCACCTTGCCGGCCGGCGTTTCGTCACCGTCCTGGATCATCCCGCGGCGCCGGCTCAGGTCGCCGAGGATGTCACCCTGGTACTCCTCCGGGGTCACCACCTCCACCTTCATCACCGGCTCCAGCAACACCGCCCCACCTTTCTGCGACAGCTGCTTGGTGGCCATCGAGGCGGCGATCTTGTAGGCCATTTCGTTCGAGTCGACATCGTGGTACGAGCCGTCGAACACCGCTGCCTTCAGGTTAATCAGCGGGTAGCCGGCCAGCACGCCGTTCTTCATCTGCTCCTCGATGCCTTTCTGGATAGCCGGGATGTATTCGCGTGGTACCACGCCGCCAACGATCTCGTTGATGAACTCCAGGCCTTCCTTGCCCTCGTCGCCGGGGGCGAAGCGGATCCAGCAGTGGCCGTACTGGCCTCGGCCGCCGGACTGGCGGACGAAGCGGCCCTCGATCTCGCAGGTGTTGCGGATTTTCTCGCGGTAGGCCACCTGCGGCTTGCCGATGTTGGCCTCGACGTTGAACTCGCGGCGCATGCGGTCGACGATGATGTCCAGGTGCAACTCACCCATGCCCGAGATAATGGTCTGGCCGGTCTCCTCGTCGGTGCGCACACGGAATGACGGGTCCTCCTGGGCCAGCTTGCCCAGGGCGATGCCCATTTTTTCCTGGTCGGCCTTGGTCTTGGGCTCCACTGCCACGGAAATTACCGGGTCGGGGAAGTCCATGCGTTCGAGGATGATCGGCTTGTCCATGTCGCACAGGGTGTCGCCGGTGGTCACGTCCTTCATGCCGATCAGCGCGGCGATGTCGCCGGCGCACACATCCTTGATTTCAGCCCGCTGGTTGGCATGCATCTGCACCATGCGGCCGATGCGTTCCTTCTTGCCCTTTACCGAGTTGAGTACCGCGTTGCCGGAGCTGAGCACGCCGGAGTAGACCCGGGCGAAGGTCAGGGTGCCGACGAACGGGTCGGTGGCGATCTTGAATGCCAGGGCCGAGAACGGCTCGCTGTCGTCGGCGTGTCGCTCCAGGTGCTTTTCTTCGTCATCCGGGTCGGTGCCCTTGATGGCCGGGATCTCCGACGGGGCGGGCAGGTAGTCGATGACCGCGTCGAGCATCAGCGGCACGCCCTTGTTCTTGAACGACGAGCCGAGGATGGTCGGCACGATTTCATTGGCGATGGTGCGTTGGCGCAGTGCGGCCTTGATCTCGTCGATGCTCAGTTCCTCGCCATCGAGAAACTTCATGGTGAGCTCGTCATTGGCTTCGGCGGCGGCCTCGACCATGTGCGCGCGCCATTCGTCGGCAAGCGGCTGCAGCTCGGCGGGTATGTCTTCTTCGCGGTAGCTGGTGCCCTGGTCGGCATCGTTCCAGTAGATGGCCTTCATCTTCACCAGGTCGATCTGGCCGATGAAGTTCTCTTCGCTGCCGATGGCCAGCTGGATCGGCACCGGGTGGTGGCCCAGGCGCTGGTCGATCTGCTTGACCACGCGCAGGAAGTCGGCGCCCTGGCGGTCCATCTTGTTGATGTAGGCCAGGCGCGGCACATGGTACTTGTTGGCCTGGCGCCATACGGTCTCGGACTGCGGTTCGACCCCGTCCGCGCCGCTGAACACCACTACCGCGCCATCGAGCACGCGCAGCGAGCGTTCCACCTCGATGGTGAAGTCGACGTGGCCCGGGGTGTCGATGATGTTGAAGCGGTACTTGTGGGCGAACTGCTTGGTCGAGCCCTGCCAGAAGGCAGTGGTCGCCGCCGAGGTGATGGTAATGCCGCGCTCCTGCTCCTGGGCCATCCAGTCCATGGTCGCGGCACCATCGTGCACTTCGCCCATCTTGTGGTTGACCCCGGTGTAGAACAGGATCCGCTCGGTGGTCGTGGTCTTGCCGGCGTCCACGTGGGCGACGATACCGATATTGCGGTACAGCTCGATGGGCGTTGTACGGGCCATGGCGGACTACCTGCGGATGAGCGGATTCTCCCACGGTAGCAGAACGGGAGAATCCTGCTTTACCGCCGGGCCGTCAGTCGGCCTGGGCTTGCAGCAGCCACTGGCCATCCACTTCGCGGGCCAGGCCGCTGGCAGGCAGCAGGGCCAGCAGGCGCGTGTGCAGGGCGGCCTCGGTGAAGGTCTTGAGGGTGGCCAGGTCCAGTGCGCCGATCAGGTTGAGATCGGCCTTGGTGTACGACAGCCAGGCCTTTTTCAGGGCCTGGGCGACGTCGCTGCCGGAGGTGCTGGCAAAGCGGCGGTGCCATTGGCGGCCGTCGAAGGTGAAGGTGTGGGCGTAGCTGTAGGTGCCTTGGTCGCCACCTTCGGTACAGCGATGGCAACGGCACGGGCCTTCGCCGAAGGCGTTGCGCAGGTAGCTGTTGAAGTCCACCACGGGCTTGAGGGACAGGCGTTTGTCGACCTCGAACAGGTCGGCGATCAGGGGTTCTTCGGCGCTCACTCGGGATCCTCGTGTGGTGTGGCGTGCATCGGCGGGCACCCTAACAGATCGGGGCATTCAGATCACCTTTTGCAGGCCCGGCCTCTTCGCGGGCTCGCCCGCTCCCACAGGGACCGCACATTGCCCAAGGCGTGCGCAGTACCTGTGGGAGCGGGCGTGCCCGCGAAGAGGCCGGTAGAGACAATGGAGATCACCTGCCGTACTCTACGCGCCCATACGCCTACACACCCACAGAGGTAACCCGCTTGAGCACCAAGTACCCGTACATCGCCACCATCACCGTCAGCGCCGAAGACCGCGGCGGCGACGCCGAGGCCTCGGAAAACCCCAACATGCGCGTTGGCCTGGAAGCGGTGACCGAAACGCTGAAGAAGGTGCATTTCGTCGGTACGCTCGCAGCCCCCGAAAAGAACGCCACGCACATCTGCGTGACCCTGGAGAACGGCCTGACCTACTACGGCCCGATCGTCAACGGCCACGCCGAACTCGAAGGCGGCTGGATTGCCTTCGAGTCCGACATGCTCACCCCGCAGGAACTGGGTCTTTAAGCCCCCGTTCTTCTCAGGCGCCCAGCTCCGCCAGGCACTGCTCGAGGATATCCAGGCCCTCCTCGAGCACTTCGGCCTCGATGGTCAGCGGTGCCAGCAGGCGGATGATGTGCCGCGCCTTGCCGCTGGGCATCAGCAACAGGCCCTTGGCCCGCGCCGCGTCCATCACCTTGGCCAGTTGCGCCGGTGCCGGGCTGCCGTCGGCATTGACGAACTCGATCCCGCGCATGGCGCCGACGCCGGTCAGGCGGCCGAGGAACGGGCTCAGGCCCGAGGCCTTCCAATGCTCGAAGCGGTGCACGATTGCCTGCTCCTGGCGTTCACCCCAGGTAGCGACGTTCTCGTCGGTCATCTGCGCCAGGCTGGCCAGGGCCGCTGCGCAGGCGATCGGGTTGCCTGAATAGGTGCCACCCAGGCCGCCCTTTGGCAGCGCTGCCATCAACTCCTTGCGCCCGACCACCGCACCCAGCGGCATGCCGCCGGCAATGCTCTTGGCCAACAGCAGCAGGTCGGGCTCGATGCCCAGACGCGGGAAGGCGAAGCGCTGGCCGGTGCGGCCGAAGCCCGACTGGATCTCGTCGATGATGATCAGGATGCCGCGCTCGTCGCAGAAGCGGCGCAGGGCCTGGGCGAAGGCTGGGTCAAGGGCGAGGAAGCCGCCTTCGCCTTGCACCGGCTCGAAAATGAACGCCGCGACGTCCTCCACTGCCAGCTCGACGCTGAACAGGCGGTCCATGGCCTTGAGGGCCTGTTCGCAGGTAACCCCGGTGTCGGCGCTGGGGTAGGGCAAGTGGTACACCGGCCCCGGCAGCTCACCGACCCGCTGCTTGTACGGGGCGACCTTGCCGTTGAGGTTCAGGGTGGCCAGGGTGCGACCGTGGAAGCCGCCGTCGAAGGCGATGATGGCGCGTTTGCCGGTGGCACCACGGGCCACTTTCAGGGCGTTCTCCGCAGCTTCCGCGCCGCTGTTGGTGAGCATGCCGGCCAATGGGTAGCTGACCGGTACGAATTGGCTCAGTTGTTCCATCAGCGCCAGGTATGGGCCGTGGGGGGCTGCGTTGAAGGCGTAGTGGGTAAGGCGAGCGGCCTGGGCCTGGATCGCCTCGACCACGGCCGGGTTGCAGTGGCCCAGGTTGAGTACACCGATACCGCCGACGAAGTCGATGTAACGTTTGCCGTCAGTGTCCCAGACTTCGGCATTACGGCCATGGGAAAGTGTGATCGGGTGAACGATGGCAATGGATTGGCTGATACTTTCCTGGTTCATGGGCACGCGGACCTTTGTTCGAATTTCTTATTATCCAAGCGTGTTGGCAGGTTATTCCGCAAACGAATTATTCGATTGCGGTCATTCCATGGATTCTTGATCTTGGCTGATTTTGTATTGCTAGCACGGGCCTCTTCGCGGGTGAACCCGCTCCCACAGGTACGGCGCCACGCTTGAAAGCGTGCGATCCCTGTGGGAGCGGGTTTACCCGCGAAGAGGCCCGCCCAGGTGATATCACTCCCCCTCGGCCACCCGCTCCCGAATCCACTGCACGAAGTCCCTGACCTTGGGCACTTCGGCCGCATGCTCGGCATGGGCGATGAAGTGCCGGCCATTGCTCGCCACCGGGTGGTCCCAGGCCACCACCAGTTTGCCCTCGCTCAGCTCTTCGGCCACCAGGTAGCGCGGAATCAGGGCGATGCCGCAGCCGGCAATGGCCGCGCGGATGCACAGGTAGAACGTGTCGAAGCGGGGCCCGTGGTAGCTGTTCTGGCTATGCAGTCCCAGCCCCAGGAACCATTCGTGCCAGGCCTCCGGGCGCGACACGCACTGCAGCAGGCGGTGTTCGGTCAGCGCCTGGGCGCTGTCGAACCGGTGGTTGGCCAGCAGCTGCGGGCTGCACACCGGCACCACTTCCTCGCTGAACAGTTCGATGCAGGTTGCCCCGGGCCAGGTGCCCTGGCCGAAGAAAAACGCAATGTCGGCCTTGGCCTGCACCAGGTCGAACGGCTCCAGCTCATTGCGGATATCCAGGTGAATGCGCGGGTAGCGGTCGCCAAAACCCTTCAGCCGGGGTACCAGCCAGCGCGCGCCGAAGGTGGGCTGGGTGGCGATGCGCAGCACTTCGGTCTCGTCGCCATAGCTGAGGATGTAGCGGCTGGAAATGTCGATCTGGGTGAGGATCTTGTTCACTTCGGTGAGGTACAGCGCGCCGGCCGGGGTCAGGTGCAGGCGCCGGCGAATGCGCTGGAACAGCGAGTGCGACAGCATGTCCTCGAGCTGCGCCACCTGCTTGCTGACGGCGCTCTGGGTCAGGTGCAGTTCCTGGGCCGCGCGGGTGAAGCTGAGGTGGCGGGCGGCCGCTTCGAAGCACTGAAGGGCGGTGGTCGAAGGCATCAGGCGTTTGGACATGACGGGCAAATACCGAGCAAAAAAGGAAGGAGTTCATTCCATAACGGAATCATGTGTTTCGAAAAGGTCGTTTGTTGACCCCGGCCTATAGATTAATACTGACCTGGATCAACGATTACAACCGGTCGTGTGAAGAGGAGGTCAGTACCCGCTTCCGGCATCTGCAAAACAACAACAACGAACATCAGAAATTTATAAGAATTCTGCTCCAGTCTTCAGCCGCCCCGCTGCGGCCGACCCATTCGAGGGTTCTTCATGGCTTCGCTACACAACAACAAACAGCGCTCCCTGCAGCACGGTCTGACGTCCCGTCAGGTATCCATGATCTCCATCGCCGGCATCATCGGTGCCGGCCTGTTCATCGGTTCCTCCAACGCCATCGCCACCGCCGGCCCGGCCATCCTCATCTCCTACGCCATGACCGGCCTGCTGGTCCTGCTGGTGATGCGCATGCTGGGCGAAATGGCCATCGCCAACCCCAACAGCGGCTCGTTTTCCACCTATGCCTCCGAAGCCATCGGCCCTTGGGCGGGCTTTACCATCGGCTGGTTGTACTGGTGGTTCTGGGTACTGATCATTCCGGTCGAGGCCATTGCCGGCGCCGACATCCTGCATGCCTACTTCCCTGGCGTGCCGTCGTGGCTGTTCGCCTTCCTGATCATGCTGGTGCTGTCGGGTACCAACCTGATCAGCGTGAAGAACTTCGGTGCCTTCGAGTACTGGTTCGCGCTGGTCAAGGTGGTGGCGATCATCGCCTTCATCGTGGTCTGCAGCCTGGCGGTGTTTGGCGTCTGGCCGCTGGCCGAGGTGTCCGGGGTCAGCCGGTTGTGGGATAACGGCGGCTTCATGCCCAACGGTTTCGGCACCGTGCTCGGTGGCGTGCTGATCACCATCTTCTCGTTCTTCGGTGCCGAAATCGTCACCATTGCCGCTGACGAAACCGCCAACCCGAAAGACAAGATCCGCCGCGCTACCAACCTGGTGGTGTACCGCATCGCCATCTTCTACCTGGCGTCGATCTTCCTGGTGGTATCGCTGGTGGCGTGGAACGACCCGGGCCTGAAAGCGGTAGGTTCGTTCCAGCGCGTGCTGGAAGTGCTGAACGTGCCGGGCGCCAAGCTGCTGGTGGATATCGTGGTGCTGGTGGCCGTGACCAGCTGCATGAACTCGGGCCTGTACACCGCGTCGCGCATGCTCTATTCGCTGGGTGCCCGCGGCCAGGCGCTGAGCGTTACCAAGCGTATTTCCGGCTCTGGCGTACCGACCGTGGCGGTCATCTTCTCGACCTTGGCCGGCTTTGCCGGGTGCTTCGTCAACTATGTGTTCCCGGGCAAGGTATTCGGCTTCCTGCTGTCCACCACCGGCGCCATCGCCTTGCTGGTGTACCTGGTGATTGCCGTGTCGCAGCTGCGCATGCGGGCCCGTGCCGAGCGTGAAGGGCGGCCGCTGGAGCTGAAGATGTGGTTGTTCCCATGGCTGACCTGGCTGGTGATCGGCACCATCGTCATGGTGCTGGGCTACATGCTGTTCAGCGATGCCTACCGCTACGAGACGCTGATGACCGCCGGGGTGACCGCGTTCATCCTGCTGGTTTCGCTGACCCAGCGGCGCGCCAGGGTGGTCGCCCAGACGGCCTGATGTTTCTGCTTTAATGTGGGGGCGTTGCGCGCCCCCCATATCAATAAGCACAGGAAGCGTATGAACGACCACTCCCTTTCCCTCCAGGCCCTCGCCGCCCCCGACGGCACTTGCTACGGCTGCGGTTGCTCCCACCCCAGCGGCCTGCACCTGCAAAGCCACTGGGACGACGACGGCATCCACCTGGTGTGCCGGCACGCGCCCGACAGCACCTTCATCGGCTGGCCCGGCCTGGTCTACGGCGGGCTGCTGGCGATGCTGGTCGACTGCCACTCCAACTGGACGGCAATAGCTTACCACTACCGCAACGAAGGTCGCGAAGCGGGCAGCCTGCCGCGCATCGACTGTGTCACTGGCAGCCTTGGCCTGAACTACCTCAAGCCCACGCCCATGGGCGTCGAATTGTTGCTCAAGGCGCGTGTGGAAGGTGAAGTAGGGCGCAAGACCCGGGTGCTCTGCGAAGTCTGGGCCGACGATGTGCTGACAGTGACTGCCGACTCGGTGTTCGTTCGCGTCGATACCGAAAAGCTCAAGCTCAAGGCCCACGGCCAGGCCTGAGCCGCCGGTGCTGATGAGTGGTCGGTGATGGTCAGCGGCCGGGGATGTCTCTAGAGTGAGAGGTTCATTCCCTAGGCAAGGTTGATCATGACCGATCTCAGTGCTTTCCCCATTACCCGCAAGTGGCCCGCCAGACACCCCGAGCGCCTGCAGCTGTATTCGCTGCCGACGCCCAACGGCGTCAAGGTGTCGATCATGCTCGAAGAGATTGGCCTGGCCTATGAGCCGCACAAGGTCAGCTTCGACAACGATGACCAGCTGAGCCCCGAGTTCATCTCGCTCAGCGCCAACAACAAGATCCCCGCCATCCTCGACCCCAATGGCCCGGGCGGCCAGCCGCTGCCGCTGTTCGAGTCGGGGGCGATCCTGCAGTACCTGGCGGAGAAGAGCGGCCAGTTGCTCAGCCAGGACCCGGCCCAGCGTTACCAGACCTTGCAGTGGCTGATGTTCCAGATGGGTGGCATCGGGCCGATGTTTGGCCAGGTCGGGTTCTTTCATTTCTTTGCTGGCAAGGAATACGAGGACAAGCGCCCGCGGGACCGTTATGTCAACGAGTCCAAGCGCCTGCTCGGTGTTCTGGACCGGCATCTGAAAGGCCGGGAATGGATAGTCGACGAGTACAGCATCGCCGATATCGCGATCTTCCCGTGGGTGCGTAACCTGGTTGAGCGTTACAACGCCCGAGATTTGGTCGGCTTCGATCAGTTCAAGGAAGTGCAGCGGGTGCTGGCGGCGTTCCTCGAGCGGCCGGCCGTGCAGCGGGGCCTGAGAATCCCAGGCTGATCAGGCAACACTGGCCTTATGTGCATGCACCGGCCATTGTAGGAGCGGCCTTGTGTCGCGAAAGGGCCGCAAGGCGGCCCCGGGATTTCAGCACTGATGCATAAATCGACGGGGCTGCCTTGCAGCCCTTTCGCGACACAAGGCCGCTCCTACAAGGGGCGTATCCCAGCTTTTCAGAAAATGTGGTGCAGCAGCCAGTACAGGCTGCCGGCCAACAGCATCGCTGCCGGCAAGGTCAGCACCCACGCCATCAGCAGGTTGACCAGCGTGCGCTTCTGTATCCCCGACCCGTTGGCCACCATGGTTCCGGCCACCCCGGAACTCAGCACGTGGGTGGTCGACACCGGCAACCCGAACATATCCGCCGCACCAATGGTGCACATTGCCACCACTTCGGCCGAAGCCCCTTGGGCATAGCTGAGGTGGGTCTTGCCGATCTTCTCGCCTACCGTCACCACGATGCGCCGCCAGCCGACCATGGTGCCAAGCCCCAGTGCGATGGCCACGGCCACTTTCACCCACAGCGGGATGTAGCGGGTGGCGTCGTCCAGCTGGGCCTTGAACAGCAGCACCTGGCTGCGCGTGCCTGCGTCGAACACTACCAGCTGGCTCTTCTCGATCAGGCGGATGGCTTCGCTGGTCAGGTACATGTCGTTGCGCACGTTGGCCATGGCTTCGGCCGGTACCCGCTTGAGAGAGCCATAACCTTTGACCTCTTCGCCGATCATGCCGGTCAGTGCCGCCAGCGCCGGTATCAGTTGCGGGTTGGCCCTGGGCTCGGCAATGAACGTGGTCAGCACTTGGCGTGGGTCGGCCGGTGCTGCTTGCGGGGCGCCGCGCACCAGTGCCTGGCGGGTTACCTCGGCGACCGCGGAAAACTGCAAGGCCTGTTCATTGGGCATGGTCTTGTTCAATGCGTAAGCCATCGGCAGGGTGCCAACCAGAATCAGCATGATCAGGCCCATGCCTTTCTGGCCGTCGTTGGAGCCGTGGGCAAAGGACACCCCGGTGCAGGTCAGGATCAGTACGCCGCGAATCCACCACGGTGGTGGTGTCTGGCCTTCCGGCGCCTGGTACAGCGCCTTGCGCTTGACCAGCGCGCGCAGGGCCAGCAGCAACAGGGCGGCACAGGCAAAGCCGATCAGTGGCGAGAACAGCAGGGCATAACCGACCTTGCTGGCCTGGGCCCAGTCCACGCCGCTGGTACCGTCGCGCCCGTGCATCAGCGCATTGGCCACGCCCACGCCGATGATCGAACCGATCAGGGTGTGCGAGGATGAGGCCGGCAGGCCCAGCCACCAGGTGCCGAGGTTCCAGATGATCGCCGCCAGCAGCAGGGCGAAGACCATGGCGAAGCCGGCCGAGGAGCCGACCTGCAGAATCAGCTCCACCGGCAGCAGGGCGATGATGCCGAACGCCACCGCGCCACTGGAAAGCAGCACGCCGAGGAAGTTGCACAGCCCGGACCAGACCACGGCGACGGGGGCAGGCAACGAGTGGGTGTAGATGACGGTGGCCACTGCGTTGGCGGTGTCATGGAAGCCATTGACGAACTCGAAGCCCAGGGCAATCAGCAACGCCAGGCCCAGCAGCAGGAATGGCGTGACCGTGGTGATTACCGTGCCGCTGGCCGTCACATCCTGCTTCAGGCTCCAGGCGGTGTAGGCGATACCGGCCAGCAGCAGGCCGAAGAACAACACCAGGGTGGCTCGCCCGGGCTTGTGGGCAAGTTGCGGGCGGGCATCGCGTTGGGCCAGTTGCGGCAGGCTGGCCAGTGAAGGGGTTGCCATGGTGGCTCCGGTCGGGGTGGGGCAAGGGTGCCGAAGGCCTTGAGCATAGAAACAATTCGTAACCAGGCCGTGACCTCGATCAATGATTTATCTAGGCTCAAGACGGACGGTAGTGGCAGGAGAAACCCATGATTCGCTGCAAGCGTGTCTACGATGCGGTTGAGCAAGACGACGGTCAGCGCGTGCTGGTCGATCGCCTGTGGCCGCGTAACAAGCGCAAGGACGACCTGCACGGGCAGTGGTTGCGCGAAGTTGCACCCTCGGATGAGTTGCGCAAGGCGTTTCACCAGGGTGAAGTGGATTTCGCCGGCTTCACCAAGCGTTACCAGCAGGAGCTGGCAGCCCACCCCGAGCACTGGTACCCGCTGCTGGACCTGGCCGGAAAGGGCACGCTGACATTGCTTTATGCGGGCAAGGATACCGAGCACAACAATGCCCGGGTGTTGGCTGAATGGCTGGAGGACGAACTGGATCGCCGTGGGCCCGGCAGTTCGCCCGTGTGCTATGCCCAATGAGCGATAATGATTTATCGGGACTGTGCTGACCCCTGTAGGAGCGGCCTTGTGTCGCGAAAGGGCCGCAAAGCGGCCCCAGCAATTTTGCAGGAATGCGAAGACCCTGGGGGCGCTTCGCACCCCTTTCGCGACACAAGGCCGCTCCTACAAACGACAGTGCAAGAGCTGCCAGACCAGAGAACCCATGCCTCTACAACTGACCCCCGCCAACGACTCCCACCGCACCTTCGCCCGCGACCTCACGCGCCGCGCCATGCTGCCGTACTACCGCGAATACGACCTGCTGTGGCTAGAGGAAGCCTTCGACGAAGCCTGGGGCTGGCGCGAGCAGTGGCTGGTGACCGAAGGCGACGCGGTACTCGGCTTCTGCAGCCTCAGCCAGGACCGCCAGGCGCTGTTCATCCGCGAGTTGCACCTGCTACCCGAACACCGTGGGCGTGGGGTCGGCAGCTGGGTGCTGGAGCAGTTGGCACTGTGGGCCCGCCAGCGGCACCTGCCGCTGCTGCGGTTGATGGTGTTTCGCAGCAACCCGGCGCGTGTGCTCTACCAGCGCCACGGCTTCGTCGAAATGGGTGAGGACGAATGCTTTGTGCGCATGCAGCGCACGATCGACTAATAGCTCAATGATGGCTTGTCGCGACTGGTGAGCATCGGCATAGTGAACCCAGGCGTTCACGGCCGCCTGCAGGTGGGTAGGCCGTACATGAGTGTGATCAGGGATAAGGAGCCCCCCATGAATGGAATCGGTCCGCGGCTGCGGGAAGAGCGTGAGCGTCTGGGGATGACCCAGCGCGTGTTTGGCGATATCGGCGGGGTCGAACCCAATGCCCAGGGCAAATACGAGAGTGGTGAACGCTCGCCGCGGGTCGATTACCTGGCGGCATTGGCAACCCGGGGCGTGGATGCACTCTATGTGCTCAGCGGTATCCGCACCCCGGCACCGCTCGAGGGGCTGAGCGCCGATGAGTCCGGTTTGCTGGGGGCTTTCCGGCAGTTGTCGTGCGACGATCAGGCGGCACTCTGGCACTTGTTGCGGCGTTTGACCAACAACGACAAATCCCGGCAGACAGTGAGGCCGCTTACGGTTGAACGTCAGGTGTTTCTGACAGAAGGAATGCGTTAGGTCCGCCGTGAAAAATTTTGTTAAGGTGGCGGGATCCAATCGCCCTGCTGACGAGGTGTGTGCTTGATTAGGGTCTTAGTGGTCGACGATCACGATCTGGTACGAACCGGTATTACACGCATGCTGGCCGACATCGATGGCCTGCAGGTGGTGGGTGAGGGCGATTCGGGCGAGTCGGCGCTCAGGCTGGCCCGTGAACTGAAGCCGGATGTGGTGCTGATGGACGTGAAAATGCCCGGCATCGGCGGCCTGGAGGCCACCCGCAAGCTGCTGCGCAGCCACCCGGACATCAAGGTGGTTGCCGTGACCGTGTGCGAGGAAGACCCGTTCCCCACGCGCCTGCTGCAGGCAGGCGCTGCTGGCTACCTGACCAAGGGTGCCGGCCTTGACGAAATGGTCCAGGCCATCCGCCTGGCCTTCGCCGGCCAGCGCTACATCAGCCCCCAGATTGCCCAGCAGATGGCGCTGAAGCCATTCCAGCCACAGGGTTCGCCGTTCGATGCCTTGTCGGAGCGGGAAATCCAGATTGCCCTGATGATCGTCGGCTGCCAGAAAGTGCAGATCATCTCCGACAAGTTGTGCCTCTCACCCAAGACCGTCAATACTTACCGTTATCGGATCTTTGAAAAACTCTCGGTCACCAGCGACGTCGAACTGACCTTGCTGGCCGTTCGCCACGGTATGGTCGACGCAAGCCTGTAAAACCTCATGTCCCAAGTTTTCGATGCCAGCGCATTCCTGGCTACCTGCAGTGGTCGCCCGGGCGTCTACCGGATGTTCGACGGCGAAGCCCGGCTGCTTTACGTGGGCAAGGCCAAGAACCTCAAGAAGCGCCTGGCCAGCTATTTCCGCAAGACCGGCCTGGCGCCCAAGACCGCCGCGCTGGTGGCCCGCATCGCCCAGGTCGAAACCACCATCACCGCCAACGAAACCGAGGCGCTGCTGCTGGAGCAGAACCTGATCAAGGAGTGGCGGCCGCCGTACAACATCCTGCTGCGCGATGACAAATCCTACCCCTACGTGTTCCTTTCCGACGGCGAGTTCCCGCGGCTGGGCATTCACCGTGGGGCGAAGAAGGCCAAGGGCCGCTACTTTGGCCCGTACCCCAGCGCCGGCGCCATTCGCGAAAGCCTCAGCCTGCTGCAAAAGGCCTTTTCGGTGCGCCAGTGCGAAGACAGCTACTACGCCAACCGCACCCGGCCATGCCTGCAGTACCAGATCAAACGCTGCAAAGGGCCCTGCACGGGCCTGGTGACCGCTGAGGAATATGCCGAGGACGTGCGCCACTCGGTGATGTTCCTCGAAGGGCGTAGCCAGCAACTGGGCAACGAGCTCAATGCCGAGATGGAGAAGGCCGCCATGGCCCTCAATTTCGAGAAGGCCGCCGAATTGCGCGACCAGATCGCCTTGCTGCGGCGCGTTCAGGACCAGCAGTACATCGAAGGCGGCAGCGGCGACGTCGACGTTATCGCCGCCTTCGTCAACCCTGGTGGCGCCTGCGTACACCTGATCAGCGTGCGCGGCGGGCGGGTGCTGGGCAGCAAGAATTTCTTCCCGCAGGTGGGCATCGAGGAGGAGGTGGCCGAAGTGATGGCCGCGTTCCTTTCCCAGTACTACCTGGGCAATGCCGAGCGCGAATTGCCGGGTGAACTGATCGTCAACGTGGTGCACGAAGACTTCGCCGCCATCAGCGAAGCCCTGCAGACCTTGCGCGGTCGCGAGCTGACCATCAGCCACCGGGTACGCGGTACCCGCGCCCGCTGGCAGCAGCTGGCGGTGACCAACGCCGAGCAGGCGCTCAATGCCCGCCTGGCCAACCGCCAGCACATGGCCGCACGTTTCGAGGCCCTGGCCGAGGTGCTGGGCCTGGACGAGGTGCCGCAGCGCCTGGAGTGTTACGACATCAGCCATTCCAGCGGCGAAGCCACCGTGGCCAGCTGCGTGGTGTTCGGCCCCGAAGGCCCGCTCAAGTCCGACTACCGCCGCTTCAACATCGAAGGCGTCACCGCTGGTGACGACTACGCCGCCATGCACCAGGCCCTGACCCGCCGTTACGGTCGCATCAAGGATGGCGAGGGCAAGCTGCCCGACGTGCTGCTGGTGGACGGCGGCAAAGGCCAGCTGAACATGGCCCGTGACGTGATGCAGGAGCTGGGCTTCAGCGACTTGACCCTGCTTGGCGTGGCCAAGGGCGTGACGCGCAAGGCCGGTTTCGAAACCCTGTACCTGAACGACGTGCACCATGAGTTCACCCTCAAGGGCGACTCACCGGCCTTGCACCTGATCCAGCAGATCCGCGACGAGGCCCACCGTTTCGCCATCACCGGCCACCGCGCCCGCCGCGGCAAGGCCCGCCGGGTGTCCAGCCTGGAGGATGTGGCCGGGGTAGGGCCCAAGCGCCGGCGCGACCTGCTGAAACATTTCGGCGGCCTGCAGGAGCTCAACCGCGCCAGTGTCGATGAAATCGCCAAAGCACCCGGCATCAGTAAAAAGCTTGCCGAGTCGATTTATGCCAGCCTGCATAGCGAGTAGAATGCGGGCTCAACTTGCGGCCAGTCGTACCGATGAATATTCCAAACCTGCTCACCGTTCTACGCGTCCTGCTCATCCCGATCTTCATCCTGCTGTTCTATGTGCCCTATCACTGGAGCTACATGGCCGCCAGCAGCGTGTTCGCCGTTGCCGCCGCCACCGACTGGCTGGACGGCTACCTGGCGCGCCGCCTGCAGCAGAGCACGCCGTTCGGTGCCTTCCTCGACCCTGTGGCCGACAAGCTGATGGTGGCGGTGGCCCTGGTGCTGCTGGTGCAGACCCACGCCAACTTCTGGCTGACCCTGCCGGCCGCGGTGATCATCGGCCGCGAGATCGTGGTTTCGGCGCTGCGCGAGTGGATGGCCGAGCTGGGCGCGCGGGCGCATGTGGCGGTGTCCAACCTCGGCAAGTGGAAAACCGCGGCACAGATGCTGGCGCTGGTGATCCTGCTGGGCAACCCGCCAGCGGTGACCTTCTGGGTAATCCTCGGTTACGCGCTGCTGCTGGTGGCGGCGGGGCTGACCCTGTGGTCGATGGTGCACTACCTGCTGGCCGCCTGGCCGCACCTGCGCGAAGGCTCTGAGCAGAAATAAAAGTTTTTTTGAATCAAGGGGTTGACGCTGTTTTAGAAATCGCTAGAATGGCACCCATCACGACGCGGGAATAGCTCAGTTGGTAGAGCACGACCTTGCCAAGGTCGGGGTCGCGAGTTCGAGTCTCGTTTCCCGCTCCAAATATAGATTTACAGGGTTCCATGGGAATCTGTAAATCATTGAAAAAAGACGCTTCGGCGTCTTTTTTCGTTTCAGTCAGATCCATCAGGATCCGTGGGCATTCGGGCCTTTCCAGGCTTTGTACGAAATCCCAAATAACCCAATCACCGCCCCTCGAACGCTGAAACTTTGCAGAGTCCCCCCGCATCGACGGAAAGGCATTCTGTGATGGCTAAGCGTTACGAATACTCGGACGAGGTGTGGGGTGTGGTCTCCGAGCTCTTCATCAAGCCCCAGCTGCCACTGGCCCAGCTGTTAAGAGGAGTGTGATGCCTGCTTGAAGTACGCAACCCGCTCATCGGTCCTGGACTGACTGAAAGAATTATATTTGTTGCCTCTGTTGTTGGATGTTGACTCGCCGATTACCCTGTTCGTGTTTAAAAGTTCTCTATGAAGTACCGCTTTTTGTCCCCGAGCGTGTCCATATGTGAGATCTCTAGTTGTGCTTGTTATAGTGATTGGTAGAGCTTTATTCTCGAGTCATCCAGCGGAAAAAATTCTTCTGATAACTCATAGAGGCGCATGACCCAAAAGTTGTCCTCCTTGGCCATGGCTTTGCTGTCTATTTCGGAATAAAATTTTTGAAGTGTGGCGATCTGCTTGTTGGTATCTAATATTTCAATGCTCATTATTCTGGTTGTTAGGTTTATAAATAGGTTGTGAAAGGTTGTGAAGAGGTTTATTGTTGAGTTGCAATATGTGGTGTTGGTCAGTTCGTCGTTTTCAAACATGTATCCGATGGAGGAGTCCTCTGTATTGACAAAAAAACATCCGGTGAAGTCGTGTCCAAAGAATGCAAGGTGCTTATGCAGGGTTGGGATGTGGTATAGCGTATTGTAGAACTCTGCTTTGTTGTTTTTGTAGGGTGGCAATAAGCAGGTTTTGCTTCGTACGTCGGAAAGTACGGGGGATTTATTAATTGCACCACTTTGCATCTTGGTGTATTGGGCTTGGAATTTTGCGAAAGGAAGTTCCATGTTTTTCTCCTGCGGACAGGTGGTTTTATTTGGCGGTAACAGACATACTGCTGGATGTCTGTTGATCGCCCTTTCGCTTAGTGGGAGGTTTCCCAAAATTTGGCGCCCTCTGCGTCGGCTATTTTCTCCATAAACTCCGATAATGATCCCGCTGCTTTTATCCATTCGTGTCTGTGGTCAAGAGGTGTGCAGGCCAAAATTTCACCATTTTTGGTAAGTATTAATAATTCGGAGTCGCCATAAAATCGGCCGACGACGAAGTCGCCTGCTAGTGTTTCATCGCTTCGGGTATGTCGCAGTTTTTCAGTTTCGGTGATGGATTCTTCCGGGGTGAGCATTTCGATCCCCCATTGTCCATATAGGTTATCTTTAAAGAGTTCGGATTTTTTGCTGAGTCGCCATAGTGCTAAGAGTTCATTGGGGAAACTGTGTGCAAGGTCAGAAATTTCTCTATCGCTGAGTCCGCTTGAAAAAGTGCAGGCTAGAAGGAATGGGCACTTTTCTTTATGATGGTAGGCTATTTGTGGTGATGACCATTTGATTTTTAGTCTGCTAATTACAGTGGTTAATTTGTTAGAGCTCATTGTAGTTTCGCCAGAATGTGTTGAAGAGTTCTTGGTGCGTCTTGCGCTGTACGGGTACTAAATTCCAGAAAGTATTGTCACCACCGTATTCTCTTGGCTTGATATGGTGAATGTCGTACTCTGCCCACCCGCCTCTTGGTGTTGCATATCCTTTATCATACCAGTCTTTGATGAATGCGCCACGTTCGGTTGCGCCCCATGAGACTCGATCAGCGGTTGGAATCTTGCCGCCAATTTGGGTGGGGAATGGTATGCTGCGACCAGTCCTGGGGTCAGTAACTTTCGGGTAAAGCCTAAGTGTCGCTCGGAGGCGGGCGACCAAGCTCGATATTGAGATTCCAGATCTATTGCAAGAGAGACCTAACGGGTCAATCCAGTTTATTGAGTTTGGGGCGTATTTATAGAGGTTTAATCCGCCGAGCAGGCCTAGTGGGTCTGCTTGCGTGAAGCTTCCAGTTGAAGGGTCGTAGAACCTATAGGTGTTGTAGTGAAGATTGATTTCACGATCGAAATATTGCCCTTGGTAGCGTAGATTCTGCTCTCTTGTTTGCCTTTCAGCTGTCCATTCGCTGCGTGATTCACCCCATCCGAAAAAATCACCTCGCCATATAACGTTGCCCTTGGTGTCGGTGAGCTGTGCTGGTAGTCCATTCTGATTGGTGTGGAAGTACTCTAGCTCTGCGTTGCCAGACTTGCCGTTAATTCTGGCTATAGGTTCGTAGCTACTTGAATTGGCATAGACATACAAGCTGATAAGGCCGTTTTGCGCCTCTTGCAGCATGCGTAACCCCTGCCAGTGAAACAAGACCCGTCGCAGTGGTTCTGAGTGGCCTCTTTGATAAACATCCTTACTGATTCGCCTTCCCAGAGGATCGTAGCGGAACACAATACGTTCGCGCTCACCGCTGCGGTACTGGTCTACGGATATCAGGCGTTGTTCGGCGTCGTACTCGAAGTATTGTACCCAGTTACTTCCTATCTTTTTTTCGCACAATCGCCCAAATCGGTCATAGCGGTAGCGCTTGTCCTGATAGACCAGCACACGGTTGTGCTTGATCAGGCCGTGGAGCTTCGGTCCGTCGAATAGGTTGCCAGCCTTGTCGTACTTGAAATCCTCAACCTGTGTCGCTCGCCAGTTGGGGCGAGACTGGTGAGTACTCTGTAGCTGCTCGTTCGGGTCGTAGCCATAACGGTTGCTACCGGTGTAGCTCTTGCCTGTGTTAGGTGAACGATGAAAATGGCCAATAATCTGCTCAAGATGCGCGATGTCATCAGCTGCAATGTCGCCAAAGCTACTACGTTGGGTCTGGGTCAATACCTCAGCAATCAGGTTGTCTCTGTTGTCATAGCGGTAACTCTTCTCCAGCAACGGCAGCACTTCAACCGAAGCATCGCGATAGTGAATGGCCTTGCTGCTCAGTCGCCCGCTCTGGTCATAGCGGGTACGTGTGATCAGGCTTCCCTGGGTGCGCAATACTTCGTCGTGCACCGCATCGCGCTCGAAGTCACTGATGACCCGGCCGTTCAGGTTGATCTGATGAAGGTGCCCACTGCCGTAGTGCAGGTAGTTCAGTTGTCGCTGGTCAGGCAGTGTCAACGTCTGCAGATTGCCCAGTTCGTCATAGCGGTATTGCAGCAGCCCGGCACTGTTGGTTTCGCTGAGCAACTGCCCGTTCGCGTCATAGGTGTAATCAAGCTGCTGTTGCTCACCCTGGTTGTCCGTGAACGTGATGGACAACAGGTTGTCGGCGGTGTCGTAGCTGTAGTCGGTGATGCCATCCTCGGTGCGTTTGCTCAGCAGGCGGCCAACGGCATCACGTTGGAAATCATGGCGAATCGAAGTGGCCCGTGTCGGCGGGGCGTTGTCGGAGAGGGGTGGCTGTTCGTATGAAGAGGGGACATGGGTTAGGCTGGTGACACCGTCGAGTGTGTCGTACTCGTATATCCGGCCACTTCCATCCAGATCTTGTTGTGCCACCAGGCGGTCAAGTTTGTCCCAGCCAAACGTGTAGGACTCTTCATTCTCGTTGGTGAGTTGCAGCAGGCGACCATAGGCGTCGTAGCGAAACTTCACGCTGTACCCCATGGCATCGGTGCGCTTGACCAGGCGGCCGCTGCGGTCATAGCGAAACTGCAAGATCTTTTGCGCAGGATCGATGTAGCGCGTCAGCTGGCCGGCGGTATCAACTTCGTAGCGGTCGATACGACCATCGGGTCGTTCGCTTTCTATGAGATAGCCGCGAGCGTCATAGCGGAAGTGGGTCTGCTCTCCCCGGGCATTGATGCTTTCGCTCAGGCGGCCATGCAAGTCGTAGTGGTACAGCGTCTGGTTGTTGCTGCAGTCGCGATAGCTGAGCAACTGGCCACGGGTGTTCCAACCCAGGTGCTTGGTCTTTTCGAGGGCATCGGTGACGCGGGTAACACGACCTTCCGGGTTGTATTGATACTGCGTGCTCCGGCCCAGTGGGTCCTGCTCCCACAGCAAATTGCCATGAGCATCGTAGCCGTAGCGCCGGGTACGTCCTGCTCCGTCTGTGACCTGAACGGGCAAGGCCCAGTGGCGCAGATAGCTTATGCGTTCGCTTCGCCCAAGCGGGTCACGTGTCTCGATCAGACGCCCGATATCGTCATAGCTGTATCCCCACTCGCCGCCCTGCGGATCAGTTCGTTTGACCAACTGGCCGGCGACGATCTCTGCTTGCCAGCAGTTCCCAAGTGCATCGACATGCTTGTAAACGTCGTACAGCGGGCCCCAGAAATAGTGGTCTATACGTCCCAGTCCGTCTGTTACGAGGGTTTCGCCTTCTTCGAGGTTATACTCGAACTTGTACTCCTCCCCATCGCTACCCCAGTGGCGAACCACCCGCCATTCGTGGTCAGGTTGCGGCTCAAGCAAAGGCGGCAGGCGATAGGGTGTTCCGTCCGCCCGTCTTGGTGTAGGACGTTTTTCAGGAATGGTGTAGCGTGCCCATGCGTACTCGCGGACGGCGCCGCTGGCCAGTTGGTGACGCTTCAGATAGCCCTCTTCGGTATAACCGAAGTTACGCACCACCTGGCCCGTTGCATCCAGAACCTCTTGCAACTGCCCACTGTCGGTATAGCCGTAGCTGACCAGCAGCTCGTTCCGCTCGATAGCGGGCTCACCGTTATTTGACAGGAAGAGCCGCGACACCTTGCATACGCGCCTTGTATGCGCAGCATCATAGTGAAGCTGGACAACCGTCTGGCCGTACTTGTCATAGAGTGCTTGAAGGCGACCTTGTTTGTCGTAAAGCACATCTATGTAATTGAGATTGCGGTCGCTCAGCCTGATGAGTCTTGAACGACTGGGCTCGTGCGGGTCGACATCAAAAACCTTGTAGCGCCCCTCATGAATGTCCTCGACAACCGTTTGGCCATCCTCCAACTGGAAGAAAGCCAAGCCGTCCACAACACTGACAAAGGCATCGCCGGCGCGCAGGCGCCCGAGTTCCAGGCGATTGCCTTCTTCATCGACGTAAATCCACAACTCGCCGCCTTCAGGATGCGGGACGCGGACCAGTTCAACTTCATAAGGAACACTCCAGCCCTTTCCGAACAGGCCGCCGGTGCGTAAGTCTCTACTGTCGTAACTACGAGCCCATTGGATTCCCAGCAAGCCAGGTAAGTTGAAATCAACATCCTCTGGACCGTCCTGGAACTTGCTACCCGTGGCGACCGCAACGGGGTTGCCCAATTTACAACCTTTGATGCGCCCAAAACGTCGTGAAATGAGTATGCCCGCAATAATCCCGGTAAACATCGCAACCTTGCTCTTGCCATTGCGAATATCCCGAACCGTCGCTGTCCCGCCGCCAATGCGCACATTCGGCGATACTTTCTCATTCACATCGATCGTGGCATCGCAGGTGGTCTTGTCACCCGATCGCGCTGCAGGCTGGCCGTTGATGAAGACTTTGTCCGACCCTTGCGCAATATGGTTTTCGGGCAAAGGCGGGTGGCGGCTGCATGAAATCTTGTCCTGCTCTTTGGATTCCGCGCCGGGGTCCTTTGGCGTGGTGACGGGCGGGTTGAAGATGTCGCGTATCGCCATGCCCAGCCCCACCACCGGGAGCAGGTAGGGCACCGCCGCCATGGCCATGGAGCCCACGTTCTCCAGAATCGAAGGCTCTGCTTGCTCTGCGTCGGCCGCTCCCCCTCCTGGCGGCCCTGTGATACCGGCTGCGCGAGCGGCGGGCTTGCTGTTGACGAACACGTTGTGTGACCCGCTTTCGATCTTTCCATAGGGGTCGGGTGCATCCACGCTGTTGCCAAGGCTGTCGCAAAAGCGGGAGATGGCATCGCCGACAGTCTGGTCTTCACCGACCGAAAGGGTGCTCATCGCACCGACCGCCACTCCCGCAACGGCGGCGATGGCGATGCCAGCTGCGCCCCCCGTCGCGACAGTACCGACAACGGCCAGGCTGATAGCGGCAGCCACGGCGGCGGTGGCTGCGGCATAAATGACGGCCTCTGCAACTGCACTGACCATTTCGGCGATCAGGGACGGATGCAGTATTTCATCGCCCATGCGGGCGGCGTGAACGATCTGCGCCATGGCTTGCAAGCTCCAAAAGTTCTGAATGAGGTTGACCTGGGTGGTGAAGGGGTCAGGTGAATCGGAGCTGTTGTTTGATTGCGCGCCAGTGCTCGATGTCGTCGCTGCTCAAAGGGCTTGGCTTGCTGTAGTTGATCACCAGCAGACGGTGCTGACCTGGAATCATGCAGGCGGCCTGGAGCTGGAAATTGGGCTTGTCCCCCACCTTGAATTCAATGGCCATTTCGCGGGCTTCGACGGAGTGTTCACCGCCCCCCAAACGCGCGATCTTCGTGGGTGTGATGGTCATTGCCCCGGACTTTTTTCGCAGCATCCGCAGTTGGTCATCGATGGCTTGGTCCAGGGTCTTGTCATTGGCGACGGGGCTGCGCGCCATTACCAACGTGGTGTCTCGGGCACGAAAGCGCAGCATGTTGAGCGTGAGGTCTTCAGGTGCTTCCTCGCCTAGATTGAGGATCAGGTCGTGAGTCAGGTATTCCGTCATTGCTGGAGTCCTTTCAGGAGGTCTTTACGTACGGGCAAGTGCAAGCAGCTACTTGAAATGCCCATCCACATCGGCTTTCAGTGCACTGCTATCGCGTCCATCCGCTGCGGCACCTGCCGCTCCGCCCTCAGGGTTGAGGTCGAGCTTCGCTGCGGGCGTGTTGATCTGTCCGGTCTGTTGCCCGGTGAGGTTGAAGGTCTCGCAGGTGATATTGAGCGTGCCGTTGGCCTGCATCTCGATCAGTGTCTTGCCGCACTTGAGGCGCAGGGTGTTGCCTGCTTCGATCTCGTAGTCGCCGGCGATGAGGTCGTTTTTGCCGCCGCCGACTTTCAGCGTGTCGTTGGCCTTGACGACGCGCAGGCGATTGCGTCCGATGGCAACGGACTCGTCCTGGCCAATGCTCTGGGTGCGATCAACACCGACGGTGAGAGACTGGTTGTTGTTGACCTGGGTGTTCTGGTCCTTCTGGGCATGGATGAACACCTCTTCCTTGCCCAGTTCGTCCTCAAAGCGCAGCTCATTGAAACCATCGCCCTTGTGGGTCTGGCTCTTGATGGTCATGCGGGTCTTGTGGTCGGGCAGGTCGTAGGGCGGGAGCTGATCGCCGCAATAGGTACGCCCGGTAATCATCGGCTGGTCGGGGTCACCGTTGACGTACTGGATGATCACGTCCTGGCCAATGCGCGGGATCGCCATCGCGCCCCAGCTGCCACCGGCCCAGCCTTGCGACACACGCACCCAGCAGGAGCTGAACTCGTTGTTCTGGCTTTCACGGTCCCAGGGAAAGCTGACCTTCACCCGGCCCCACTCATCGCAATAGATTTCTTCTCCCTTCGGGCCGACCACGGTAGCCATGTGCGGGCCATCAACGCGTGGTTTTGATAGTGGGGCAGGGCGCCATTCGGTCCGGCCGGGGACCAGCACGGCGGTCTGCTCGTAGTGCGTGCTTACATCTGCGCTGGCGGCTTCTTCCTGCAGGCTGGTGAATTGTTTGCCTTTGTGGGTAACCGTGTTCACTCGCCAATGCGCGTTGAGGTCGTCACGTGAGTGACCTGTCAGGGTGAAGCTCAGGCCCGGTTGCAGGCGAACATCGTCACCCTCAACCTCGGCAATACGCACATCGTGGCGCAACGCAGTGATGCGGTTTTCGGTGAACGGCTTGCCTACCGCATCGCGTTTGTAACGGCCTGGGTAATCGAAGAATTCGTACTCTTTGGACTGATGCTCCAGGAAGGGCCCGGCAGCTCTGTGTTCCTGGCGGTAGGCCGGGTTGGTAAAGGTGTAGTCGCGCTGTACCTGGCGAGCGGTGCGCACCTGTTCGCTGTAGCGCAAGCGGCGAAGGCACGGCATGGCTTGATCGCCACCGCCGGTGGCTTGGTACAGCACGCTGTCAGGGTCTACAGGCTCGTCGGCATCAAAAAAGCCCTCGTCGTCATCCTCGGCCTTGATGGTCCCATGGCTGATCAAGCCGAATGATTGCAGCCGATCGGTAATGATCAGCTTGTGCAGCTTGTCATTGTGCGCAAAGCGGTAGACGAAGCCTTCTTCAGCAGCCAGGCGGGTGATGAACGCCAGGTCCGTCTCACCGGCCTGAACGCAGAACTCGCGGACCTGATGGTCCATGCTGGCGCGCAGTTCGTACTGGTTGATGCCCTGGCGCTGGAGCATCAGCTCAAGAATTTGCGGGACAGTCTTTTGCTGGAAGATGCGCCAGTTCGAGCGCAGGTCGGCCCGGGCCAGCTGGGGCTCGACCAGCGCGTGATAGTAGGTGCGGTAGAAGCCGCTTTCAGCCTGGCTGAATCGGCTGACCAGGCCGTGCACGTAACGCACCGGGCGTTCGCCGTTCCAGATGGTAAAAAGTACGGGCTTGTCGAGCAGGTGGCCGAAGTCGATATCGTTTTCGAAGCTGATGAGTTTCAGCTCCAGCTCGAAGGGCATGCTGATCCCCTCTCGGAGTTCGAACGACACCACTTCGAATTCAGCTTTTCCAACTAAGGGCTGGAAGCTGAAACGCAAATCAGATTGGCTAGGCATAAGCAATCCTTGTCCGCCGTCTGAAGTAATACAAAGTCCGGGCAGGTATACCCACCCGGAGCATTCGTAAATATCAGGCGGCGGGTGCGCGCCAGTCGTCAGACCCTTCGGTATTGGCCACATCGTGCGCCCAAGTGATCTTTCGATAGGTCAGCGCAACCTCGATCAGCTGCGTGTAGTTTTCGTTCTCCTTGTCTTGAGCGTGGGGTAACACGGTGTTGATGCTGACGATGGTGGCGTCTTCGAGTTTGGTCGTGAAGAAGTGCTCCTGTTTGCCTTCCATTGAAGTGCGGTACCAGTTGACTTCAACGGTCGGCAGCATTTCGCCAGTGGCCAGCGCTTGATACATCAGAGGCGTGGCCTTGTTCAGCGAACTGGTGAACTTGAGCGGCTTGTGCACGCGCTGACCGGTGGGTTGGCCGTTCTGCGGATCAGTAGGCGTGGTCACCTCATGCTGGATTTCCTGAACCAGGATTTCATCTTCATGGCCTTCCTGGTAAACATTGCCGACGGATTCAGCGGTGAATGCGCCAGCAGTGATGTTGCCTTGAGTTTGACCAATGATCTTGATGTAAGCGGGTGTTGGCATGGCAGTTTCTCCTGCGTCCATGTGGATATAAACACGCGCACCCAGGGTGGCGTGGCCATCGGGAACGATGGGCTTGTCAACGAAGCAAACGCTTCGCTAATTCCTTGAAATCAGTTGAGCCGTTTGTGGGCTCGCTACTGCTGCAAGATGCCGTTCAGCGACTCCAGCACCTCGGTGGTAATGAGGTGCAGGCGGTAGCTGTAGATGCCGTAGGCCACCGCCATGGCGAGGGCGGAAATGACCAACGGACTCCACCACGGCCATTGCCGGTTCATGCGGAAGTTGCTTGGGGCGACGTTGGTGTACGGATCGCAGACGGTCTCCGGCGTAGGGCCGCGCAGCTCGCGAATGATCCCGTGCAGTTGATGTATCAGTGCGTTGAGGGATTCTTCGCCCTTCGGCGCGATGGCGTACTTGCCCTTCAAACCGAGGCAAAGCGCGAAGTACATGAACTCCAATACGTCCTGGTAACGTTTGGGTTCCTGCATGAGGCGCGACAGTACGGTGAAGACTTTCTCTCCACCCCAGGTTTCGTCGTGGAAGATGCTGAGCAGGGGTTCCTGGCTCCAGCAGCTGGTTTTACCCCAAGGCCTGTCCATCACAGCTTCATCGATGAAAAGGCAAAGACCGTATGAATACGCCAGCAACTGAGCGGGCTCGTAGCCGTGCTGGCGCATCTCTTCTCGCACGTTTTCGATCTGGTTGCGCACCTGCTGGTGCACCTCCTTGATGTTGGGCAGCGCATCCAGTGTGCGCAGGCGTATCACCAGGCCGAACAGCGGCGCGGCTGCATCCAGCATCAGGTTGTCGTAGCCGCCACGTAGCTGGAAGTCTGGGTCTGCCGGGTAGCCTTCATACACTGGTTCTGCCTTCGGCTTTCGCTCAGCGCCATCAGCCGCTGTCGGTGCGGGTGAGTCGTTGGACAACGACGCCTCGAGCATCGCGTGCAGTTGCTCGCTTTCGACCTGTTCGGCATCAGTTGGGGGGCTGTTTTCTTGTTTCATCTCATTCACTCCTGATCGCCCAGAACTGCAGTTCCAGCCCCGGGAACTCCCCCGCGACATGGATACCGAATCCACTGGATGCCTCCATGCCCGCCCAAGCCGGGGAACGACGGTCCAGCTCGAAGTAGGTGAAGCCTGCATGGAAGGGCAGATCCCGAGGAGCCACGGGCAGCGGCACCAGTGGAATACCTGGAAGCTGCAGCGGCACGACCTCGTTCAACGACTCCAGCGAGACGACCTTTGCCTTCTGCACGAACATCCGACGCAATGTCTGAGGCGGCATGTGGGCTCGCACTGCCAGAATGAAGTCGGCCTCGTCGATCAGGCGGCGATCCTCCAGCGTGGTTGTCAGCAAGCCGTACTCCAGCGTCTCCAGCGGCAGCGAAACGGCGCGGGGTTGCAGCACCGTGCTCAGTGCCCGGCGTAGCGTGTCCTCCAGCGGCTTGAAGGAGGTGCGCAGCGCGGTATGGTGATAGGCGGGGTATTCCTGCGGCAGCCGGCTCTCGTCGGTAAACGTCACGAACTCGCCACAGGCCTGGCTCATGCACAGGTACAACTGTTCGGGGTGGGTCTGCCCTTGCCTGGCCAGATGCTGGAAGCATGGCCACCAGCGGTTCATGGCCTGCAGCAGGTTGAAGTCGCGAATGTCGGCGATGCCGGACTGCCCTGAGGCGCCAATGCGGGCGGCGAGGTTGCGCGCACGTTCGCGCAGGGAGTTGGTGATTTCTTCCAGATACCGTTGCAGCGCGGGTACGGCGCGCACTGAAACGCTGGTGGGATAGAAGCCTTCATCCAGTTGCAGGCTGCCATCGGGGCGCCGTTCCAGAATGCGCGTCACGGCCAGGCGGGTGTAGGCGCTGCTGTCGTCGGCCTTGCGTTTGAGCTGCAGGTTGGGCACCGCCAGGTCAACCTGCACCAGGTCACCGTCGGCGCTGTGCGTGTCCTTGATTTCCAGGGCCTGGGCGCTGTAACGGAAGTTGGCGGGGTTATCGGGCCAGCTCACCTCACGGCCACCTTCGGTGCGCAGCGGCAGGCACAAGTAGATCTCGCTGTCCTTCGCGCCGTCGTCTTCGATTTCCAGCGGTGGCGGTGGTGGCAGGTCTGCAGGGATATCGAACACCGTGCCGTCCGGCATGATGCCCCGTGCACGGGTGATGGCGACCTTGCCCAGGCTCAGATACTCGTCGTTCAACTGCAGCTCGCTGAAGCCATAGAAGGCTGCGTTCAGGCTGCCAAGACGTTGATGCAGGGCCGCTTCGGCGGCACGGGCGGCCTGTTGGAAATGCTGCGGTTTGACGAACAGGCCTTCCGGCCACAGCACAGGGTTACGTGAACTCATGAGCGCTCCATGTCAGCGTGAGTAAGCGAGAAGGGCAGGGTTACAGGCGCCATCAGTCTTCCTCCTTGAGCAGGAGCTGCGTGTCGTTGAGCAACACCGACAGGATGATCTGGTGCCCGCGGGGCGGAATGCGCAGCACCTGGCTCCAGGTGGCGTTTTCCTGATTCCGGTAGTCGGCGATCACCGCGACGAAGCGGGTTTCGGCCTCGATGGGCGCAAAGGGGATGAACTTGAACTGGCCAGGGCGCAGCAGGTAATCGTCATCGCGTATGTAGGTGCTGCGCAGCGCCTCGGCAGGGTCCTTGTCCAGCAGTTCGTAAACGCTGTTGCGCAAGAGAGAGTCGTCGCGCAGTTGCAGGATCTTCACGGCCATGGGCGTAGCGACGGGCTCGGCGGCCACGGTGGTGGTGCGCGGCAAGGTCAGCACCACGGTCGGGTCGTCGTAGCTGCCCGGGGTACTTTCTTCCATGGGGGAGCGCGTTGGATCCTCGCCATCGTCAACTGGCGAATCGACTGGCGACATGGCCGGGAATTGTTCCAGCAGGTACTCGAACAAGGCTCCGACTTTCTCGGTCAGCACGTAGGGGTCGCCTGCGCTCAGGCTGACCGCGTAAGGGCTGGGCTCCACAACCGGCCCGGGCTCGGGCGCCACCTCAAGGCTGTTCGGGTTGCCATTGAGCGTTGGGCTGGCGTTGATGCTGAACGCGACCTGGGTGGGGTGTTCCCCGGGCGGTCCGATGGGCAATGAGGGGTCCATCACCACCTGGCCAATCTTGCTCAGGGACGTGCAACCCGAGAGCCCGATCAGCGCCGTCAGCAGGCCGGCCACGCATGTTGGACGCATCATGGGCGTTCTCCTGCAATCAGGCGTTCCAGTGGGCTCTGCTGCGCTGGCGCTGCCTCTGTGTCCAGTGCCGCCAAGGGGTCGTTGCCCATGCCCGGTTCGAATGCCGAGCAGATGTCCGCGACTGTCTCGGGGGCGGCTGCAGCGGCCTGACAAGCCTCGGGTGGAACATCCAGCAACCAGTGATCAAGGGTTCTCTGTTCAGGGCTGAACAGGTCCTCCAGTGAGCGTGCATCGGCCTGCGCAAGCTGGGCCCGCAGCCGATAGGCGCCAATGCGCAACTGGTCACCCTCGAGCAGCCGCCTGGCGGTAAGCGACCCCAGGCTGTGGAGGCTGTCGTTCAGGTAGGTACGCTGACAGCGATCGATGACGCAGAAGCTGCCCTCGATCCAGCGGATCTCGCAATGGATCGGTGCAACGGTCTGGTCACGGTCGTTGATCTGCCAGGTGGCCTTCGCGCTACCGATGGTGCCGCCTGTGCAATCGAACTGATGTCGGGCAGTGACGTTGTGTTGCAACTGATCCAGGTTGGTGATGCTCAAGGTCAAAGTGCTCATGAGCGCCCCCGGAACCGCACCACAGGGCTGCCCTGGCCGTGACGGTCATCGACGAAGCTGGTCCAGCCCAGGTAGGCACCCAGGCTACGGTGCAGGCAGAAGGGCGGCAGTGCGTTCTGCTTCAGGCGCAGCTCCAGGTCGTAGGCCAGGCCATCACGCAGCAGGAAGTCGATCAATGCCCGTAATCGGCCGAAGTTGATGCCGCTGGGCAGCAGGTCACGCAATTGCGCTGGGTCGAGTTCGCTGATCACGATGGTGAACTTGCTGCTGCGTGTTCGCGTGCGGCTGCCCACCATGAAAGTGCTGCCCAGTTCGCCGTTGCTGCGGCCAAGGCTGACCAGTTGCCTGGTGGCAGTGGGGACCGAGCGGGTTTCGAACTCGCGGATCTGTACCTGCTTCAAGTCGAAGCAGTGGGCGATGATGCCGGCGACCGTGCCCGGCGCACGGCTGCGGCTGGCAATGACGCCGGCGAAACTGAGCAGCCGGCTCCACGGCAGTGCCGTGTCCCCGCGCAACTGTCTGTCATTCAACCCGAGCAGGGCAAAGATGTACTGGGAGAACCCATCGGTAGCTCCCGGCTGAAAGCGGATGTAGTAGCGATATTTACGCCAGATGCGATGCAGCAGGCTGAGCAGGTAGTGGTTGAAGAAATCGAAGAACGCCGGCCGCACACCGATGCCCTGTGCATGCTCGTATGCCACCTGCTCCAGGTAATAGGTGGGCAACGGCGAGTCGGTGCCATGCAAGCCCATGAAGGTGGTGCACACGCGATAGCGGTCAGCTTCCCCGGGCATGCGTTCGACCTTGTATATGTCGGAAACCGGGAAACTCAGCCGCGGGTCACTGGCAAGCCGCACCCTCAGCCGGGTGGCCTGATCTGGCCAGCGTGGTTCCAGGTCATCCCCGTGCAAGCCGTGCAGGCGTTCCAGCAACTGGAAGAAGTTGTACTGGTGCGCCTCGGCGAACAGCTTGTCGGCTAGATCAGCGGTTGTTTGCCGGTCTGGATTGGCCATGTGTAGTGCTCGTTGTTGGTGGTGTTGATCACTTCCAGTTGGTGGAAGGAATTGATGCTGGCGTACAGGGCGAAGAAGTGCGCGAGCACGCAACCGAACAGGTACAGGTCGCCTTCGCAGAGGAATGCGCTTTGATCCAGCTTCAGCCGCGTGCGCAAGCCACGAATGGGCTGGCCCTTGATCAGCCAGTCCAGCGGCTCTGTTTGCACATCACGGATGCCATCGAGGCGTTTGCGGGTGGTGCGTGTCTGCTGGATGTCGTGCAAGGCCGCGAAGTCGTAAGCGCGGATGACCGCTTTCAGCGGCTCGGCCGAGAGCAGCGACAGGTAGTTGAGCGACATGTTGGAGATCAGGGCCCATTGCAACTGGCCATCCAGCACCGGCCGGTAGGGGCGGGTGGGGGCGCGGATGTTGGTATAGGTGGCCAGGGGCGGCGTGATTTCGGTGAGCACGTTGATGTCATCGATGCCCAACGCCAGCGGCAGGTCGCGGTTGGTGCAGGTCAGGTCGATGGACGCTGTTTCCAGCTCGCCAATGTAGGCGTTGGCATCGGCGCGCACGAAAGCGATGCGATGGGTGACGCCATCGCCGCGCAGGGAGTCCTCGAGTGTGTAGCGGTAGTACAGCGCCGTGCGCCCTTGCACATGCTCGATCTCATGGGCGAACGACTCGAAGGGGCGGAAGGTTCTCAGGTGCTCACCGGTACTTCCGTCAGTCGTGGTGCGGGTGCTGATGACCCGATCGACACTGAAGATTTCATAGGCGTGCCGCTCCTTGCCTCTGGGCACAAGCTCGACCTGGGCGGGCCGGCTGGACAGGTCGATGGGCTCGGCGCTGTGGCTGAGCAGGTTCACTGCCGGGGTGCAGAACAGGCTGAAGTCTGCTTTGCCGACACGCAGCGAATCCGGTAACTGTCGGGTGAAGTGAAATTCGAGGCCGACCCGCTGAGTCGCTTGATCAGGCCAGATTTTCTCCAGGCCGGTGATGCTGACGAAGTGGAAACGCTCGGGAAATACGAAGTACTCCTGCAGGATCCGGTAACCGTCAAAGACGTTCTGTGGGTAAGGCAGCAGCGCTTCGTCCGGGCTGAAGCCTGGGAACACGATGCTGCTGGCCGGCAGCCGGCGTACCCCACCATTGACTGTCACGCAGACATGCTTGAGGTATTGAGCGATCCACAGGTACAGCGTGCGGGCAGTTTGGGTGTCACCGCTCAGGTGAAAGTCGAGGCTGGCGCAGCCCAGGGTGTTCAGCGGCCGCTCGACCAAGGTTTGCAGGCCGATGCGAACCACCGAACTGTCGAGTGTCTGGGTTGCGTTCACCGACTCGATCTCGAACGGGTGAATGTCCACCGCCGTGCAGGTGCGGAATTCGCAGGGCACCCCATCCACGGGGCTGGAGAACAACCGCGAGCCTTTGGCGATGGGTTGCGACTGGCTTAGCGCTTGCTTGCGCGGCGTGAACTGGATGATCGTGGCGCTCGGCAGGGGCCGCAGGTAGTTGGGCCACAGCAACTGCAGCATGGGGTGCGTCAGCTCGGGCAGGTCGTCCTCCAGCTTGAGCCGCAGTTTGGCCGTGAGGAATGCAAAGGCTTCCATCAGGCGTTCGACATCCGGGTCGCTGCCACCCTTGCCGAGCAGGCGAGCAAGTTGTGGGTTGTCCTGGGCGAAGTCGTTCCCCAGTTCATGGAGGTAACGCAACTCTTCGCTGAATCGGTCCTTGAGTGACATAGGTCACCTCACTCGGGTGTGGCGGTTATGGCCATTGACCAGCAGCTCCAGTTGCAGCTGCTCCGTGTGGTTGTTGACCTGCACGTGGCAGTCCAGCCTGAAATGCAGTTCCAGCGGGGCATGGCAATCGGGGACGGCCTTGAGCGCGCGCACATGCACACGCGGCTCAAAGCGCTGAATGGTGCGGCGGATGTCCGCGCTCACCTGTTTCAGCAGGTCGCCACTGCTTGCGTCGTGCCCGTTGAAGTCACTCAGGCCCAACTCAGGGCTGCTTTGTGAGCAACCCTGGCGAGCATTGAGCAGCGTTTCCAGGTGGCGCTTGATGGCGGCGAACTTCTGGGTAGCGTTCTCTTGCCTGGAGGGCATCCGGCTTGCGAGTTGATCCGTCACCAAGCGGTCGAAAAATCCACTCATTGGGTATCAAGCCGACCGACCAGGGAGATCTCGAAATTCGCCCCCATGTACTTGAAGTGCGGGCGCACGGCGAGCGAGACCTGATACCAGCCCGGGTCGCCGGCAACGTCCGACACCTCGACCCTTGCAGCACGCAATGGGCGACGGCTGCGCACATCGGCTGACGGGTTCTCCTGGTCGGCGACGTACTGCCGGATCCATTTGTTCAGTTCGGACTCAAGGTCCTTGCGCTCCTTCCAGCTACCGATCTGCTCGCGCTGCAGCACCTTGATGTAGTGGGCCAGCCGGTTGACGATGAACAGGTAGGGCAGCTGGGTGCCGAGCTTGTAGTTGGTTTGCGCTTGCAGGCCTTCCGGGGTCTTGGGGAAGTTCTTCGGCTTCTGTACCGAGTTGGCCGAGAAGAACGCGGCGTTGTCGCTGTCCTTGCGCATGGTCAGGGCGATGAAGCCCTCTTCGGCCAGCTCGAACTCCTTGCGGTCGGAGATCAGGACTTCGGTCGGAATCTTGGCCTGCAGCTGACCCAGTGACTCGTACAGGTGCACCGGCAGGTCCTCGACGGCACCACCCGACTGCGGGCCGATGATGTTCGGGCACCAGCGGTAGCGGGCAAAGCTGTCATTGATGCAGCTGGCCAGCAGGAAGGCGGAGTTGCCCCACAGATAGTTGTCGTGCCGCCCGGCGATGTCCTCGTCGTAGGTGAAGCTCTGGACCGGGTTTTCTTGCGGGTGATAGGCAGAGCGGAGCATGAATCGCGGCCCGGTCAGCCCGGTATGACGGGCATCCTCGCTTTCACGGAACGCACGCCACTTGGCATGCCGGGGGCCGGCGAAAATGTCCTTGATCTCCTTCAGATTGGGCAGCTCTTCAAAGCTGCTCAGGTTGAAGAACTCAGGAGAGGGCGCCGCGAGAAAAGGGGCGTGTGCCATGGCACCGACCGAGGCCATGTAACTCAGCAGCTTTATATCGGGAGAAGAGGGGCCGAAGCTGTAGTTGCCAACCATCGCAGCAACGGGTTCACCACCAAATTGGCCATAACCTGCGGTGTAAACATGCTTGTAGATGCCGCTGCAAGTGATGTCGGCGGCATTCTCGAAGTCATCGAGCAAGTCATCTTTGCTGACATGCAAGACTTCAAGCTTGATGTTCTCGCGGAAGTCGGTTCGGTCAACCAAAAGTTTGAGGCTGCGCCACGCGGATTCAAGTTGCTGGAACTCGGGCTGATGCAGGATTGCATCCATCTGCCTGCTGAGCACCCGATCCAGTTCAGCGATCATCTGGTCGACGCGATGTTTGTTGATGAGTTGATCAGGGTCATGACTTTTAAGGATTTCGGCGATAAAAGCAGATACACCCTGGCGAGCGACTTGATAGCCCTCTTGAGTAGGTACCAACTTGGTTTCTGCCATGATCTGGTCGAGCAGGGTGGCGTTGCTCAGTGTTTCGGTTGTTGTTTCAACCGCGACGGTCGTGCTGTTTTGCTTTGGCATGGGGACGCTCCGTTGTCTCAGTCTTCTTTTGGCGCCTCGAGCACCAGGTCAAGTTCTTCTGCCAGTTGTTTGCGTGCCTGTTCGTTGTTCAGCAGGTGCTGCAGTTGCTTGCGGAACGTGGGCACGTTGCCCAGTGGGCCTTTCAGTGCGACCAATGCCTCGCGAAGCTCCAGTAGCTTGTTCAGCTCCGGTACCTGGCGGGCGATGCTGTCTGGCCCGAAATCATTGATGGACTTGAACTGCAGGTTGACCGCCAGCTCTGCGTCGGGGGCAGTGCTGAGCATGGATGGCACGGACATGGCGAGGCTGACATCGGCGTCGTTCAACACATTATTGAAACTGTGTTTGTCGATTCGCATGATCGAACGGTCTTCCAGCGCGCGGGCATCATCCAGGCCGAAATCGCCCAGTACCAACATCTTGTGCGGCAGCTCCACCTCGGCTTGTTCGCCGTCGGTGGCTGGTACGTACTTGATGTTTATGCGTTCTTTGGGTGCAACGGAGCCTGAGCTTTTACTCATGAGTTTCAGCCTTCGTGAAGTTTGAATATATGTAGGAAGCGTCCTACAAAGTTATGTTTAAATTAAACGTAATTGGCTTCTCGCTATGTGCGTGTAAAAAACCATGCACCGAAAAAATATTGTGCGTCGAGCGTGAAAGTGTAAGGAAATATTTGGTTGTGAATATTGTTTTGTCTGTACTAGCCTTTGTTTCGTTTCGATGCTCCACTATCCAGTAATTGTATTTGATGACTACTGTTGAGGCGTGACTGGCCAGTCGGGTAGCGCTGTTGCCGTATTTGATGAGTGAGTGAAACCAATGATTGTCCGCTATGCATATGGCGTTGGGCTTTCGATGTTGCTCTCCCTGGCGCCAAGTTTGGCAAGCCAGACCAGGGACTGCCCGCAGATAGTCTCCAACGTCGAACGCCTGGCTTGTTTCGACCAGGCCGCTGGCACCCCGGCGCATGTGACGAAACTGCAATGGTCCGCGCCGGAGCAGGATTCGCCCACGCTGCGTCGTGTGATGACCCATGAGGCGGGGCGGCCGCCGGAGGAGCTGACGTTTCGCCTCGAAAAAGGGGATGACGGGCTGATGATTTCGGCGCCCGCAATCGCTTCGGTCGCACCGTACCCCTACCTGGTGATCAGTTGTGTGCAGAACATTTCCAGGTTGCAACTGGTTACCGCACAACCCATCGATGCCGGCCGGGTGATGGTGCGATTGCAGGGGGAGCGTGGCTCCACTCTCGCTACCCCCTGGCAGGTGACGGAGAACGGCCAGGTGCTTGACGCTGGCAGGGGCTTGCCGGGCATCGAGCAGATCAAGCCACTGATCGGGGCCCATCGCATTCAGGTCGAAAGCGACAACCCAGCCGTTGATGGGCTGGTTTTCGACGCTCAGGGGCTGGACCCACTCATCGATGAGGCGCGCAAGGCATGTCGCTGGTAGCAGAGGTCACCGCACAGGAAATTGCCCGGTTGCTTGCGCCCATCGACGCGCAGAACCCTGCCGGCCTGTTCGATGTGGAGAACGAAACCTACCAGGCCATCGACCAGGAAATGGTCAAGCTGGGTGGGTTGCAGGAGCCTTCCATCGACTGGGCGTATATCGAAGAAGCGTCCCGCCAGTACCTGGGCCAAGAGTGCAAGCACCTGCGCATCGTCGCCCACCTGGGTGTCGCTTGGCTGCGCAGCCAGTGCTGGGAGCGCTGGGGTTTTACCCTCGCACTGCTGGCCGGCATGGTCGAAGCCTATTGGGAAAGCGCATACCCGAAACCGGGCCCCAAAGGGTTCCTCGGCAAGCGCAAGCTGGTTGGCCTGATGCTCAACCGTTTGCTCGTGGCGTTGCCGCGCCTGGACCGCTTCACGTTCAGCCCCGCGCACGCCGCGGCGGCTCAGGGCGCGTTGCAACGCCTGCAACAGCAGCGGGAAGCAGCGCAGCTCGATGAAGCGGCCCTTGGCGAACTGGAGTGCCTGCTACGCAAGCACACGGAACTTTCAAACGGCCTTGCCGAGCCCACCACGGACAAGCCCCCTGCAAAGGGCATCAAGTCTGCGCCCCTGGCCGAGGTCATCGCCACGCCAATGCCCCGTGTGTCGTTGGGCAACGAGCGGGAATCACGAAGGGCCATGCTGACCATGGCCGAGCTGATCAATCAACAGGACCCGTACGATCCTGCTGGCTACCAGTTGCGTCGGTTCGGCTTGTGGGCGCACATCCAGACGCCGCCTCAAACCAGGCAGGGCAACCGCACGGAGCTGATGGCGGTGCCGCAGGACATTGCCGGGGACTATGAAGATGCCATTGCCGCTACTGCAATCGACGCGGCCCTGCTGCAGCGGATCGAAAAGAGCGTGACGGCTTGCCCCTACTGGATTCGCGGCAGCTTTCTGGCCGCGAGCGCCGCCACGCGGCTGGCGATGGGCGAGGTGGCTGAGGCCATTCGCGCTGCGACCGCGCGGTTCGTGCAGCGCATGCCCGCGTTGCAGCAGTTGTGCTTCAGCGACGGCAAGGTATTTGTCGATGACCAATGTCTGGCGTGGCTCAGGGGGGCGCAAGGGCAATCCGATTCGGACGCAGCCTCTCAGGAATTCGCCACGTTGCGAGAGGAGCTGGCCTGCCAACTGGAAACCAGCGGCGTGGAAGCGGTGTTGCTCAGGCTGCAGGGCATGCAGGCGGACTTCCGCAGCCTGCGTGAGCGTTGCCATACCACGGTGATCGCGGCTGATCTGCTGGCTGCTCGGGGCGTGTCCTGGTTGGCCCAGGACTTGTGCGCAGGCGTTGCCCGAACGATGCAGGAAACCACCGCCAGCGCCTGGGAGCCTGAGGTGTTTCAACGCCTTCAGCAGTACGCGTGCACGGTCCATCACGGGCTGATTGGAACAAGGAACGGGAGTCAGGATGAATCAAATGTGGAAGCATCTTAAACGTTGGGGCTTGCCCCTGCTGGCCCGCATCGGCCTGGCCATGCCGCTGCTGCTCGGGCTGGGTGCCGCATTGATGCTGGTTGCAATCTGGTGGCTCGGCCCGCAATGGGTCTGGCGCGAGCAGCAGCCGCTGGCTAGCGTGGCGCATCGTGGCTTGGCCAGCCTGGCGCTTGTATTGGTGCCGCTACTCTGCTGGCTTGTGGTGCTGCGCAGGCGTTTTCGCCGTTTGCAGGCCGAACGCAAGCAGGCGGTGGACGCTGAACTGGACAACGTGTTGCCTTTCGTCCAGGCACAGGAGAAAGCCTTGGACCAAGGGCTGGCACGCTATCTGGACAATGCGGGTGGCAGGCGTGCCTTGTACCGGCTGCCGTGGTATCTGGTGGTGGGCGACCAACAGGCCGGCAAGACCAGTTTCATCGACCGTACCGAACAGAGTTTTTCCCTGACCCGCATCGACAAGGCACAAGCGCGAGGCAGGCAAGCGCAGGTGCTGGCTTATCCGATAGGCTGGTGGGTCAGCAACGATGCGGTGATCATCGACCCGCCGGGCGCTTTCGTCCGTCAGGAATCGTTGGCAGGCTCATCAGCCGAGGAGTCGGACACGTCGAAAGCACCACCCGCCACCTCGGCCAGGTTGTGGGAACACATGCTGGGCTGGCTGGTGCGTAACCGAAGCCAGAGAGCACTCAACGGCTTGCTGTTGGTCGTTGACCTGCCTGCGCTATTGCATGGCACGCCTGAGCAACGTGTCGCCTTGGCGCATGTGCTACGCACGCGGCTGTATGAAGTGAGCAGTCAGTCGGGCTCGCGCTTGCCGCTGTATGTGGTACTGGCCAAATTCGATCTGCTGGACGGTTTCGACCAGCTTTACGCTGGGCTTCCCGCCGCCATGCGGGAAAACATGCTGGGCTTCACCTTCAAACTGGATGCGGTCGGCACGTTCGATGCCTGGCTGGATGAATATGGCGATCATTACGATCGGTTGATCAGGCAATTGTTTGAACAGGTAGTGGACCGGCTCGATGTATTGGGCGGTGCGCCATTGCGAGTTCGCTTGTTCTCGTTGCATGCCCAGTTGATCGGGCTGCGTCCGATACTGTTGGCCTTCCTGAAAGAAACCCTCGCAAGTGACCGCTTCACCACGCCTGCCTTGGTACGCGGCGTGTACTGGTCTTCGGTCTTGCAGCAGGGCGACATGCTCAATGCGTTCGTGCGTGAGGCGGCACAGCCGTACAAGACCGAGTTTCCGCTGCGTGAAGGCAAGGCGCAGGGGCAGGCGCTGGTCTACTTCATTCAGCACGCCTTCCGGCGAGTCATCTACCAGGAGGCCGGCCTTGCCGGGGACAACATCAGGGTAGCGCGCAACAAACGTCGGTTGCTCTGGGTGGGTTCTGCAGTAGGCGTGCTGGCCTTCAGTGTCTCCATCGCCAGTTGGCAACGCTACTTTGACATCAATGGCACCAAGGCCGCCAATGTGCTCGCCAAGAGCAGAGAGTACAGTCATCACGAAGTGGACCAGCGTCTGGACCCCACCGGGCGCAACCTGCTGGAGCCGCTGGACCAGATACGCGATGCCGTGTCGGTGTTTGGCGACTATCGTGCCGCGTGGCCGGGTGTTTCCGACCTTGGCTTGTATCAGGGGCGCGCCATTGGCCCTCGCGTCGACGAGGCCTACCTGAGCCTGCTCTCCAGGCGCTTCCTGCCAGCCTTGGCCAGCGGTGTGATCGATGCCATGGACGCTGCGCCGCCGGGCAGCGAACAGCAGATGGCTGCGCTTCGGGTTTATCGAATGCTGGAGGACCGCCAGAGCCGCCGCCCCGAATGGGTCGAGGACTGGATGGCCCGCCAGTGGCAACAGAAGTTCCCCGGGCAGGGGCAATTGCAACGCGACCTCATGCGGCACCTGAAGTATGCCTTGGCCTATGCCGATACCGAACTTCCGCAGTACAGCCAGCGTATGGCACAGGTGCAGCAGGTGCTGCGCAAGGTACCACTGCCAGAGCGGGTCTACGCGAGCCTGAAACAGCAGGCTGGCGAGCAGTTGAATGCCGGCCTGGACCTGCGTCATCAGGTGGGGCCAGCGTTCGATGTGGTGTATCAGTCCTCACCCGGCTTCAGGCAGGGGGAGGGTGTCCTGATAGCGCCAATGCTCACCGCCAAGGGCTTCAAAGAGTACTTCGAGCCACGTAGTCAGCGGTTTGCAGAGATGGCGATGATCGACCAGTGGGCACTGGGCGAGCGCGACCAGCTCGATTACTCGGATGCCGACCGGGAGGCGCTGGGCGAGCGGCTACGTAACCTGTACAGCGCCGATTTCATTGACAGTTGGCGCCGTGCCTTGAACGCCTTCTCGGTGGCCGACTTCCGCGACCTGGATCATGGTGTCGCGATCATGCAGCAGTTGACCGGGCCAGCAGCACCCCTGCATCGGTTGCTGGACACAGTGAGGGACAACACTTCGCTTTCATCAGCCGTTGTCGCTGAGGCAGCCGGGGAGGTCGAAGCGTTGCAGCCGACAAGTGGCAGGCCTGATCAACAACAGGCCTGGGCCATTCAGCGGGCCTTTGCCGGGCTGAGTGCCATGCTGCAGGCAACCGGTGAGAAACCCAGCTACTACGACGAGACCCTTGCTGCCATCGCGGCCGTGCACGACTACGCCAAGGCGGTGCAGGACAGCCCCGACCGAGGCAAGGCCGCGCTGCAGGCCGTGCATCAGCGATTCTCGATGACAGGGCAAGACCCCATCGGCACCCTGCAGCGGGTGGCCACCGGCTTACCGGAACCGATCAACCACCAGGTCAGAAAAATGGCCGATCAAACAGCACAAGTGCTGAATGTCGAAGCCCTGCGCGAATTGGAGCGACGCTGGGACGCCGAGGTGTACAGCTTCTTCCAGCAGCGCCTGGCAGGGCGCTACCCCTTCGTCGTGAAAGCTCCCGACGCTTCGCTGGACGACTTTGAAGCCTTCTTCGGGCCGAAGGGGCGGCTGCAGCAGTTCCATGATCAATACCTGAAGGTCTTCCTGAGGGATAACCTCGAAGCCCTGCAGGCCGGCCAGCAGGGGCAGTCACTGATCCGCAGTGATGTGCTCGAACAGCTGGAGCGGGCAGATCGTATCCGTGAGACCTTCTTCGATCAGCGCGGCAACCTCAGTGTGCAGTTCAGCATCGAGCCGTTGGGCCTGAGTGCTAACCAGCGTACAAGCTTGCTGGACCTGGACGGTCAATTGATTCCCTACACCCATGGCCCGAGCCAGATCACCGGTATCGTCTGGCCCAATACCTTGGGGCAGCAGGTGCGCAGCAACCTGACCTTGCTCCGGCAGAACGGGAACAGCAGCAGCCTTGAGTACCGTGGCCCCTGGTCGATGTTCCGCTTGCTCAGCCGTGGCTCGCTCAATGGGCGCACGGCGACCAGCGTGGACCTGAGCTTCAGGGCCGGCGATGGCGTGATGCGCTACAGGCTTAACGCGCAGAAAGCCTTCAACCCTATAACGCAGGAGCCTTTCAAAGGTTTCCAGTTGCCACGAGGGTTGTTGCAGAAGTCGCCCAAGCTGGGGCCGACCACGCAGGCCAGCTTGTGAGGGTTGGCTTGGGAGTACGGTGCGAACCCGTCACCCATTGCGCTGGCGCCGCCAAAGTTGCGTCGACAGCAGTTGAAGGCGTTCGGCCAGCTTGGCGACGTGGGCGGCAGTGGTGCGACTCTGGTTGCTGGCAAGCACGCTTTTCTGGGTGGTTTGACTGATACCGGCGAGGTTGCACTGGATGCTGTCACCCACCGCGCTCTGCTCCTCTACAGCGGCAGCGATCTGCACACTCATGCCGCTTATCTCATCGACGCGCTGGGTGATCCCGTCCAGCGCCCGGGCGGCCAGCAGTGCCTGCTCGACGCTGACACCGGCCTTGCTGTGGCTGCGCTGCATCGCAAGTACGGCATCCCCGGTGGAGCGTCGCAAGGTATCGATGGTGCCCTGGATGTGCGCGGTAGATTGCTGGGTTCGCGAAGCCAGCCCGCGCACCTCGTCGGCGACCACTGCAAAACCGCGGCCGGCCTCGCCGGCGCGGGCAGCCTCGATGGCGGCATTGAGGGCAAGCAGGTTGGTCTGTTCGGCGATGCTTTGAATCACCTCGAGTACGCGGTCAATTTCATTGCCATGCTGTTCCAGTTGATGAATCACCATGCTGGTCTGTTGCACCTCGTTGGCGAGGCTATCAATGTGCTGGCGGGTCTGCTCGACCAGTTGGTGGCCGCGGTCGGATTCCTGGTTGGCCAGGTTCGCGGCGCTGGCGGTGAGCTGAGCGTTGCGCGCCACCTCCTGCACACTGCTGGCCATCTGGGTTATGGCGCTGGCTACCTGGGCAGTTTCCCCCTGCTGGCGGAGGGTCGCGCAATTGTTGTTGTCCACTGCAGACACTAGCTCTTCGGCTTCCTTGCTCAACTGGCGGGACGAATCGGCAATGCGTCCGACTATTGCCCGGGTCTCGGCTTCGAGCATTTGCAAAGTGAAATCGATCTGGCCAAATTGGTCGCGGCGGCCACTGTAGAGTATCTGGCTCAGAGGGTTGTCGGCGATATTCCTGGCTTTTCGGGCAAGGGCGTCGAGGGGGCGCAGGCTGAAGCGCAACAGGCCGCCGAGCAGCAAGCTCGATAGCAGCATGGAGAGGGCAGCATGGCTCCAGGACAACGCGCCCAGCAAGCCCAAGGCCGCAAAGCACAGCAGGTTCACGCCAGTGCTGACAAGTGCCAGGCGCATGCCGACGGACAGCCGTGACATACGCAGGCAGTTGGTCTTTCTACCACTACGCAACTGTGCATAGAGATGTTCAGCAGCCTCCACCAGCGCTTTGGCCGGTAGCGTGCGAACCGATTGGTATTCCACTGTTTCGCCATTGCGCTGCATCGGCGTGACGTAGGCGCTGACCCAGTAGTGGTCACCATTCTTGCAGCGATTCTTTACCAGCCCCATCCACGAGCGCCCATCCTTGAGTGTCTGCCACATATGCGCAAAAGCTTCTGGCGGCATGTCCGGGTGGCGCACGATGTTGTGATTGATGCCGAGCAGTTCGGCTTCACTGAACCCGCTGATGTTGATGAAGTCGGGGTTGACGTAGGTGATGGCGCCCTTGGGGTTGGTTGTTGAAAGAATGTTCGCGTTTGCGCTGAATTCGACGGCACGACCACTGACCGGAAGATTGGTTTTCATTGTTTTTCTCCTGAACTGATGGGTACCCGCCGGGTAACTGCGCTCCCCTCGAAACGGTCTTCTGTGCTGAGCAGATGTTGTACCTGGGCGGCAGGTTGTGGCCGACTGAACCAGTAGCCTTGGGCGTAATGGCAGCCTTCACCCACCACGAATTCGAGTTGTGCCGAACTCTCGATGCCTTCGGCCACTACTTCCAGGCCAAGGCTACGGCCGAGAACGATGATCGCCTGGCTGATCGCGCTCTGTTTGTTCTCGTAAGGAACGCCGGTGATGAAGCTCTTGTCGAGCTTGAGGATGTGCAGCGGAAAGCGTGTGAGGTAGCCAAGCGAGGAGTAACCCGTGCCGAAGTCGTCCAGCGCCAGCAGAACACCAAGGCTGGTCAACTCATGCAGGCAGGCCAATGTGCCGATGTCGTCATGCATCAATTGGCTTTCGGTGATCTCCAGGATCAGGCTGGCGGGAGGCAGGCCGCTTTCTTGCAGGATATCGATCAGCCGGAGGGTGAAGTCGGCTTGTTGCAATTGGGTGCTGGAAATGTTCACCGAACAGCGCAGGCGCTCATGCCCGGCCAGTTGCCAGGCTCGGGTCTGCTGACAGGCCTGGCGCAGTACCCATTCGCCGACGCGGATGATCTCTCCCGACTCCTCCAGCGCAGGGATGAACTCCAGTGGCGAGATCAAGCGTTCGCCATGGCGCCACCGCAGCAGCGCTTCGACCCCGGTCACCAGCGGTGTCCCTTGGTCCAGGCGATAGATCGGTTGGTAGTACAGTTCGAATTCATTCTGTTGCAGTGCCTGGCCTAGCGCGGACTCCAGTTCCAGATGCTGCTGTGCGGTGTCTTGCAATGTTTCGTCGTAGTGGGCGAAGCGCGCCTTGCCGGCAGACTTGGCTCGGTAGAGGGCAAGGTCGGCAGCCTGCAGCACATCCAGGGCTTTGCCATTGTCGTGCAATGGCGCGATACCGATGCTGGCGCTGACCACCAGGGTACGACCGTCCATGTGCAGCGGTTGATGCAGGTTGTCGAGGATGCGCTGGGATATCTGCTCGGCGTCGCGGTCGCAGGTGAGGTCGTGAAGCAGGACGATGAATTCGTCGCCGCCGAAGCGGAACAGTTGGTCAGTGGGGCGCAGGGATTCTTTCAAGCGCACAGCCACTTCCACCAGCACGCGATCACCGACGTTGTGGCCGAGGCTATCGTTGATCAGCTTGAAGCGGTCCAGGTCGATGAACAGCAACGCCTCGTAGTCACCGCCCTTGCGCTGCTTCCTGAAGGTCTTCTGCATCTGCTCGTCAAGCCGGATGCGGTTGGCCAGGCCGGTCAACGGGTCGTGCTGGGCGGTATGTTGGAGGCGCTGCTCGGCATCCTTGCGTGCACTGATATCGGACTGCGAGCCAGCCATGCGTAGCTCGCCAGGGGTGGTCATTTCGGCGACCCCCCGCACGAGGACCCAGATGTAGTCACCGTTGTGCTTGCGGATACGGTACTCATGGTGAACGGACGATGTCTGCCCTTGTAGATGGGCATCGATGGCATGGCGAAAATCCGGCAGGTCATCCGGGTGCACGCGGCCGAACCAACTGGAACTGCTCTCGCCGATGCTATCCCGGCTGAGGCCGAGCATGCTGGCCCAGCGCTCCGAGACGTAAAGCCGATCCTGGTCGACGTGCCAGTCCCACAGCCCGTCGTTGGCACCGCGTAGCGCGCGGGCAAAGCGAGCCTCGCTATCTTCCAGCGCCTTGTGCTGGGCCACACTGTAGGTATCGATGGCCAGTGTCATGTCGAAGAACACCGCCTTCAACAGGCTTGAATAGAGCGTGGCATTCGGGCTGTCGCCGAACACGCTTTCCAGCATGTCGTCGAGGTACAGCCGATAGCTGCCGAGGTACCACTTCAGTTCCAGGCCGATCTGCTGGTGGATCACGCCGATTCGCAGGCGGCCGTTGACGTAGGTTTCATCGTAGGGGCCGCCCCACAGGCACTGGTAGTACTCGGCCTGGCTCTGCTTCAAACGGGCGGTGACCTCCGGTGTGCGAAGCAATGCAGACGGCGTGGAGAATTCCGCCAGGTGACGGTACAGATGGTCGACGAAAGCCTGCTGGGACGGGGCCATGTACTGAGCTGCCGCACCTAGTCGCCTGGCGTCTTCGGCGCTCCAGTCGAGAAAGCGAAAGCGTTCGGCAATCTCCGCGTGATCGAGACGGATACGCTTGAGCAATTCCTCGAGGTCTTTTGTCACCTTCATTCGCATCCCCCGGTGTTGGTGAAGATTCCTTTCCGCTGAACCAAAAAAAAGCGCCGTGGCAACAAGTTCTGCTCAAGAACTTGTTGCCACGGCGCTTCGTCTTTCAGGCCTATTATCCTGCTCGGCAAAGCCGGTTCCCGCAGGGCGGAACCTGGTGATGGCATATTCACATCATTGGGGATCTTCCGACAATTTATCCAGCAATGCAACCAAGCGTCGCCGCAGCAGCCCCAGTTCGCGGGATTTGAAGGCGTGCCGGGTCTGTTCGAGAACCTCGGTGGCATCCAGCAAAGCGGCCTGTACCTGCCCAGCCGAGCCCAACTTTGCTTCACCGAGCCAGCGGCAAAGCGGTACGGCGCTGCAATTGCCAGGCGTACTCAGTACCTCGCAATCGGGTGCTATGGGTGCCAACAGCTGGCGCAATTGATCGGCCAGTTCAAGATTGTTGCAGATAATTCTGGTTGCCGGGTTGGACTCGCTCATCAAACTGCATTCCCATATGTTTGGTGTGCTGTTTACAACACCGCCTATAGCGTTTGATTGATTCAGGTCAATGCTGAAACCTTTCCACTTTCAATCCTGAAGCCTGCGCTGCAGGACGAGTTGTGCGGGTGTTGCACAAAAGGTCTCAAGTCTTTCGAAATATGACTTGGACGGTCTTGTTGGGTGGCGCATAGCATTGCAGCCACTGGAGTTCACAACCGACTCCCCCATCAGGAAAATGCATATGAACCTCAAATCCCTTATCACCAACCCGCTGGGCTTCGGTACCGCCCCACTAGGCAACATGTTCCGTAATGTGCCTGAAGACGAAGTACAAGCTACCGTCGATGCCGCCTGGAACAACGGTGTGCGCTACTTCGACAGCGCCCCGTTCTACGGTGCCGGCCTCTCTGAAATCCGTCTGGGTAACGCCCTGGTCGGCCGCCCACGTGACGAATACGTGCTCAGCACCAAGGTCGGCCGCATCATCCTCGACGAACTGGAAGACCCGGCAGCCCGTGAACTGGGCGAAAAAAGCGGCCTGTTCGAGCACGGCAACCGCAACCGCATCGTCAACGACTACAGCGCCGACGCCACCCTGCGCTCCATCGAGGATAGCCTGCGCCGCCTGAAGACCGACCGCCTGGACATCGTCTGGATCCACGACATCGCCCAGGACTTCTACGGTGACGAATGGCTCAGCCAGTTCGAAACCGCCCGTACCGGTGCCTTCCGCGTACTGACCCGTCTGCGTGAAGAGGGCGTGATCAAGGCCTGGGGCCTGGGTGTTAACCGAGTCGAGCCGATCGAGCTGACCCTCGACCTGGACGAAGCCCGTCCGGACGGCTTCCTGCTGGCCGGCCGCTACTCGCTGCTGGACCACGACCGCGCACTGCAACGCGTCATGCCGCAAGCGGTGGAGCAGGGTGTAGGCATCGTCGTGGGTGGCCCGTACAGCTCGGGTGTCACCGCCGGCGGCGAGCACTTCGAATACCAGAAGGCCAACGCGACCGTGCTGGCCAAGCTGGAGCGCATCCGCGCCGTGGCCCGTGCTCATGGTGTGGATGTGAAGGCGGCCGCCCTGCAGTTCGCCCTGGCCCACCCGGCCGTGGTCTCGGTGATCCCGGGCTCCACCCGTCCGGCGCACGCCAACGAAGACCTCGCCGCCCTGAGCAAGGTGATCCCGATGGCCTTCTGGAACGACCTGCGCCAGCAAGGGCTGATCAACGCCCAGGCCCCGGTACCTGCTGTTTAAACCGATGTTGCAGGGCCGCTGCGCGGCCCTGCCTACCCGAATCAATGGGGCCACGCCCCGGGAGAATCATCATGGCAACTGCACAAGCTTCCATCACCCTGGCAACCGATGCCAACCGCGTTTGGCAACTGATTGGCGGTTTCGACGCGCTGCCCGACTGGCTGCCGTTCATCCCCGAAAGCGCCCTGAGCGAAGGCGGCCGCGTACGCACCCTGAAGAGCGTGGCTGGCGACACCATCATCGAGCGCCTGCTGGACTTCAACGAAGCCGGCCGCAGCTACAGCTACACCATCCTCACGGGCCCGGCGCCGGTGCGTGACTACCAGTCGACCCTGCGCGTGGTGGCTGAAGGTAGCGGGTCTCGTGTGGAATGGTCCGGGTCGTTCGTGCCGGTGGGTGTCAGCGATGCTGAGGCAACTGCGTTGTTCGCTGGCATCTATGAAGATGGCCTGGCGGCGCTGAAGAAAGGGCTGGAAGGCTAAGCGTTTTTCTGGAAGGACTTGCCCGGCGATAGTGTCAGGATTCGAATCCCGAGACGTCGCTGGGGTCCGGCTATCAAGTCAGCAGAAGGCTGGATATCACCAGAACTCAATGACAAGGGAAAAGCCCTACAACTCTATCGGAAGTTTCGCTGCCCGGTTCGGGTTGTACATCTTCAGGGTGTCGCTACCATCAGGGCTCGGCGCTTCCATGGAGATTCCAGTGACTATTTCCGGCAATACAAGAAGGCGGGGTTGGTAGCGTGAATCAGCCCTTGGGTTCGCTCAGTAGCTTTCTGCGCTCGGCCTTGCTGATTCTATTGTGTCTATTGGGCGTATTCCCTCTGGATGTGATCCTGCCGTCATTCCCGGCGCTCGCAGGCGAGTTTCACGTCGAGCCACAGCAGATAGCCTACTCGGTGAGCTTCTTTGCGTTTGGTGTCGCCTTGGCGCAAATCGTGATCGGGCCATTGTCGGATGGCATGGGGCGCAAGCGGTTGTTGCTCGCTGGGCTAGGGGTGTCCATTGCAGGGGCAGTGGGTTGTGTACTTTCAACCCGCTATGAGACGTTCATGGCGTTCCGTTTGTTGCAGGCCCTGGGTTGCGGGAGTTTCGTGCTGGGCCAGGCGCTCGTGCAGGATCTGTATAGTGGTAGGCAGCGCAATGCCATGCGTATCCTGCTGACCAGCGCAAGTGGGCTGTTCATCTCGTTGTCACCGGTCGCAGGCGCTTTTCTCCAACAATCCTTTGGCTGGAAGGGCAGCTTTACGGTATTCGCTTTCATCGCCGTGATCGTTTCATGCCTGTCATATGCATTGCTGCAGGACACGCCTGAATCGCGAGGCCGTACTTCGGGCATGCGCAGCTATTGGGTCATGCTGCGTGATACGACCTATCTTGCGCACTCCCTGCTGGCCAGCCTCGCGTTTGCCTGCCATTTTTCCTTCATCGTGGTCGCGCCATTGGCGTTGATGGACCGCCTGGGGCTGACGCCATATCAATTCTCGGTGGTATTTATCGCCTATGGGCTTGCGTATATCGCTGGCGGAGCAGCTGCGACCTACTTGAACAATCGTGTAAGCCCGCAGGTTCAGATCAAGACAGGATTCCTGCTCATAGCTGCCGGGGGCATCACGCTGTTGGTCTGGGAGCAGGTAGCGGGACTGACGGTGGCGGGTCTTCTGCTGCCGATGATCATCTGCACGACCGGGACAACGCTGGTGCGTCCTGCTGCGACGACCCAAGCCCTGGCGCGTTACCCGCAGCAAGCCGGTGCGGCAGCGTCGCTGAATACGACATTGATGTTTGCAGGTGGTGGTTTGGCTGGCAGTCTTGTTGCTGGTGTCGAAAGCGAACTGCCGATGAGCCTGGGGCTTCTGTTCCTGGGTGTCAGTTTAGGCGGATGGCTACTGCTTGCATGCCTGACGGAAACGCTGACCAGCACTCGAACGTGATAACAAACGAGCCATCCGCGGTGAAAACGATAACGGTGTAGCGCAGGTGTTGATCAGGCCCAGAAACCAAACAGCACCAACGCCGCCACGCCTAGCCCGACCGCAACCGAACAGCTGCCCAACGTAAAGCACGCCAGCCGTATAACAATTTCTCATCAAGTCTTTTCCGGAAATGTCGCTGTATACAGCTTGAATTCCTCCGTACTGACGCTGCTCTTGGGGTTTGCTGTAGAAGCTCGATCCAGGCGTAGAGGCTGTGAACAGACATGCCCAGGCGCTGGGCAACATCGGCGACAGGCTTGCCTTTCTCGGTCCTTGCTTGACCGCTTCGATCTTGAATTCTTCAGGGTAACGCTGACGACTCATGGCACCTCCTCTTTGGGTCTCATTATGAGGCTTGGAGGTGTCTACGAAACCAGGGGTGATTCAGTTTGATGGGCGCTCGTTCCCATCGAATTGGCAGTTGTCATCAGTTTCTCATCAAGATTGTTCGGTGGGTCTTCAGCATAGTGACTGAGAATCTATTCCGGGTGATTGTGATAGTGGTAGCTGAAGTGGGGGCGGGCGAAAAACCAGACTCGATTTTAACCCTGAGGGATTGGTGTGCCCTTGTGCAGTCTGGTGAGCAAGTTATTCGTATTAGCAATGGCTCTGACGTTCTGTGTCTGGCGCATCGAAAGGGTTCGGCTTTCTTGTGTCTGGCGCCAGGGTGGCAGGGCTTGCTGGTTCTACGCCCGGGGTTGCAAGTGCTCAGTGGCAGTGCCTGGGTGCTGCCGTTGTCGCAAACGAATCTTTTCAAATTGCAGCTGTTCATCGACCAGGGGGGCGTGCCTGAGGTGCGACCTGCTCCAGGCGAGCCCTGGGCCGCGTTGAGCGAAGGTCGTGGCCAACGGCGAGCGGCGCCGGCACTGGAGTCCTGGTATCTCACCCTTGCGTTGCAAGATGACGCTGCCTATCGGGCTTTTGCCCGTCATCTGCGCAGCAGTGAGCATTATCAGTTGCTTGGTTTTTTGCTGGAGCAAAGTTACGGCGGTGAAAAGCTCCAGGACCTTGCTGGTCGCTATGGCGTATCGGTCTCACACTTTAGAAGACTTTGCCGTCAAGCCCTGGGTGGTGCAGCCAAGTCCGAGTTGCGGGGGTGGCGTACGGCACGAGCGCTTTTGAGTATGGCTGAAGGCGCGACCTCTCTGACCGACGTTGCCTTGGAGTTTGGCTATGCCTCTTCCTCGCATTTTTCTAAAGAGATTCGAGAGCTGGTCGGAATTGCGCCGAGTAGTTTGATCGATATAACCGGCCTGTCCGGCGAATGAACTCATGAAGTTTAAAAGTATGTGTCCGCGAGCTGTCACGCTCGTGCTTTGTTGCATGTTGCCGATGGCTTCATCGGTTGCCTCTGTTCGTGCTGGAGAGGGTTATGTGGCTCGTCAGGAAGGCCTGCGCACGTTCTTCGATGCACTGTCAGCGTCCTTGGGTAAACCGGTCATCCTCAGCAAAGCAGCCGCTCGGCGCACCATCAGTGGCGATTTTTCGCTCGCCGCACCGCAGCAGACGCTGGAGCGCATTGTTCGTCAAATGGCGCTGATCTGGTACAGCGATGGTCAGACGTTGTATGTCTATGAGGCGGCCGAAGCGAAGAGTACCGTCATCTCGTTGAATACCATCACTGTCCAGAAGCTGGAGGCCTTCCTGCGCAACTCTGGTTTGCGCGATGCCCGATACCCTTTGCGCCACGATGGATTGCGGACCTTTTACATTTCCGGCCCGCCGATCTATGTCGACCTGGTGGCGCAGGCCGCGCAATTCATGGACAACCAAAGTGCCGGCTTGCAACTCGGACAGCAGCGCATTGGCGTTATCAATTTGCGCAATACCTTCGTTGCAGATCGCAATTACGAGTTGCGTGACCAAAGCATCACGGTACCAGGCATTGCGACGGCTATCGAAACGCTGCTCAAGGGGGAGAAACGTGGTGTCGACGCGGTGATCAACAAGGACGGAGAAGGGCGTCCGGGTGGCATGCCGAGCTTTCCATTGGAGGGGTTGGGTGTTCCCGAGTCCGTATCTTCCGACACGACTACGCCGCGGATCATCGCTCGTGATCTGGCTGTCGGGAATATCCGCGTAGTAGCCTATCCCGATACCAATAGCCTGTTGGTCAAGGGGCTCCCGGAACAGGTGCTTTTTATCGAGAATCTGGTTGCTGCGCTCGATGAGCCAAAGCGCCATGTCGAGCTCTCCCTGTGGATCATCGACCTGCAGAAGGACGATCTCAATGAGTTGGGCGTCGACTGGAAGGGGTCGTTCAAGGTTGGCTCGAAGGTGGCAGCATCGCTCAACGGCGGCTCGCTGAGCACGCTGGATAGCACTTCGTTCATGGCTGCCATTTCGGCGCTGGAAACCGACAACCGCGCCCGGGTGGTTTCGCGGCCAGTCGTGCTGACCCAAGAAAACGTTCCGGCGATTTTCGACAATAACCGTACGTTCTATGCGCGGCTGATCGGTGAGCGCAGTGTTGAGCTCGAACACGTCACTTACGGCACCTTGATCAGCGTCTTGCCACGGATATCAGCTTCCGGAGAAGTTGAAATGGCACTCAATATCGAGGACGGCAGTGTGGTCGACTCGACCACGGAGTCGTCCGCGATCGACGCGTTGCCGACGGTTGGCCGAACGCGTATCAGCACAGTTGCCCGGGTGCCTCGAGGCAAAAGTCTGCTGGTAGGCGGCTTCACCCGTGACGAGAGTGGAGAGGTGATCAAGCGTATTCCGGTACTGGGGCATATTCCTTATCTGGGGAGGATGTTCAGCTATCGCCAGACCCGTGAATCCAACACGGTTCGGGTGTTTCTGATTCAACCTAAAGAGCTCGACAGTCCGTTGGAACCAGGCGCTATGCAGATTGGTTCGCAGGTGATCGGCAAGGTGGCCCGTGACCCGGCCGACCGCGCGGTGCTGCGCGCGCTGGAGCGCTGATATGGCTGCTATTGGCGCAGTGCTGCCGCGCATACAGATGCCGCGCACGCATCAGGGCAGCGAGCCCCAGGCAAAGGTCGTTGAAGCGCCAGACGACGATGCTTCTCCAGCAGCCAGCGTCCAGCGATTCGTTGAAAACAGCGATGAGATGGCGGCGTCCCTGCGTTCGCAGTTTCGCCGTAGAGGCGATTTCGGCGACAAGTTCGAAGGCTTGGCAGATAGCTTCGAGCGGGTTCTGGATGAAGATGTGATTCCCAAGGCTCGGCAAATACAGTCGCTGGCCAAGCTTGCCGAGCGCAGCATCGAATGGCTGCTGGCACAGGCCCGGGGGCTGTTTCCCGATGACAGCGATCTGGTGCTGGTACTGCGCCAACTGTTGCGGGAAAAAGTGATGGCCGAGGCGACTCGCTGGCGTCTGGAGGCGCTACTGCAACAGGTGCTCGTTCAGTCGCCACCCAGGCGTTTGAAGGCTGGTATCAATTCGGCACTCAAAGCCAAGATGTTTGGCAAGGTGCTGGTGTTGCGGGCGGCCTTGTTGCGTGACACCTATCGCGCGTTCCTGGAGTCCGAAGGCGGCCCGCTCGAGTCCTATGAGGACTGGATAGCCCTCTACGGTTATCAGCACCGTGGCTCTGTCCTGGAGTTCATCGAGGCTGCGTTACTGACGGACATCGATGCCCAGGACCCCAGTTGTTCACGCGACGAGTTTGGCCAGTTGCTGAAAAAACTGGGTGACCTCAAGCGTCTGCGTTCGGTTGATGTCGTGTTCATCCACGGGCTGCTCGTACACGAGCTGGTTTGCCAGCATAACGCCAGCGAGCCGGACTGGTTGGTGTTCTTGTTGGGGCTGTTGCAGTTTCCCGACGAGCTCGACTCGTTGCTGTCAGGTCTCTTTGGGGAGCGCTTGTTGTTGGTTGAACACCAAGAGCGCGCGCAACTGCTGCAACTGTTGCGACTGGCCTGCCTGGCGCTGCCGCTGGAGCTGTTTGGCGATGACGAGGCACTGGCGCGCATCGCAGCGCAATTCACGCATTTGGCCGACCTGGTGTTTGCCCATGAAACCATCGAGCGACATGCCGCATTGACGGCTCGTTTCGCCTCCTGATCTTGAAGGTCGGTACTTATCATGCTCGATAAATTCCTGCGCAATGTCACTTCTCGCCCCGAGCTGCTGATCCTGGCCCTGATGGTGATGATCATCGCCATGCTGATCATTCCATTGCCGACGCCGCTGGTGGATTTTCTGATCGGTCTGAACATCGTCATTGCGATCCTCGTCTTCATGGGGTCGTTCTACATCGAGCGGATCCTGAGTTTTTCCACCTTTCCCGCGCTGTTGCTGATCACCACGTTGTTCCGTCTGGCGTTATCGATCAGTACCAGCCGGCTGATCCTGGTGCAGGCCGATGCTGGTGAAATCATCGCGTCTTTCGGCGAGTTTGTGATTGGCGACAGCCTGGTGGTGGGCTTCGTGATCTTCGCGATTGTCACCATCGTGCAGTTCATCGTCATTACCAAGGGTTCCGAACGCGTGGCGGAAGTGGCGGCGCGGTTTTCCCTCGACGGCATGCCGGGTAAGCAAATGAGCATCGATGGCGACCTCAAGGCCGGTGTCATCGATGCCAAGGAGGCGCGTGAGCGGCGCAGTACGCTAGAGCGCGAAAGCCAGTTGTACGGGTCCTTCGATGGCGCCATGAAGTTCATCAAGGGCGATGCGATCGCCGGGATCATCATCATCTTCGTCAACTTTCTGGGGGGGATCGCAATCGGTGTCGGGCAACTGGGAATGGACATGTCCGAGGCGCTGTCGACCTACACGTTGCTGACTATCGGTGACGGCCTGGTAGCGCAGATTCCCGCGCTGTTGATCGCCATTGGTGCAGGTTTCATCGTGACCCGTGTCAACGGAGACGAGGCCAACCTGGGGCGCAACATGATGACCCAACTGCTGGGGCATCCTTTTGTGCTGGGTATCACTGCCTTGCTGGCGGTCGGTGTGGCGATGCTGCCAGGGTTCCCGGTTGCGGTGTTTCTGATCATCGCCAGTGCGCTGGTGGCATTGCTGTTCTTTCGCTACCGGCTGGAGAAGAAAAGCTCGGGTACTGCCCCCGTTGTGTCTTTGGCGGGTGAAGAGGGGGAACCCGAAAGCGAGTTGGGCCTGATCGAGAACGTCGATGACATGGCCACCGAAACCGTCGCCTTGATGCTGCTGGTGCCAAGCGCTCGCGTCGAAGCGCTACGCGAGGCTCGATTATGTGAGCGTTTTCGCAGCCAGTTCTTCATCGATTACGGTATCCGGATCCCCGAACCCCGATTGCGCGGTGCCGACTCACTGCCGATTGGGCAAGTCGCGGTGTTGATCAACGAGGTTCGTGCAGACCAGTTCGATATCCACTTCGACCAGCTACGTGTTGTCGATTACAAGCCAGAGCTTGAGCATCTCGGCCTGGACTTGACCAGGGGCGTCGACAGCAATAAGCAAACCAGCGTATGGGTGCGCAGCAGCGAGCGCGAAAAACTGCAGAACCTGGGGCATCATTTGCGTACGGCTCATGACGAATTCTATCGCTGTCTGGTAACCCTGCTGGCTCGCAATATTTCGGAGTTTTTCGGGGTGCAGGAGAGCAAGATCCTGCTCGACGAGATGGAAGCGCGCTACCCGGACCTGGTCAAAGAGGTCTATCGCCATGCCCCGGTACAGAAAGTCGCTGAGCTCCTGCAACGCTTGGTCGCCGAGCGTATCTCGGTGCGCAACATGAAACTGATTCTTGAAACGCTTGCTCACTGGGGCTCGCGCGAGAAAGACGTGATTGTGTTGGTCGAGCATGTGCGCGGCGGCCTGGCGCGCTACATCAGTAACAAATTTGCCAACGGCAATGAACTGCGCGTTCTGCTGCTCTCGCCGGAGTTCGAGGACGTGGTGCGCAAGGGTATCCGCCACACCTCTAGTGGAAGCTTCCTCAACCTGGAACCCTCCGCCAGCGAAGAGCTTATGGACCGATTGGCAGTCGGGCTCGATAGCCTGCACATCCCTCAGAAAGACATGGTCATCCTGGCCTCGGTGGATGTGCGGCGCTATATCAAGAAACTGATCGAGGGCCGTTATCGGGAACTGGACGTGGTGTCGTTTGGCGAGATTTCCGACGCCATTTCAGTGACTGTGCTCAAGACCCTTTAGGAGAATGCACTATGCAACTGCCAATCAGTCGGCCATCGCTGGAACGCCGTGCTGCCCACCCGTTGCGTTTGAATGGTCCCCTTCTCGAAGCGGCACTGCACGATGTGGTGATCGGCGAAGTATGCGAGGTGCGCGGAAACTGGCGGGACACTGCGGTGAGCGCTCGCGCGCAAGTGATCGGCTTCAGCCCCGATGCGGTATTGCTCAGTTTGCTGGGTGATGCGCGAGGGTTGTCCCGTGAATCGCTGATCGTGCCTACCGGTTCATTGCTCAGCCTGTATTGCAGCGCTGCCATGCTCGGTAGTGTGATCGACCCCCAGGGGCGGATAGTCGAACGTTTGGCCCCCGGCGATGCATTCGATGGTCGCGATTGTGCAGTGGATGCCGCTCCTCCGGCCTACCACGAGCGTCGCCCGGTAAGCCAGCCGATGGCCACCGGCGTACGGGCGATCGATGGCCTGTTGACGTGCGGCATTGGTCAACGCATCGGCATCTTTGCCGCGGCGGGATCAGGCAAGACGTCGTTGATGAACATGTTGATCGCCCACAGCGAAGCCGATGTGTTCGTCATCGGGCTGATCGGAGAGCGGGGGCGGGAGGTCACCGAGTTTGTCGAGACGTTGCGTCATTCGGATAAATGCACGCGGTGTGTGGTGGTGTACGCGACCTCGGACTTCTCCTCGATCGACCGCTGCAATGCAGCATTACAGGCAACGGCAATCGCCGAATATTTCCGTGATCAAGGCCGGCAGGTGGTTTTGATGCTTGATTCGATGAGCCGGTATGCCCGTGCTCGCCGCGACCTCGCGTTGGCGGCGGGTGAGGCGCCGGCGCGGCGCGGTTATCCCGCTTCGGTGTTCGACTCCCTGCCGCGTTTGCTGGAACGTCCGGGCGTGACCGTCAACGGGAGCATCACCGCGTTCTACACCGTACTGCTGGAAAGCGACGATGAACCTGACCCTGTTGCCGAGGAGATTCGCTCCATTCTCGATGGGCATATCTACCTGAGCCGCCAGCTGGCCGCCAGCGGTCATTTCCCGGCAATCGATGTGCTCCGTAGTGCCAGTCGGGTGGCGCATCAAGTCACCGGACACGATGTTCAGCAACTGGCGGCCAACACCCGCAAGGTGTTGCGCCGCATCGAGCAGCTGCAGGTATTGCTCGATTTGGGGGAATACCGATCCGGGGAAAATGCGGCTAACGATCAGGCCATGGCCTGTCGCGAAGCGTTGATGGCGTGGCTTTGCCAGGATTTGAGCGAGAGATGTGCGCCTCAGGCCGCGCTGGAGAGCCTGCATGGTCTGCTTGGCTAGTGTCCGGCGGCTGCTGGAATTCAGCGACTACCAGCAGCAGGCGTGTGAGCGAGGGCTCGATCAGGCCTTGCGCGCATTGGCTTCGCTTCAGCGTGAGTTGCAGGCGATCGAGCAGCAGGCTCTGGGGCTCGATGAGCTCATGACAAGTCAACGTCCCGAGGACCTGCGGTTGAGCCATGCGCAGTTGCTGGCCCTGTTGCGGCGTCAGGCTGTCATTCGGCGGCAGATCGGTAACCTGGCGCTGGAGCGCATCCGCGTGATGGACCAGCACCAAGAGGCGGTTCAAGGGGTCGAGCGTTTGCAACGGCATATCAAGGCGCTGCAGAGAAAGCATATGAAGTACCAGAGTCTGGAGCAACGTTTGCTGGGCGAGCGTCGTTCACGTCTGTGGCGCCAGGAAGAACGTGACATTGATGAACTATTGGTGAATTGGAAATGAGCGTAGTGCGCCCTCTTGTAGTGGCAGTCCGCCCGGTCAAAGATTTTTTACCCTCCGATGAGCTCGGCCATGAAGTTCAACCGCACGTCTCTGAAGACCGTAAGGCACTGGACGACTTGCCGCAGGGCGCGCTTGTAATGTTGGCGCAGTTGCAGCCACTGCGCGAGCTCCCGCTAAAGCCATCGCTGGCAGCGCTGCGCCCAGAGGCCGAGACTGAGTCCAGGTCGGCCAAAGTATCGGTGGAACAGACGATACATGTGTCAATGAAGCAGCCTTCCGTGCCTTCATCGCCGGCACGGGTTGATGCTCGACCTGCCTTGAAGGCTACGCGTTTACCGATCGCTGCGCAGGTGCTTGTTCAGGCGTCCGTTGCCACTGCGCTCGCCACACCCGTTCAGGCTGCCATCGATGCGTCGGCCCAGCAGAAAGTTCCATCGTCGTCTACCCGCTTGCCGGTCGCCATGCGGACACAGGAGCTTGATCGGACCACTGTTGTCAGTGCGCTCTGGGCCTGTGATCGAGCTGTCGCCGACAGAGCGGTCAAGCAGGAAACGCCTCAAGCCTTACCGGCGCAACCACTGCCTTTGCTGGAAAAGTCACTGCATTTGCACCGCGTAACGCACTCGGCGGTGGCTGCCAACCCGACATCTGAACCGAAGCCGGCGCCTGAAGCCAGCACTGCCCAAGAGGGTAGGGGCTATCTTCAGGTGCCCTTCAGCAAAGGTAATGCTGTGGGTCTGATCACGGTCAGCAAGGCGGGCGGCGAACGCCCCGAGCAGTTGTTGCTCAATCCAGACAGCTCGTTGGTTTCCAGCTATTTGAGCGACAACCTGGCGCAGGTGCCGGATCCGCGTTGGCGTTTGGCTGATCAGCAGAGGCATGAACACCGTGACCGTCATCAGCAGGAGCGAGCGGAGGAGGAGTTCGAAGAGGAGAGCCGTCAAACGCTTGGAGATACAGGGGAGCAGGGAGGGCAGCAGGCGTGACCTCCACCCTGTTGTTGCGCTGCGTTGCGCCACTTGATTATGAGCGGCGCCATGCCGTGGCCCGCTGGCAGCGTGAGGGGCACCCTGTGCGGTTGAGCCAACCCTCGCCACAGACACGTTATCTAGCCTTCTGGGCCCAAGGTTGCCACGGCCTCTGGCAAGGCATGATCGGGGCTCGCGAGTGGTTGCACGCCGTGGCTCCGCAGTGGTCGCAATGGCTGCTTCAAGAGGGCACAGGCCAGGAGGCTCTGGAACTGTTCTCGGCGGTCAGCCGGCCCGTCGAAGTTGCGCCCGAGCTGCTGGACTACCAGCGCCTGTTCGCGTTCGAGCTCATTCAGGGAGAGGCGCTGCAAGGGGCTTGTCTGCCCTGCATTGCAACGCCCCAGAGCGACGTGTGGGTCGTGGAAGGGCCGAGCCAGCGCAAGGAGGCTTCGCGCCCGCTGCAAGCCTGGTTGCAGGCCGTGCCGCAGGTCCTGCGAGTCGTGCTCGGTAACAGCGAGCTGGCTCGGTTGCCCTATCGGCAACTGGCGATGGGCGATGTGCTGGTCATCGCCGAGCAAACCCGACAACTCTTCATGGCCGACCTGTGTATCGGCCAGTTCACCTTTGTCAAGGAAGGTCTGCACATGCAACTCCCCCCTCCGGATAACCTTTCGCCGGCCGCTCCCAGCGTGCTATCGGAGCTGCCGGTCAAACTTGAATTCGTACTGGGCGAACTCACCCTGAGCCTGGCTGCGCTCAACGCATTCATCGAGGGCCAGGTGCTGCCCCTGGAATCCACGGCCTTGAGCAACGTTGAAGTTCGTGTCGCTGGCAAGTGCATTGCTGTGGGTGAGCTGGTCCAGCTAGGCGATCGCCTGGGCGTCGAGCTGCGTGAGGTGGGGCGGGGCACGGGTAATGAATGACGTTTCAATGATCGGGCTGTTGGCAGTGGCTTCGTTGTTGCCATTCCTGATTGCCGCGGGCACCTGCTATATCAAGTTCTCGATTGTCTTCGTTATCGTACGCAACGCTCTGGGCTTGCAGCAGGTGCCATCGAACATGACCCTCAACGCCGTTGCACTATTACTGGCGATGTTCGTCATGAGCCCCGTGGTGCAACAAGGTTATGACTATTACAAGGAAAACCGGGTTGAGTTCACCAATATCGATGCGGTGGTGGCGTTCCTCGATAACGGCCTGGGCAGTTACCGCGAATACCTGACCAAGTACACCGACCCAGACCTGGCGCAGTTCTTCGAGCGGGCGCAGATCGCGCGCGAGAACCCGAATGCCGTCGATGGCGCGTTCGATGAAAAGCTGAAACCCTCGTTGTTTGCGCTGCTGCCAGCCTATGCACTGAGCGAAATCAAAGCCGCCTTCAAGATCGGTTTCTATCTGTATCTGCCCTTCGTCATCGTCGACCTGGTGGTCTCCAGTATCTTGCTTGCCCTGGGCATGATGATGATGAGCCCGGTGATCATCTCGGTACCTATCAAGCTGGTGCTGTTCGTTGCGCTGGATGGCTGGGCCCTGCTTTCTACCGGACTGGTTGGGCAGTACCTGTCCCTTGCTCAGTGAGGATCCGCGATGAATGATCTGGTGTTTGCCGGCAACAAAACCCTGTACCTGATATTGGTTCTGGTGGCCTGGCCGATCATCGTCGCCACGCTGGTGGGGTTGCTCATCGGCCTGTTTCAGACCGTGACCCAGCTTCAGGAGCAAACCTTGCCCTTTGGCTTCAAACTGCTGGCGGTGTCGGTCTGTCTGTTTCTGCTTTCTGGCTGGTACGGTGAGACGTTGCTGGGTTTCAGTCGGGAAGTCATGCGCCTGGCCCTGAAGTGAATCGCGATGAACGTAAGCCTTTTTTTTGACCTGCATGGCTGGCTGGCCGGTGCAATGGTTTGCTTCGCTCGCCTGGCACCGGTTTTTTTCATGTTGCCGTTTCTCAACAGTCGCGCACTGACCGGAGCACCGCGAAATGCCGTGATCGTGCTGGTTGGCATGGCGCTCTGGCCTTATACCGCTGGCACGTTGCCGCGCCTGGACTCGCTTGGCTTCTACGGGTTGTTATTGCGAGAGGCCGGCGTGGGCGTGATTCTCGGCTGCCTGTTGTCCTGGCCGTTCTGGGTGTTGCACGGCATGGGCAACCTGATCGATAACCAGCGCGGAGCGATGTTAGGGAACACGATCGATCCGGCCAACGGCGACGACACCTCGGAATTGGCGAATTTTCTCCAGCTGTTCGCGGCAGTGATTTACCTGGAGGGTGGGGGAATGGCCTTGCTGGTGGAGACTCTGAGCCACAGCTACCAACTCTGCTCGCCGGTATTCGGATGCGAACTGCGGATTGAGCCGTTGCTCGGCCTGATCGATCCGTTAATCAGCAAAATGCTGATTATCAGCGCGCCGGTGGTGGCGACCTTGTTGCTCACCGAGGCGCTGCTTGGTCTGCTGGCGCGTTTTGCACCGCAAATGAACGCGTTTTCGGTGTCGCTCACTGTCAAGGGAGCCATCGCGTTACTAGTGTTGCTTCTGTATTTCAGTGCACACCTGCCTGACGAAATACTGCGCTTGGCCTCCAAGCCGGATCAGCTGGTGGACTGGATCGTACCACCGCAGGCCCGCTGATATGTCCAGCGCCTCGAAAACTGAAAAACCCACGGCCAAGAAGCGTCGCGACGCGGCGAAAAAGGGCCAGACCTTCAAGGCCAAGGATCTCTCCAGTTCCTGCCTGATGCTATGCGCGATCATCTACCTGACGAGCAATGGCACCTTGCTGGAGCTTATAGAGGTTTATCGGCGCATCATCGCTTCGGGTTTTGCTGCCGATCAGCAGCGTTATGCCGCTGAACTCGGGGTGCTGTTGCTCAAGGTCGTGGCCCCGCTGATCGTTGTGTGCTTTCTCGCCAGCGCCTTGCCCACGTTGCTACAGACCGGTCTGGCTATTGCCAGCGAGGCCCTGAAACTTAACTTCGGAGCACTGAACCCGGTTAACGGTTTCAAAAAGCTGTTCAGCCTCAGAACAGTAAAGGATTCCATTAAATCCCTGTTATATCTGGGTAGTTTTGTCATTGCCTTCTGGATGGTCTGGCTGACCCAGCGGCATTTACTGTTTGCACAACTCCATGCGAAACCTGTCGACCTGTTCCCGATCTGGGGGCATTTGTTGCTGGTGCTGGCGCTGGCTTTTCTGGGCTGCATAGTGCTGGTCGTCTTGCTCGATGCGCTGTGTGAGTACTGGCTGTACATCAAGGATCTGAAGATGGACAAGCAGTCGGTCAAGCGCGAGCACAAGGAGCAGGAAGGCAATCCGGAAATCAAGGGGCGGCGGCACGCGCTGCACCAGGAACTGCTATCCGAGCAAATCAAATCCGACATTCGTGGTTCGCGAGTAATTGTCGCCAATCCCACACACATCGCCGTGGGTATTTACTTCCGTCCGGAAGTCACAGTGATGCCGTTTATCTCACTGATGGAAACCAACCAGCGGGCATTGGCCGTGCGCAAGTACGCGGCTGAAGTAGGCGTGCCGGTGATCAGTGACATTGCCCTGGCCAGACGCATCTTCAAGACCCATCAGCGCTACACCTTCATACAGATGCAGGAAATCGAAAACGTCCTGCGACTGCTGGTCTGGCTCGAGCAGGTCGAGCAGGCCTGAGGGGCTCCTGCGAAGCCGAATGCAGGCATGAGTGATTCACGTACACCACGATGAGCGGTTTGTGACGGCGCCCCTTGCCTTCAGCTGGCTCAATAGCCCTGTCAGCACCGCTGAAGAAACATTCAGGAGTAAGTAGTCATGAGTAGTCGAAAACATACAGAGCAGGAAGAGGACCGGATTGCCGAGCATGTGATGCAGGCCGTACTTGATGGTGCATCGCTCAAAGAGCTGCGCGGCGTCAGTACCGAGCAGATGGATGGCCTCTACGCCTTTGCCTATGAGTTCTATGAGCAGGGGCGTCTGGACGATGCGGAAAAGTTTTTCCATTTTCTCTGTATCTACGACTTCTATAACGCGCAGTACTGGATGGGGCTGGCGGCGGTGCATCAGCTCAAGCAGAACTATCAGAAAGCGGTCGATCTGTATGCCGTGGCTTTTGCCCAAGGAAAAAATGATTACCGCCCGATGCTCTATACCGGCCAATGCCAGCTGGCGCTGGGTAAAGCCGGTAAGGCCAAGTTGTGTTTTGAGTATGTCATCGAGCATGTTCAGGAGCCGGGTATGCGCGAGCAGGCTCAGGCTTACCTGAATGCGTTGACCACTATCGACGCTGATCATGCGGAGAAAGAGTTGTAATGGATATCAGGGCTTTGTACTCACGCCTATCCCCAGAAACGCTGGCCCGTCAGGCCGGCAGGGAACGTTATGCCGAAGCGGCGAGTAAAGCGGCCAACACCAAGGCCTGGCAGCGCGCTGCCGATACGGCATTGGCCAACCTGCAAGGTGTGAGCTACGCCGCTCAGTCGCAAGGTGGCAACACTGCTGCGCCAGGGAGGCCGCTTCTGGCTTCGCCACTGCCAAGTGCTGAGCGTGCGAAAAAGGGGTCTGAAGACAGGTTCACCTTGTTGATGGCCTCGCTCATCAACCTGCTGGGTGACGTCAGCCTGGAGTCACTCAAGTCGCGCATGGAAATCCTCAGGTCGGCAGCCAAGGCCAGCGCTGAGGGCAACAAGGCATTATCAGACGATTATCTGAGTGCGCTGGCGGAATTGAACGCGGCTGTCGCCTATGCGAGCGCATCCGAGGAAGAGCTCTCCGCAGCCAAGGCTAAAGTCGACAGCGCGCAAAGGGCGCTGGCCGATGCTGAAACGGCGCTGTCGAAAACCGAGCCGGGTACGCCCGAGCATGCAAAAGCCTTGGCGGCCCGTGATCTGGCGCAAGGCAACTTGACCGCCACCCAACAATTACTGAGCAAGGCCGAGCTGAAGTATCTGGCCGCAGTCAAGGTGGCTGGAGAGGCGGGCAAAAAGGCTGAGGCCCTGGCCAGGTCGGTGGAAAACGCGGGGCTGGGCGACAAGCCGGTGCTCGATGGCATGAAGCGTCAGCTGAACGCGGCTGCGACCATGGTGTTGCTGATGACACGTTTTGCAGAGTTGATGGGCGAAAGCGCTGAAAACAAGATTGAAGCGGAACTGGAGTTGTTCCGCAGCATGCAGGCGGCACGTCAGGAGTACCTGGAGAAAAAGTCTGAAGAGTACCTGGAGCAAGTGCGTAAAGCCGAAGCTGCCAGCAAGGCGGCGGGGTGTATCGGCAAGATTCTGGGCGCTGTGCTGACCGTGGTCAGTGTTGTCGGGGCTGCCTTTACGGGCGGAGCCAGTCTGGCGCTGGCAGCGGTCGGTGTGGGATTGATGGCAGCGGACATGGTAGTCAAGGAGTTGACCGGGGTGTCGTTCATGGAGAAGGCCATGAAGCCTCTGATGGACAATATCCTCGGCCCGATGATTCAGGGCATCGGTAAGGGGATTGCCGATCTTCTGAAGAAGGCCGGCGTCGATGCGGCGTCGGCCGATATGGCGGGGATGATCATGGGCGCAATCGTTGGTGCCGTGGCCATGGTCGCGGTACTGGTGGTTGTCGCGGTCGTTGGCAAGTCCGCTGCGGGCCGGGTCGCCAGTGCGATGGGCAACATGTTCGGCAAATTGGCCAACAAGATGACGCCACAAATGCTCAAGCAGGCAGCACGGGCGGTGAGCAATGGTTTTTCCAGTGTCATGACCAAGGCCCGTTCCAGCATAGGCCTCAAGTCGGATGCAATCTCCCTGGATATGTATGCATCGCGTCTGGCTGCTTCAGTGGCAGTCGTAGAGGCGGGTGGTGTCGCTGCCCAGTCCGCGTTGGAAACCAAGTCGGGTATTCACCAGCGCAACGCGGCGCAGCACCTGGCCGACTTCCAGTTCGCCAAGGTTATCTCCGAAGAGCTGAAGAACTATCTGAACGACATGGTCCAGCTCTTCGAACAGTCCATGAAGGCCAAGGATAACGCCATCAAGCAAGCCTTCAGCATCCAGGACAGTATCAACAGCAGCAGCTTGAACATGGCACGCAACATTTGATTCAACAGGGTCAGCACTCATGGATTTTTCAATCAGTAGTCGTTCCACATCGGTAAGCAGCCTTGAGGTTGCAGAGGTCGCAGGTAAGGTCGTCAATCAAAAGCAGCCGTTGTCGATCAGCAGTATCAGTGGACGGCTTGATGCGCAGGTGTTGATGTCTCGGCACACTCAGGCTGTCGAAGCAATGACGGCTCAGCAGTTGAATCAGCACCTGGCTACCTCGGGGTTCAGCGAGAGCGAAAGCCAGGCGATGATGGGCTTGTTTTTTGCCACTGTGCTCCAGCAGGAGAAAGAGGGGGCCGAAGGTGCGGTGAAAGATCCGGTGGCGGACCTGTTGTCGTTCGATCCCGCCGCGTGGGAAAAACATATCGGTGTGTTGGTGGCGTCGATTGTCGCGCTCAATGTCGCACGCAAATCGAGCGCGGAAATGAGCGGCAAGTTCACGCAGATGGCTTATGAGGCCGCCACTGCACAAGGTGTTGCAATCATGGCCGGTGGTGAGGCCGCGATGTGGGCTGCGGTCAGTGGTGCGGTCGTTGCCACCACCATGGCCGTCGCAGGTGCCGGGTTGTCCTTGCGCGGGCAGAGCCAGAAGCATACTGATATCAAGATCAAACAGTCGGCTGCGGCGAAGTTCGATGCGCAGGCCCACCAGATGCGCGTTGACTTGGAAATTGACCCGAGCAAGCGGGCAGTCCTTGAGTCGAAGATTCGTGAGGCTGTGGACCAGGCCACGGAAGCGCGCATGAAAAGTGCTCTGCAGGCAAAAACATACGAGCGCAACCTGACTGTTGGCGGTGCCACCAGTTCCATGGCGATGATCATCAGCTCCGGGTTGTCCGCCATCCTGCGTTTGCAAGAGTATTCAGAGCGTCAGCGCGAAGTGCTGCATCAGTCCGAGCAGGGGCTGAACAAGGCGGTCAGTGATGTTGCCAACCAGAGTGTCAATGAAAATACGGCGCTGCTCAGCAAGATACTCGACGCCATCCAGCAGTTGGTCGACAGCCGTGGCTCTACCCTGAGCGCAATCGCCTCTGTACGCGCCTGAGCAGGAGATGAATCATGGAAATTGTCACTAGGTCCTGCCCTGCCATTGCGCTGCGTATCGATCAGCCTGCGGATGAAAAGGTTGGCGGTCATGAGGTCGATCATCGTCCGCTGCCGTCGGCGGCTGAACGTTTTACGCAGTCGTTGGTGTCTCGGTTAGGTGGAACGGTGCTCGGGAAAGTAAAGCCCAGTCAGGTTCAGGGGCATTTGCTGGAAGCCGAGTTACGCAAGTGGGCAGCTCTTGCGCACCCTGCTAGCCCCAACATCCAACAGTGGAAGGATGAAACGCTCAAAAAACTAGGCGATTTGCCGTTGGCGCCAGAAGCTGTTCGGAATACGTTGAGCCCGTTCAGTGGCAGCGCCGATTTCTTTGAGCAGTTGCTGGCGATGATCGGTTTTATCAAGGGCGAATACCTGGAGATCTACGAAGCGCTGCTGACCAAATACTCGGACTTCTACAAGGCATTCAACGAAACCATCATGGCGAAGATGGGGGACTGGATAACGGGCAAGTCGGACGGTAAGGAGGTCGAAATCAGCGGGGAATTGCGCGCTGCGTTAGAAGCGCTGCGTAATAAGTATCAGCAAGCCCCGGATGGCGTCCTCTATCCTGTTTCGGGGTCTGCGACACAGGAACAGGCACAGAAGTGGGCCAAGGCCTTGGGGTTGCCCGATTCATGTGTGCAGCCTGATGGCCAGGGTGGTTATCGAGTGATGATGGACTTGTCACCGCTGGATGCAATGATCGCAGCAGCCCCCAACGGTACCGTGAAGTGGGATACCGCGAAATTCCAGGCTTGGCAAACCGGGTTTAATAGCCAGGAAGGCGATTTGAAGAACCAGCTACAGTTATTCACTACCAAGTATGGTAGCGCCAACTCGTACCACGAGAATTTCAACAAGATTCTCTCGTCACAATTGAGCCAGTATGCAGAGATGCTCAAGGCGATCGCGAGCGGAATTGGTTGACAACGACGTAAAGGTGACCTTGGCTATGGCAATGCGAAATGAAGCGAATGATGAAGCTTGAAATAGACGCCCTCATCATCGCGATACTCGCCGATACACTCGTGGTCGATGTCGAGACCGTTACCTCAAACGCTCGCTTGGTGGAGGACCTTGGTGCGGATTCGTTGAATTTTCTGGAAATTGCTCTGGAGATCAACCACTTTCTGGGTGTTGAGCTGTCTCCAGAGGGCTTAACCGGTATTCGTGAGGTGGAGGATCTTTATCGCTTGGTTCATCAGGCAATCGCTCAGGCATCCGTCTAGTCCCGCTCTGTAAGTACGTACCGGTAAAGGCGCGTAGTTATTGCTCGGCAACATTACCGTATGGCATGCGCTGCCGACTCAATGATGAGCAGGGCGTTCGCTTGGGTATTGCTGGTTATTCTCCAGTGAATTGTAGAAAAATCGTAAATATCATTGGGATCAGTTTCCCTATAGTTGATCACTCACGCCGGGGCGCGGGTTTGATTTGCCAATGTCACGGTATATCCAACGCATTGGGGGAACTACGTTATGGAAGGGGGAACTGATCAATGGCCAAAGCGCTCGTTTGCTTTTGGCCAATGCATCCTGCAGGAAGATGGGTTGCTTCTGCGTGACGGTACCGGGCTGCACATTCCACCCAAGGAGTTGCATGTACTACGGCTATTGCTGAGTACGGCGGGTTCGCTGGTGCTCAAGGACTGGTTGCTCGACCAGGTGTGGCCCAGCTGCAACGTGGCCCAAGAGTCCCTTACCCGCTGCATTTATGCACTGCGCAAGTTGCTGGGGCGTGAGAATGGCTACATCAAGACGGTCTATGGCAAGGGTTATCGGTTTGTAGGGGAGGTGGTCGAACGAACGGTCTTGCCATCCTCCCCGTCATCGGTGCCCGCGTCATTGGCCTTGCCGTTGCAGGTGCAGGATGATGAGCGTGGCCTGGAAATGCAGTGCGAACTGGTTCGCCGACTGGCCGCCGCATTCGGCGAAAGCCTTAGTGTGATGCCGACGGGACAGACAGCTAATGCGCAAGCTTCAGATGATTGCCAGGCCATAGTCGAGCGAATGACGCCTGATTGTTATCTCAGTGTTCGTTGTATTGACGGGGCCGACCGCAGGGCGTTGTTGGTCGAGTTGGTTCGTGGTCGCGATCATGGATGTCCGTGGAAGTAATGTAACTCATCTTGGTCTTGACCTTTGAATTTGTTGTTTAGTTGATCAGGGACGACAGTTTTTCCCGTGGATTGCGGGATCGAGGCTGGTCAGCGACTTTTATATAGCCGGGTTCTGATTGTCTGTATCAGGCTTTCCTCATAATCTGATCAGGATTGTCTATATGCTACTCCCTATGATCGCTTGCAAGTAGAAGCGTTAAGCACTTTTTATTTTGATAGACCGGGTGGTGAACAGCATGCAGGACTCTCCTGCAACGCAATGCGTCCTGAGGGTGTTCAGTGGCCCGCTGCAGGGTTGTGAATTTGTTCTGGCGCAGCGGCGTACTCTTTTCGTCGTGGGTCCCGAGGCAAGGTTTTGCACAGCAGAGCATCCGTTGAGTGTTCCGGAAGATGCGATCTACATTCCGCTGGAGTGCGATGGCCGCAACTTTGAGGTTTTGCTTGACGATAATGACTGCTCGGGATGTGTCGTTCGCATCTTGGGCGACGAAGGTGCGGTTGAGCGCCTCATTCCATTCCAGTCACTGGAAAATATATCGGGGCTGCCAATCGCCGTGCGCCCATTCGATGAAGTGTGGCGTGGCGAGTTGCTGGAACAGAAACCGTTTGTGCTCGCAGAGCCCGAGCAGGCTCGAACGTCCATTTTCGTCTCGCGGCGAGTGGTTGTTGGGGCGGTGCTGGTGATAATGGTCGGGTTGGCGATTTTCGGTGGGTACGCTTCTCGGCATACACCTGTGTCGAATGTTGAGGCGCTGATTGCCGGGGGCAACAGCAGCATGGTCGTCATTTACGGCCGCGACCGGGCGATTTACGTCTTCGCCGACTCCGAGCGTGATGCCGCGTGGGGAAGGCAGGTATTGGTGCGCAATGGGTACTCGGCGACACAGGTGATGACCACATACGACGAGCGCCGCCGTTTGGAGAGTCTGGTGTCCAACCTTGCTCCGCAACTCGCCTATCACCGTATGGATCTCAGTGATCCGGTTGTTCCGCGATTGTTGATCAGTCGTCAACGCAGCCTGCTGGCACCCGGATTGCGGCGTCGCCTGGAGAGCGCTTTGATCGCAGTCGCACCCTACGTTCGCGAAATAATGATCGTACAAAGTGACGATGACGAACTCCTGCATCTGGCCGAGCAAGGCTTGCAACGCTTGGCATTGCCCTTTACTCGGCACAAACATGCTGACGGTGTGACCTTTACAGTCGAGGGCAGTCTTGAGGACGCTGAGTTACAGGCCCTGGGTGACTTTGTCGCAGCGTTCGATCGGCAATGGGGTGAGCGGTACGTTCATTTCGCGATCGAGCTCAAAGATGACTGGCTCAAGGGCAAGTCGTTCCAGTATGGCCCCCAGGGCTACATCAAGATGACGCCGTCATCCTGGTACTTTCCTAAACCTCTTTGATAATAACGGTTGATATATGAGTACGGTTTCAAATCCCATTGAGTTTCATGATGATTTCCTGGGCCGACAGGCTCAGAGCTTCGAGGACGGCGCTACCGGTCTCAAAACCAAACTCGATGAGGCACTGGCCGCATTGCATGAAGATGCGTCGGACCCCACGCTATTGGCGGCCTATCAGGCTGCATTCTCTTCCTACAATGTGTTCCGTAACGCTGCGACCAATACGATCAAGGGCTTCAAGGAAATTGACACGGCGATAGTTTCCGCCGCGCGTTAAGTCTCGCGTTTCCGCTCGGCTGGCAGGTATTTCGTATGTCAGCCGGCACTGTTCTTGTGGGGTTCCTATGTTTGTTTCTTCCCTGACGTCAGTGAACCTGAGCCCGCTTCGGATGGCCGAATTGGCGCGTCCCGAGCCTGGCTCAGTGGTTTCCCTGGAGGGTCGTTTGATCGAGAGTTTCGCCAGCTCCGCTGTGGGCACCGAGCGTGATCATGCAAGGATCAATGCCATGCTCAAACGCCCGGATATCACCAACCCGGAAGTGTTGAGCGAATTGCAGCTGCTCACTGCGCAGTACAACATAGATGTCTCTTTACTCAACGTCCTGGTCCGTAAAACGGTGACTACGGCCGAAACCTTGTTGCGTTCGTCATGAGGGTTTTTGCCTGGCTTGCGCTGATCAGCCTGATGCTGGTTGGCTGTCGACAACCGAGTTTGCTCGAAAGGCTTGACCAGCAGCAGGTCAATGAAGTGATTTCGGTACTGCAGCGCAATAACATCACTGCGACCAAAGTGGATAACGGTAAGGCCGGATACTCGGTGCAGATCGCGCAAGCGGATTTCGCGGCGGCGGTCGACCTGTTGGCCCTGTATTCGCTGCCCTCCAAGCCGCGTGTCGAAATCGCCCAGATGTTTCCTGCGGACTCTCTGGTCGCTTCGCCGCGAGCCGAGAAGGCGCGTCTGTACAGTGCGCTGGAGCAGCGCCTGGAGCAGTCGTTGAATACCCTGGAGGGTGTGGTTTCAGCACGGGTACATGTGAGTTACGACCTGGAGACCGGAGAAAGCGGGCGCAAGGTTGCGCCCATCCATGTCTCGGCGTTGGTGGTGTATGAGCGTGACAGCGAGCCACAGCTACTGATTAGCGATATCAAGCGTTTTCTCAAGAACAGTTTCTCGGCCGTGGACTACGACCATATCTCGGTGGTCTTGTCCAAGCGGGCTTTAATTCAGCATACCGCCCCCTTTCCGGAGCCTCGCGCCTACGCGTTTACCTGGCTCTATGGCGTTTTCGTCTTAGGCATCCTGGCTGCGCTAGGGTACTGGGTCATGCGGTATCGACAGTCGAAAGAGATCGAGCATGCTTCGCGGAACTGAAGCGCTGCGCGCCGTCCTCCAGCAGCCGCTGGACTATCTGCATCCTCACCGGGGTGTTATGCCAGCGCTGTTTGGCGAGCCGGCAGCCCGGGCGTTGCTCAATCAATCGTTGCTAAAAGGCTTGAAACTCAGTTGCCCCGACCCGCAGCAGATCGAGCGCAATCCATGGACTGATTGTTGGGTCGCGCATTGGCGGGATTTGCCAGCAATCGCTCGCCTCATGGGGGCGCATCTGCTGTGGCCGCAACTGGCTCGCGGGGCGCGCATGCGTCAGCTCGATGCGTCGACAAGAGCCTTCGCCCGTATCGAGCTGGGTAATCGGCCAACGGTCGCGATCTGCGAAGCGCAAGCACTTGAACCGTCGCTCGACGCCCTGGGACTCGCTGCCTTGACAGCCTGGCGTCACTACATCCCGGAGGCGCTCATGCAGCGTCTGTTCTTGCAGTTCTCGCCGCGAGTGGTCGAGGTGCAGCAAACCTTGCCGATACTGGCGCCGAATTCGTCACTTTTCATCCTGGCGGTACAACATGCTCGAATCCATCAGAACGCTTGCTGACATTCCTTCGACGGATGCCCTCCTGCTGAGGCATGAAGAGCGCACTGCTGCGCGCAATTGCCGGTTGTTGATGCAGCAAGCCCGCGAACGAGCCAAGGCCTGTATGGCAGAAGCGCAACAAGACGCAGACAGTGTTCGTGCGAACGCCTTTCAGGAGGGGTATGCCCAAGGCGTGCTGCAAGCCGCTGCTGGCGTGAGCGGGCTTTTAATGCAGTCGCGAGTGATGGCAAGCGCGCTACAGGCGGAATTGGTACAGGCCGCCCGGTCATTGCTGGGGGATTTGCTGATGGACGACCGTCTGCTCGATGAACTGCTGCAGCGCTGGCAGGCGGAATGGGCAGGTCAAGGGCGAGAGCCGCTGCAGATTATCCTGCCACTGCGGTGCAAAGCCCAGCAGGTGGAGCTGAAAAGCAAGTTGAAGGGCTTGGGAGTCGACAGTGTGGATATCCGTTTCCATGCCCAGGAACGTTACCTGTTTCGCTTGGCGGATCAGGTGGTCGAGCTCGACATCGGCGCCACACAGGAACGCCTGTCGCCGCGCCTGATCGCCCAGCTCAAGCAGTTGCCGGAGAGCGTGCGCCAGCTCGACGAAGCGTCGAGAAGCTTTTTTATCAGTTGGGCTGCCGCCCTCGACAAGGAAGGTTCTAGCCCGCTTCATGTTTTGGAGTTGGATAACGGCAATGATCATTGATAACGCCTCGCCCACAGGCGCCGGCCAGGCCCCGCGCCGAGGCACCGAGACGATTGTGCCCCTGGATCGGCGTATGGGGCTTCAAAGCGCGGAAACCAGCGCTGATCCGGATCCTGAGTTTGCTCAGTTCTACGATGAGTTCATGAAGTGGATAGCGTCCACGACACCCTCGCCGGGCGGTATTCAGGGTTACTTGAAACAATACGCGAATGCCGGTGGGGAGTTGCCTTATAAAACTACGCAAAAGCAGATGGATGTATTGACGCAGGTGATGGTGCGGATGAAAGAGCAGGGCTTGGAAGAAAGTGCGACTTACAAGGAAATAAGAGTTGCGCTGGTGTCGGTTGCCTCAACCGGTATGTTCGTCAAAGAGTTTATGCAGGAGGTGTTCAAGCCTTCTGAGGATGACGACAGTCGCGAGAATATCGGTTGGTAATGATAGGTTCGTATATTAAGTGAGTGATCAGCCGTTTAAGGATTCTTCGAACAAGTTGCAGTTAAAAATCGCCTGACCACCTGATCCGGGTCGCCCACGAGCCAGATGAGCGTTTCCGACTTCGAGTAAAGATGGAGTGAGTCGCAAGTCCTCGCTAGCTACCTGACCTAGCTTGGGGGATGGTACTCAATACCTAACGGAAGGTAACAGGTTCGTGCGGTGGGGGTGATACTCGTTATCTATGTGAATATAAATGTAATGGTGGGTGGGTAATGGAACATTTAAATGGCGTGTATGACCCTGTGCGGGTGGAAGTAGAGTGCGAAATCAGTAAGCTGTTGGATGTTCTAAAAGAGCAGCATCAATTGAGTAATATTAATTTCTATGATCTCAGTGAGGTTGCTCTGCGCTTGGAAAGTGGGGATTTTTTTTATCTGAAGTATGAGTGTGATCTAGAGAAGCTAGTGCTTTTTTTTAAAATAGTAATGCCGATGCCTCTTACTGATAAGGAGTTGGGCGAACTGGCTGAGCTACCTTGTTACTTCGAAATAAATTCAAGTGGTGATGTACTGTCTCTTGAAGATAATGTTCTGGTGTATTACAGAATCATTAATTCAAGCGATATTTGTACTGGTCTGCTGGGTGAGGTGTTTATGGGCTTGTTGAAGGGGTATATAAGTTTAAATGCTTGTCTTGGTCGTCGTTAATGTTGGGATTAAAGTAGAGGGTGATGTCTATGTATGGTATCAATAGAGCTGCAGTTGTTATGTGTGCGCTCTCCGCTAAGAGTTCCGAGGCGGAAGACAGAGGCGTTCTGAGAAATGCTAGCGTAATAACATCTGCTCAAGCCAAAGAACTGAGGCAGGTGATGGATAGGTTGAATTTACATACCTCAAGTCCGCGTGAGGGAAGGCCTGTATTTTTACAACCTGTTTCGTTCGCCAGCGTATTGCCGTCTAAAAGTATGGAGGCGATAGTTGGGCGTGGTCAGGTTAACGTGGAGGCGAATGTTTTTGACCAAGATCCCTATAGAACAACGGCAGAAAAAAATAGAATTATTGAGGTGGCCATTGGCAAGGGGTTGGCGACCAGTGACAGGCTTAACGCGATAGCCAAGGCGATTAGGTTGAATTCTGGTGCGCCTATGAGGTTTGGGGATTTTACGCCTGAACAGCAAGAAAGGATTCGGCATGAAAGTAAGAATATTGGTGGGGCAAAGGAACTCATTGCTGATAAAGACAATTTGGACGCCCACGTGCTAGCGACACTGATAAAGGCTGAAGACGAGATCTATAATGTCCCAGGGATGGAAAGGCGGCAGTGCATGTTTAATCATGTGCGAACTCCAGATAATCCAATCTTTCCTTGGAACTCGCATCGGTTTGATTTGGAAATATGGAAGGTCAACAATCCCATTCAGTATCCGGCAGGTGTGGCCAACTTGATAGCGGATAGATGGAATGACTTGGTTGCCAGCAAAGGCGATGAACCAAATTACTTTAAAGACACATTCGGAATTGCTGATCATCGTGACGGGATTCTGCACATTTTACAGGGCATGGAACCGTCCGCGCGCAAGGCCTTGTTTGAAACCCTGAATGTTAGTTGGAGCACAGAGACATTCACCGATGACGAGGCCAACTCTAGGGACAGTAACCCCTTGGGAAGTCAGTTTCGTCAACATACTACAGGGGGGTTGTCCAATGTGGTTAGGTGGTCAGATACAGAGGACAAAAGTGTCAACCAATGGGTGCTTGATGCAGTCGCACACGGCAAGCCTGTTCTCTCTGGTCCTAGCGGGCATACCCTACGGTATTTGAATCACTACGCCATGTGTCGTGAACTGTTGAGCTATGACAAGGATATTGATATCAGTCAGATTCCCACACTTGAAGAGGCTCGACTGGTGATGTTGGGCAATCTACTTCCTCCGAAGAATCATCACTCTTACCATGAAATCATGCTCGCTTCTGTCGGTGTCTTTGATGGTGAGGCAGCATTGGGGTATAGCAATAAGTTAAACTACGATGACCTGAAGTCAACATCCATCGGTAGTGAAATTTTAGCCAGTGTCTTGAAGTAGTGCTGTATAGTTAAAGGGGCGCTGGCGTGACCGGAGTCATGCCAGTCCCGGACTTGTAAAATATGATGGGTTTTCTGCGGGTGGAGATTTTAATCGTTCCCTTGGTCGTCTGAGCTTTCGCTGTCTGTGTCAAGCGAAAAGCAGGTTACTACCGGTGCTCCATAAGACTGAAGTGTTTCTTGGTGTAGTATAAAACCATCTCTGATTTTTAACGCCTTTTTCAATGCTTCATGAGCGTCGCGACTGTGTAAGGCATGCAGTGCCAGGTGTTGTACTTCGTGTTTGAATGCCATCCCAATCCGCTCGGAACTACGCCATAATACAAATTTGTTATTTTTGGGGTCGAAAACGCCACCGTTGGTACTGCTGTGTTCAACTTCTTTGCATACGGCGCAGGGCACAAATCTTCCTGCCATATTTACAATTATGTGTTGTCCTGCTTGCAAGTCTAATTTAGCAATAGCTTCGTCGTAGATGATGTCGGCAGATTTGGCTAAGTATTCTTCAATGGTCTGTTCTGCATGCATCGTCTCGGTTACACCTTCTGGTAGGTAGGGCTTCGATTCCATGTTCTGGGGAGGAGAATGGACCATGATGTGGCTAGAGGCGCCGAAGCGTTTGATGTCTTCGAAAACCTTGAAAATCGTCAAGAAGCCGGCTTTGCATTGTAATGCGATGGTTGACTTGGTCAAATTGGTGCCAGGGCGGATACCTCTGTCGTGAATAATTTCCGTATGAGCCTTGCTTATTGTCGTGAGCACAGAGTGGAGGGAGGCGAAGGTCTCCATAAGCTTCCTATGGTGTCTGGCACGTCTGGCGCTTAACACTTTATCCCAGTCTTCCCTTTCATGAGGTTGAACGCGTTCCTGGGCAGATTTAAATAGGCCGCTGTCTGTCAAGGCAATGCGGAGCGCTTCTTGAATCTTGTCTGTGTGGAAATTGGATGAGAGATGCAGTAAATTGCAGAATACACTTGCCTGAACTTCAAGCGGGTTGCTGTTTAGTTTCAGGTTCATCGCAGTGTTCACTGCGAGTGATATTTGCCGCAATGCTTGGTTTAAACGGTCATACCCTTGATATTTTTTGGGGGGAGGCGGGGAGATATTTTTGCGAATTAACGTGTTCGCCACCGTATGATTTATATAAAAGGCTGGGCGACTCTCAGCGATGTTGTGGTGTTTTAGGTTTGTGCCCAGATCTCCTTTTTCTCCAAATACAATTAGTGTAGTAATGTCATTCAGGTTAGTTTTTTCTTGATCCGATACCATCGTGGTATTGGCGAATACGCTGATAGGCGTCTTGCTCCTTGTTGTCGCTTCTGTGAGCGAGGCAGAGCGTTGAGTAGTTATGGTATTGAGCATGCTTTGCAAGGGAGGCTCCAATATTATTGTGTGGGTATAGCTATCTAGGCTCTGTACGAAAACCAAAGAAACCCAATTGGCGCCCTCCGGAAGCTGAAATTCTGTAAGGTTCCTGGCCATCTACGGACAACCCGTCATCCCGATGCGCTCAATGAAGGGCAAAACTCACCCCTGGCTTACCCAGACTGTTTGATCGGCCCAAATACCGACAGCACAACATCATTGAGCGCATGTTTGGCTGGCTGAAAGAGAACCGCCGCATCGTGACACGCTTCGACAAGCTCGCAAAAAGCTATGCAGCAATGGTCTCACTGGCTTGTTCCATGCGGTGTTTGCGACATCTCTTTTCGTACAGAGCCTAAGCAATAACTCAGCATCGTGCACAGGTCGGCATTCGACATGCTTTGGCCATGCCGATGGCTTGATCCGAGGTTTAATTACGAGTGCGCCAATCCGCTATCTGTTGCGCAGAGGCGTGGAACTCGACGCTAGGTGCAGGCGATTCCACATCGGGATGTTGCTGGCGTAGCGTCTCAAGGACCTGCGCATGGCTCTGACGGAACTGCGCGAGCTTCTCAGAACCCTCTGGGCTGCAGCGCTCCGCTACCTTCTCCATCCGTTGGTACAGGTCAGGCTGATGCGTCGCGACGAGATTGCTGGGGACATAGGGGGTGTTGGCTGCGGCAGCCTCGGCAATAGGGAAGGTTTCCGCAAAAGTGTGGTACCCGCCAAAGTTCATGAAAGCGGCAATACCCAAGCCGGCAGGCAGTGCAAGTGCCGCATTGCCGTAAATGGATTCCGGGTTCAGCGTATTGAGCGCCAGCAGAATATCGCAGGTACCTCCTGATTGTGCCCCCGCAGAGGGTAGCCCTTGAAGATTACTCTCCATCGCGAACGTGCCAAAGACCTGCCAGCGATTAATGCCGGTGCCATGTAGCATCGCGTATTGGTCCAACATGTCGGTCAGGCCTAATTGTGTATAGGCTTCAGGCACATTTTCCATATCTGTCTCCGACATTGTGAAGGGACGGGTCAGGTCGGCAATCGGCGCCCCTTCACGAGCTATGGCATTAATATTCTGATTGCGCTCGCCTAGCACTGCACGCAAGGCAGCTTGCTCGAAGCCATCAGGATCGGCGGTATTTTGCACTACCAGACCAAAACCCAAGCCCAATTTGGCCGCATCCTCATATACCCCCTTAACCGGGCGTCGCACTCCGCCTACTTCCACCATCGGCATCCGTTCGCTGCGGGCTCGACTTAGCGGGCTGTCGAAGGCTGGTGTACGGGTCTTGCTTGAAAACTCCTTAAACCGATCGGCGAAGTCGTTTGCCTGGGCATCAAAGCCTGCTTCCCGCAGCAGGGCCGCGCACGCCGCGCTATTGGCTGCCTTATGCTGCGCATGAAGTTCAGGCTGCTTAAGGTGTTCTACTGGGTTCATCAACTGCCAGACGGTAGTGCCAAAAGCGCTCAGGGAGCGGATCTTCGTCAGAAACTCGACATGACTCTGTTTGCCGGTTCCATCGAGCAGGCCCTGTAGTGGCGTGCTCAAAGTGTCCAGCAGCCATGGCTGCAGCGCTTGGTCGGAGCTCATCATTCGGCCGATCTGATCGGACTGCGCCGACAAGGGCGCGATAGACGCCTGCAATACGTCGCGCAGAAGCTGCTCCCGTCCCTGGTAATAGACGAGCGTTCCTCCAGCTTGGCTCTGCTCGCTAAAACCATGCCGCAACAAGGTGGCGAGCATCAGGGCTTGCTGGTCGAACACATCGCCTACCTTGCCCGGATGGCCCAGCAAAGACATGCTGGCGCCCGCCTCAAAGAACTTGCTGTTGCTAATCGCTTGCTTTTGCGCATCTGATAAGGTCACGGCTTGCGGGCTGCTCTTGGCCACGCTTTCCGGTTTGCCTTGGGAGTCCATACCAAAGATGGCATTCAAAGATGGGCCGGATCTGCAAATAAACATGAGAATTTTTCTTATCGGAAGTGAGCTTCACATCCTGTCTTGAAGGGAGCGGTCGCGCTTGCAAAATGCGCCCATCCTATTTTGTGACACTTCAAGGGGGAGTAAGGTCTTGACCCGAAGTCACGATGTGTACGAACCAGGGAGAAGAGGTTGGCACAGCGGTTGGATTGGATATGTCACAGCGGGCGATCAATACCGTGCTGTTGAACCTGAGTCGGGAACGCAGCGTTCCTTCTGTCCTGATGTTTTGCCCTGTGTAGACGAGAGTGCCCTCGAGCACTTCGACGGCAGTGTGGTAACCCAGCCCAACTAAAAGGCACTGGCACCTGTCGCACGAGCATAGCGCTGCGCTTTGGTTTGCCAATTAGGTTTCACGTGAAAACCTGAGACTCTGAGGTTGGCGGCCCGCTTTCCGTCGAGTGGTGATCAGGCCCACAACCCGAACAGAACCAACGCTGCTACACCAAGCCCGAGCGCAACCGAGCAGCCGCCCAGTGACAGCGCGGCCCGGCCTTGCCGGTACCAGCCGTCATGGCCCAGTTGCCGTGCCGGCGCCAACAGGCTGCGCCAACGCAGTTCAGTTTCGTGAAACGCCTGCAGGTTCGCCGTATCCGCATCCAGCCAGCGACGAAAGTCGATCCGCTCGCACGCCGTCACCTGTGGGCTCTGCAAGCGCACATACCATTGCCCGGCAACACTCGCCAGCACATCCCGGCGCGAGCGACCGGCCTGCAGTGCCTGGTCCATGTGCCGCTCGATGCTCGCCAATGGCAGATCGAGGCGGGCGGCGATGCTAGCGAAGTCCAGTTGGTCGAGGCGGTTGAGCAGGAATACTTGTTGCACACGCCGTGGCAGGCGTTTCAGGGCGTACAGCAGGGCGTCGTCGGCATGATGTTCGGCAGCAGGGTTTGGGTGCTCAAGGGGCAGCAGCAGACGGGTCATGGACAGCTCCTTGCTCTATGGAGGGGGAGGGATGGGGGCATCTTCCGTGATGCGTGATCAGCGTAGGCGAAACGAGATTGATTCTCAAGTGCTGATTCCGCAAAGTTTTGTAATGAGCGTTCACGCCCTGAAACACCTTTGCTATCATGCGCGCCATCACGATCTTCATTAGCCTGAAGAGCCAAAAAAAAGACCCAGCAAAAAGCTGGGTCAAAAACCGTGATTAGCCTGATGAGGAGATAATCTGAGAGCGACCTAAGCTCCAGGTTATCCAGCAGATCTCGCGATCAGCTGAGTGCAATAATAATCGTTATCATTTGCCAGTCAAATGAATTTTCGCTAATCCGGTAAAAAAGTTTTACCGGTGCGCTTCCTTGTCCCGGCAATCGGGGCCTTCGCCGTTACCCGGCCATCACGTTCTCTCCCTTCTTTCTTGTTTACAAACCCGATTCCACGGTGCGTTTGTGCTCGAGCAGTGCGCGCGCCATGTCCATCATGTGCATCAGGGCAAAGGTCAGTTCGCGCTGGCTGCCGTGCTGGTGGGTGGCGGTTTCCTGCGCGGTGGCGGCGGCGCAGCGCAGCAGGGCGATGGCGTGTTCCTGGGCCTGGTCGCCGGTTACACCCTCGTGCAGGGTCCAGATCCTGTTGTCCAGGGTGGGGCGCGGCGGGTTGGGGTTGAGGTAGTAGTCGAGGGCGCGGCGGGCGGCTTCGCTGTCGAGATCTGTTTCGTCGTTTTTCGGTGGTTTCATCCTGATACCTGCTAACACCAGTAGGGAAAGGGTTCAGGTCGATACTAATACCTAAAGTATTTTTGTGCTTTCCGATAAATAATACTGAATGTTTATTGAGCGCTAGAAGGCAGTCCGTATCGTGCCAGCGATGAATATGGATAAATGGATTGCCCTCGTCCGTGACCGGATGGAGGAACTAGGACTCACTCAAGAACAGCTTGCCGAGCGCGTTGGCGTGTCGCAAGGCAGCGTGGGGCATTGGGTGAACAAGCGGCGTCAGCCGAAGATCGAGTCGATGAATCGCACATTCGTCGAGATTGGCATGCCCCATTACAACGTCAGCCTACAGTTGCGCATTGTTGGTCAGGTTGGCGAGGAGCGTGGCATTTACGAGGTCGATGACTCTGATGATGACTTGGACCTCATGCAATACATCGTGTGCTTCCGCTACCCGGTGCTGGGCTGGGATGAGCTAGGTATCGCAGATGGGGAGGAGCCAGGTGTGTTCGAGCAGACGGACTACCTGGCCCAAGGCAAGGCGTTCTGGCTGACTGTCGAGAATGATGCGATGAGTGCCGCCAGTGGCCGCAGTGTGCCGCAGGGCATGCGGATGTTGGTGGACCCTGGGGTAGATGCCGAGCCAGGGCGTCTGGTTATCGCTCGTCAGCCGGGCAAACCGGCGATTTTCCGTGAGCTGGCGGAGGAAGGTGGGCAACGGTACCTGAAGGCACTCAACAGCAACTACCCGGCGCTGTTGTGTGAGGAAGGCTGCGAGTTTCTGGGTGTGGTCGTGCGAGTGCATGGCTCCTTCTAGATTGCCGGGGCTGCTGCGCAGCCCTTTCGCGACACAAGGCCGCTCCCACAAGTACCGCACCAACCTCAGGGCATGCACCGTACCTGTAGGAGCGGCCTTGTGTCGCGAAAGGGCCGCAAAGCGGCCCCCGGGACTCTTACTCCGCCAGTTCGACCAGCACCGTCCCTTCGCTGACCATATCCCCTTCCTGGCAGAACAACGCCTTCACTGTGCCGCCATGCGGCGCGCGAATGCTGTGTTCCATCTTCATGGCCTCCAGCACTACCAGCGCCGTACCTGCTTCCACCACCTGCCCAGGCTCCACCAGCACCCGCACGATGCTGCCGTTCATGGGCGCGCCCAGGCCGCCCTGGTGGCTGTGGCTGGCCTCGGCCTCGGCAATCGGGTCGAAGGCTTCGATGGCATGCATCTCGCCATCCCACTGCAAGTACAGCGTGCCACCGCGGCGGATCGCCAGATGCTGGCGACGCACGCCAGCCTGGTCATGCACCAACTGCTCGCCCACTAGTTGCCAGGTAGACGCAGCGCTGCGTTCCAGGGCAACCGCCTGGTCCTGCCCGCCACTCGCCAGGTGCAGGCTGCTGCGCGCCGGCAGGCCCAGGCGCAGGCCGTTGCGCTCGGCCCACGGCGAACTGCGGTCGTCCTCCCGCTGGTGTGCGGCCTGGCCCTGCAACCAGGCCTCGGCCGCGGCTTCCCAGAAGCCTGCCGGCAGCGCTTGAGGCGCAGGCAGCAAAACCTCCTGGTGACGCGGAATGAAGCCAGTATCCAACTCCGCTGCGGCAAACGCCGGGTGGGCGAGAATGCGCCGCAGGAAGGCGATGTTGGTCTTCAAGCCGCCAATGGCAAACTCGTCGAGCATGGCCAGCAAGCGCAGGCGTGCCTGTTCGCGGTCTTCGCCCCAGGCGATCAGCTTGCCCAGCATCGGGTCGTAGAACGGCGACACCACATCACCTTCGTTGACCCCGCTGTCCACCCGTCGCCCTTCGCCGGCTGCCGACTCGCGGTACAGCGCCAGCTTGCCGGTCGCGGGCAGGAATTCGTTGGCCGGGTCCTCGGCATACAGGCGCACTTCGATGGCATGGCCGATCAGCGGCACCTGTTCCTGGGTGATCGGCAGGGCCTCGCCGCAGGCCACGCGAATCTGCCAGGCCACCAGGTCGAGCCCGGTAATGGCCTCGGTGACCGGGTGCTCCACCTGCAGGCGGGTGTTCATCTCCATGAAGAAGAACTCGCCACGGGCATCGAGCAGGAATTCCACGGTGCCGGCACCCACGTAGCCGATGGCCTGGGCCGCGCGTACTGCCGCTTCACCCATGGCCCGGCGCAATTCGGCTGACAGGCCTGGCGCAGGGGCTTCTTCCACCACCTTCTGGTGGCGGCGCTGGATCGAACAGTCACGCTCGTTGAGGTACAGGCAGTTGCCGTGCTGGTCGGCGAATACCTGGATTTCCACATGGCGCGGCTTGAGCACGTACTTTTCCACCAGCATGCGCGCATCGCCGAACGACGATTGCGCCTCACGCTGGGCCGAGGCCAGGGCGTCGGCCAGCTGGCTTTCTTCTTCGACCACTTTCATGCCCTTGCCACCGCCGCCGGCGCTGGCCTTGAGCAGCACCGGGTAGCCGATGCGTTCGGCGGCGGCGCGGAAGGTGTCCAGGTCCTGGGCTTCGCCGTGGTAGCCCGGCACCAGTGGCACGCCAGCGGCTTCCATCAGTGCCTTGGCCGCCGACTTGCTGCCCATTGCGTCGATGGCGCTGGCCGGTGGGCCGAGGAAGATCAACCCGGCCTCTTCGATGGCGCGGGCGAAGCCTGCGTTCTCGGACAGGAAGCCATAGCCCGGGTGGATGGCCTGGGCGCCGCTGGCCTTGGCTGCGGCCAGCAGCTTGTCGACCAGCAGGTAGCTTTCGGCAGCCTTGGTGCCGCCGAGGTCGACGCGGATATCGGCTTCGCGGCTGTGCCGGGCATCACGGTCGGTGGCGCTGTGCACGGCCACGGTAGTCAGGCCCATGGCCTTGGCGGTGCGCATTACCCGGCAGGCGATTTCGCCGCGGTTGGCGACCAGCAGGGTGGTCAAAGCGGGGCGGCTCATGGGCGCGGCTCCTTCTTGTCGTCGGTTTGCCAGGCGGGGCGGCGTTTTTCCAGGAAGGCGCGCAGGCCCTCCTGGCCTTCGGCGCTGACGCGGATGCGGGCGATGGTGTTTTCGCAGTAGCGGCGCAGGGCCGGGCTGAGTTCACCGTCGTCCACTTCACGCAGCAGGTCCTTGGTGGCGCGCAGCGCTTGCGGGCTGTTTTGCAGCAGGTTGCTCACCCAGGTTTCGACCTGGGCGTCCAGTTCGCTGGCCGGGTAGACCTCGGCCAGCAGGCCTAGCTCGCGGGCCCGCACGCCGCTGAAACGCTCGGCGGTGAGGGCATAGCGGCGCGCGGCACGCTCGCCGATGGCCTTGACCACGAACGGGCTGATCACTGCCGGGGCCAGGCCGATGCGTACTTCCGACAGGCACAGCTGGGCGTCTTCGGCGCCGATGGCCATGTCGCAGCAGCTGATCAGGCCCAGCGCGCCACCAAAGGCCGCGCCTTGCACCACGGCCAGGGTCGGCGCCTTGAGGCGGTGCAGGGCATACATCAGCTCGCCCAGCTCGCGGGCATCATCCAGGTTGGTGTTGAAGTCCAGCTGCGCCGACTGCTGCATCCAGGCCAGATCGGCGCCGGCGCTGAAGTGCCGGCCGCGGCCGCGCAGCAGCACGAAGCGCAGGCTGGTGTCCTCGGCCAACTGGTCGAGGGCGACGATCAGTTCGCGGATCATCAAGGCGTTGAAGGCGTTGTTCTTGTCCTCGCGGCTCAGCCACAGGGTGGCGAAACCGCGCGGGTCGCGGATCACTTCGAGGGTGCTGAAATCGCTCATGGGTCACATCCGGAAAATGCCGAAGCGGCTCTGTTCGATCGGTGCGTTCAGCGCGGCGGACAACGCCAGGCCGAGCACGTCGCGGGTCTGTGCCGGGTCGATGACACCGTCGTCCCACAGGCGGGCGCTGGAGTAGTAGGGGTGGCCCTGGTGCTCGTACTGGTCAAGGATCGGCTGCTTCAGCCGGGCTTCGTCTTCGGCGCTGAACGGGTGGCCACTGCGCTCGCTCTGTTCGCGCTTGACCTGGGCCAGCACGCCGGCGGCCTGTTCGGCCCCCATCACGCCAATCCGCGCGTTGGGCCACATCCACAGGAAGCGCGGGTCGTAGGCGCGGCCGCACATGCCATAGTTGCCGGCGCCGAAGCTGCCGCCGATGATCACCGTGAACTTCGGCACCTGGGCGCAGGCCACGGCAGTGACCAGCTTGGCGCCGTGCTTGGCGATGCCGCCTTCTTCGTATTTCTTGCCGACCATGAAGCCGGTGATGTTCTGCAGGAACAGCAGCGGGATGCCGCGCTGGCAGGCCAGTTCGATGAAGTGCGCGCCTTTTTGCGCGGCCTCGGCGAACAGGATGCCGTTGTTGGCGAGGATCGCCACCGGGTAGCCGTGCAGGTGGGCGAAGCCGCACACCAGGGTGGTACCGAACAGCGCCTTGAACTCGTCGAACACCGAGCCGTCGACCAGGCGCGCGATCACCTCGCGCACGTCGAACGGTTGCTTGGCGTCGGCCGGCACCACGCCATACAGCTCATCGGCGGCATACAGCGGTGCCACCGGGGCCAGGCGCTGCAGCTTGCCCAGCTTGTGCCAGTTGAGGTTGGCCACGCTGCGTCGGGTCAGGGCCAGGGCGTGTTCGTCGTTGTCGGCATAGTGGTCGGCCACGCCGCTGGTGCGGCAGTGCACATCGGCGCCGCCGAGGTCTTCGGCGCTCACAACCTCACCGGTGGCGGCCTTTACCAGTGGAGGGCCGGCGAGGAAGATGGTCGCTTGCTGGCGCACCATGATCGCTTCGTCGGCCATCGCGGGCACGTAGGCACCGCCGGCGGTGCACGAGCCCATCACCACGGCAATCTGCGGAATGCCCAGTGCGCTCATGTTGGCCTGGTTGAAGAAGATCCGCCCGAAGTGCTCGCGGTCGGGGAACACTTCGTCCTGGCGTGGCAGGTTGGCGCCGCCGGAGTCCACCAGGTAGATGCACGGCAGGCGGTTCTGCAGGGCGATGGTCTGCGCACGCAGGTGCTTCTTCACCGTCAGCGGGTAGTAGGAACCGCCTTTGACCGTGGCGTCGTTGGCCACGATCATGCATTCCACGCCTTCGACGCGGCCGATGCCGGCGATCACGCCCGCAGCGGGCACGTCTTCGCCATATACCTCATGGGCAGCCAGTTGGCCGATTTCGAGGAACGGCGAGCCCGGGTCCAGCAGGCGGTCGATACGCTCGCGCGGCAGCAGCTTGCCACGCGAAGTGTGCCGCTCCTGGGCCTTGGGCCCACCGCCCTGGGCCACTTGGGCGAGCAGGCCGCGCAGGGCCTGGACCTGTTCGAGCATGGCCGCGCTGTTGCCGGCGAACTCCGCCGAACGCGGGTTGATCTGGGTGTGCAAGGTAGCCATGTGCGCCCGTCCCTTGTGCTCAGCGGGTTTCGTTGAACAGTTCGCGGCCGATCAGCATCCGGCGGATTTCGCTGGTGCCGGCACCGATCTCGTACAGCTTGGCGTCGCGCAGCAGGCGGCCTGCCGGGAATTCGTTGATATAGCCGTTGCCGCCGAGAATCTGGATCGCCTCCAGGGCCATTTGCGTGGCGCGCTCGGCGGTGTACAGGATCACCCCGGCGGCGTCCTTGCGGGTGGTCTCGCCACGGTCGCAGGCCTGGGCCACGGCATACAGGTAGGCGCGGCTGGCGTTGAGCTGGGTGTACATGTCGGCGATCTTGCCCTGGATCAGCTGGAACTCGCCGATGCTCTGGCCGAACTGCTTGCGGTCGTGAATGTAGGGCACCACCAGGTCCATGCAGCTTTGCATGATGCCGGTCGGGCCGCCGGACAGTACCACGCGCTCGTAGTCCAGGCCGCTCATCAGCACGCGCACGCCACCATTGAGCTGGCCGAGGATGTTTTCTTCCGGCACTTCGACGCCGTCGAAGAACAGCTCGCAGGTGTTGGAACCACGCATGCCCAGCTTGTCGAACTTGTTGCTGCGGCTGAAGCCTTTCCAGTCGCGCTCGACGATGAACGCGGTGATGCCGTGCGCACCCTTGTCCAGGTCGGTCTTGGCGTAGATCACGTAGGTGTTGGCGTCCGGGCCGTTGGTGATCCAGGTCTTGCTGCCGTTGAGTACGTAGTGGTCGCCGCGCTTTTCCGCGCGCAGCTTCATCGATACCACGTCGGAACCGGCGTTGGGCTCGCTCATGGCCAGGGCGCCGATGTGCTCGCCGCTGATCAGCTTGGGCAGGTACTTGAGCTTCTGCTCGTGGCTGCCGTTGCGGTTGATCTGGTTGACGCAGAGATTGGAGTGGGCACCGTAGGACAGGGCCACCGAGGCCGAGCCACGGCTGATTTCTTCCATCGACACCACGTGGGCCAGGTAGCCCAGGCCGGCACCGCCGTATTCTTCCGGCACGGTGATGCCCAGCAGGCCCATGTCGCCGAACTTGCGCCACATGTTGGCCGGGAACAGGTTGTCGTGGTCGATTTGCGCGGCGCGCGGGGCCAGTTCGGCGGCGACGAAGGTGCGCACCTGGTCGCGGAGCATGTCGATGGTTTCGCCCAGGGCGAAGTTCAGGGTGGGGTAATGCATGCTGGGGGCACCTTCTTGTTCTTGAAATTGGGTAACACCGTAGCTCAAGGGCTATCCACCGGCCCTGTGGGAGCGGGTTTACCCGCGAATACGTCAGCAGGGCCACCGTCATTGCCTGGATGATCGCATTCGCGGGTAAACCCGCTCCCACAGGGTCGGTGGTGCGCCGACAAACCCGATGTCGTTTTCACCTTTACGTTAACGTAAACCTGCATGCGCTCACTGTCAATCGACTCATCACCTTTACGTAAACGTAAATCTGCGCCAGAGTATTCCCGCTTGCTTCAGTCGTGCCCAGAACAACCACAAGAAGGGACACCCATGAGTCAACCAAGCTATACCCGCGGTCGCCAGGACCAAGCCTTGCTGACCCAGACCATCGGCCAGGCCTTCGACGCCACCGTGGCCCGTTGTGCCGACGGCGAGGCCCTGGTGTCGCGCCATCAGGGCCTGCGCTACAGCTGGCGGCAGTTGGCCGAGCAGGTCGAGGTGCATGCTCGTGCCCTGATGGCCCTGGGCGTGAACACCGGCGATCGGGTCGGCATCTGGTCGCCCAACTGCGCCCAGTGGTGCATCCTGCAGCTGGCCAGCGCCAAGGTCGGCGCGATTCTGGTCAACATCAACCCGGCCTACCGCGTGGGCGAGCTGGAATACGTGCTGCGCCAGTCCGGTTGCCGCTGGCTGGTGTGTGCCGACGCTTTCAAGACGTCCGACTACCACGCCATGGTCCAGGAGCTGGCGCCGGAGCTGGCCAGTGCCACCCCGGGTGAAATGGCCAGTGAACGCCTGCCCGAAATGCGTGGTGTGGTCAGCCTGGCCGCCAACCCGCCGGCAGGCTTCCTGCCTTGGCAAGCGCTGGCCGAGCGGGCAGGGCAGACCTCCGTCGAGGCTTACGCGAAGCGCCAGCAAAGCCTGCAGTTCGACCAGCCGGTGAACATCCAGTACACCTCCGGCACCACCGGCGCACCGAAGGGCGCCACGCTCAGCCACTACAACATCCTCAACAACGGCTTCATGGTCGGCGAAAGCCTGGGCCTGACCGCACGTGACCGCATGGTGATCCCGGTGCCGCTTTACCACTGCTTCGGCATGGTCATGGCCAACCTCGGTTGCATCACCCACGGCAGCACCATGATCTACCCCAACGACGCCTTCGACGCCGAGCTCACCCTGCGCGCCGTGGCCGAAGAGCGCGCGAGCATTCTCTATGGCGTGCCAACCATGTTCATCGCCATGCTCGACCACCCCGCGCGCGCGCAAATGGACCTGTCGACCCTGCGCAGCGGCATCATGGCCGGCGCCACCTGCCCGATCGAGGTAATGCGCCGGGTCATCGATCAGATGCACATGGCCGAAGTGCAGATTGCCTACGGCATGACCGAAACCAGCCCGGTGTCGCTGCAGACCGGCCCGGACGACGACCTGGAGCTGCGCGTGACCACCGTCGGCCGCACCCAGCCGCAGCTGGAGAACAAGCTGGTGGACGCAGACGGCTGTATCGTCCCGCGCGGCGAGATCGGCGAGCTGTGCACCCGCGGCTACAGCGTGATGCTCGGCTACTGGGACAACCCCCAGGCCACGGCAGATGCCATCGACCCGGCCGGCTGGATGCATTCGGGCGACCTGGCGGTGATGGATGAGCACGGCTACGTGCGCATTGTCGGGCGCAACAAGGACATGATCATTCGCGGCGGCGAGAACATCTACCCGCGTGAACTGGAAGAGTTCTTCTACACCCACCCGGCGGTGGCTGATGCGCAGGTGATCGGCATCCCGTGCAGCCGTTATGGCGAGGAAATCGTCGCCTGGATCAAGCTGCACCCGGGGCACAGTGCCACGGTCGAGGAACTGCAGGGCTGGTGCAAGGCGCGCATTGCACACTTCAAGGTGCCGCGGCATATCCGCTTTGTCGACGAGTACCCGATGACGGTGACCGGCAAGGTGCAGAAGTTCCGCATGCGGGAGATCAGTGTGGCGGAGATATCGGCTTTAACTGCTGGTTGATGTATTGATGCTGCCGGCCTTTTCGCGGGTGAACCCGCTCCCACAGGTACAGCGCCGCGTTCGAGGTCGGCGCGGTCCCTGTGGGAGAAGTTCCGCATGCGGGAGATCAGTGTGGCGGAGATATCGGCGGTTACTGCTGGTTGATGTGCTGATGCTACCGGCCCTTTCGCGGGTAAACCCGCTCCCACAGGTACAGCGCCGCGTTCGAGGTCGGCGCGGTCCCTGTGGGAGCGGGTTCACCCGCGAAAGGGCCGGTCCTGCCTATGTCGATCCTGGTCTACCCTTAAGCCTTCACTGGTGGTTCCTGGCTCGGCGGGTCGCCCACCGTCGGCGGCACGGTCGGCTTGATCGGCAGCTCGTCCGGGTCTTCCTCCGGCACGGGCGGCGGCAGGCTCGGGTCGTCGATGTTGGGATCGGGAGTCTCCGGTGGAATGGGAATGTTCATGGCCTGACCTCGCTTGGGTAATTGAAGAGGTGCTGCAGGCTTCGACCCCTGGCAGCTGCCGTTCGCTCAATTTTTTTGAACCCCACGCCTGTGCCCGGCTCTGAACCCTTACCGCCACCAGCCTGAGGGAGCAAGGTCCGATGTCACGAAACGAGCCCTTCGAAAGCGTGCCCATGGCCAACGATCACCCGGACCAGGCCATCAGCCTGTCCCAGGCGCTGCTGGCGCCGCGCATCGTGATCGAAGACACCCAACCCGTGCTCGAAGCCGGCACCTTCGCCGCCAAGGCCATCAGTGGCCAACCGGTGGCGGTCAGCAGCAAGGTCTACAGCGACGGCCACGACCGCCTGGCCGTGATGCTCAACTGGCGCCAGGCCCACAGCCGGCGCTGGCATTGCATACCCATGCACTCGCCGGGCAACGACCTGTGGCTGGCCGAGTTCACACCCACCGAACTGGGCCCGCACCTGTTCAGTATCGAGGCCTGGATCGACCCGTTCGCTACCTATTGCCACGACCTGGAGAAGAAGTACCACGCCGGTGTCGAGGTTCGGCTGGAGCTGGAGGAAGGTCGATTGATGCTGGGCAAGGGCATCGAGCTGTGCAACGGTGCCCTGCGCGAGGAGCTCCAGGCCTTGCAGCAGCGCCTGCCCACGCTGAATGCCGACGATCAGGTGGCGCTGTTTCTCGACCCCGCCACCGCCCGCCTGATGAGCGATGCCGAGCACCGCAGCTACCTGGCCCGCAGCCGTGAATTCCCCGTCGATGTCGACCGCCCGGCCGCGCAGTTCGCCAGTTGGTACGAGCTGTTCCCGCGCTCGATCACCGACAGCCCCGAGCGCCACGGCACCTTCAATGATGTGCACGAGCGCCTGCCGATGATCCGCGACATGGGCTTCGACGTGCTGTACTTCCCGCCCATCCATCCCATCGGCATGCAGCACCGCAAGGGCCGCAACAACGCCCTCACGGCGGAGCCCGGCGACCCGGGCAGCCCGTATGCCATCGGCAGCGCAGAAGGCGGCCACGAGGCGATTCACCCGCAGCTGGGCAGCCGCGACGACTTCCGCCGCCTGGTGGCAGCAGCGGCCGAGCATGGCCTGGAAATCGCCCTCGACTTCGCCATCCAGTGCTCCCAGGACCACCCCTGGCTCAAGGAGCACCCCGGCTGGTTCAGCTGGCGACCGGACGGCACCATCCGCTATGCCGAGAACCCACCGAAGAAGTACCAGGACATCGTCAATGTCGATTTCTATGCACCCGAGGCCGTGCCGTCGCTGTGGCTGGCCCTGCGCGACGTGGTGGTCGGCTGGGTCGAGGAGGGGGTGAAGACCTTCCGCGTCGACAACCCGCACACCAAGCCACTGCCGTTCTGGCAATGGCTGATCGCCAATGTGCGCAGTCGGCACCCCGAGGTCATCTTCCTCGCCGAAGCCTTCACCAAGCCGGCGATGATGGCCCGCCTGGGCAAGGTCGGGTACGCGCAGAGCTATACCTACTTCACCTGGCGCAACCACAAACAGGAACTGCGCGAGTACTTCGAGCAGCTCAACCAGCCGCCATGGAGCCAGTGCTACCGGCCCAACTTCTTCGTCAATACCCCCGACATCAACCCGTACTTCCTGCACACCTCCGGCCGTGCCGGCTTCCTCATCCGCGCGGCGCTGGCCACCATGGGTTCCGGGCTGTGGGGCATGTACTCGGGCTTCGAACTGTGCGAAGGCACACCGCTGCCGGGCAAGGAGGAGTACCTGGATTCGGAGAAGTACGAAATTCGCCCACGCGACTTCAGCCAGCCCGGCAACATCATTGCCGAGATCGCCCAGCTCAACCGTATCCGCCGGCAGAACCGCGCCTTGCAGACCCACCTGGGCGTGGCGTTCTTCAACTGCTGGAACGACAACATCCTGTACTTCGCCAAGCGCACGCCCGAGCGCGACAACTACATCCTGGTGGCAATCAGCCTCGACCCGCACAACGCCCAGGAGGCGCATTTCGAGCTGCCGCTATGGGAGCTGGGGCTGGATGACAACGCCGAAACCCTGGGTGAAGACCTGATGAACGGCCATCGCTGGTCGTGGTACGGCAAGACCCAATGGATGCGCATCGAACCCTGGCATCTGCCGTTCGGTATCTGGCGCATCGAAAAGGCCCGTTAGCCAGGTACACGCCATCCCCTGTGGGAGCGGGCGTGCCCGCGAAGCAGGCGCCGCGGAGCATGGCACCGGCTTCGCCGGTGTTCGCGGGCACGCCCGCTCCCACAGGATCGTGTCAAGTCAGTTGCTTGTGCATTGGGGCCAGAGCAACCAGGAATTGAAAGGAGTCGCACATGGCCAAGCGTTCCCGCCCGGCAGCCTTCATCGACGACCCGCTGTGGTACAAGGACGCCGTCATCTACCAGCTGCACATCAAGTCGTTCTTCGATTCGAACAACGACGGCATCGGCGATTTCGCCGGCCTGATCAGCAAGCTCGACTACATTGCCGAGCTGGGCGTCAACACCCTGTGGCTGCTGCCGTTCTATCCCTCGCCACGCCGCGACGACGGCTACGACATCGCCGAATACAAGGCCGTGCACCCCGACTACGGCAACCTGGCCGATGCCCGCCGCTTCATCGCCGAGGCACACAAACGCGGCCTGCGGGTGATCACGGAGCTGGTCATCAACCACACCAGCGACCAGCATCCCTGGTTCCAGCGCGCCCGCCATGCCAAGCGCGGCAGCAAGGCACGGGACTTCTACGTGTGGTCGGATGACGACCAGAAGTACGACGGCACGCGCATCATCTTCCTCGATACCGAGAAGTCCAACTGGACCTGGGACCCGGTCGCCGGCCAGTACTTCTGGCACCGCTTCTATTCGCACCAGCCCGACCTCAACTTCGACAACCCGCAAGTGCTCAAGGCAGTGATCGGGGTGATGCGCTTCTGGCTGGACCTGGGCGTCGATGGCCTGCGCCTGGACGCCATCCCCTACCTGATCGAGCGTGACGGCACCAACAACGAGAACCTTGCCGAAACCCACGACGTGCTCAAGGCGATCCGCGCCGAAATCGACGCCAACTACCCCGACCGCATGCTGCTGGCCGAGGCCAACCAATGGCCCGAGGACACCCGCCCGTACTTTGGCGAAGGCGAGGGCGACGAATGCCACATGGCCTTCCACTTCCCGTTGATGCCGCGCATGTACATGGCCCTGGCCATGGAAGACCGCTTCCCGATCACCGACATCCTGCGCCAGACCCCGGAAATCCCCGCCAACTGCCAATGGGCGATCTTCCTGCGCAACCACGATGAGCTGACCTTGGAAATGGTCACCGACCGCGAGCGCGACTACCTGTGGAACTACTACGCTGAAGACCGCCGCGCCCGCATCAACCTGGGCATCCGCCGCCGCCTGGCGCCGTTGCTGCAGCGTGACCGGCGGCGCATCGAACTGCTCACCAGCCTGCTGCTGTCGATGCCCGGCACGCCCACCCTGTACTACGGCGACGAACTGGGCATGGGCGACAACATCTACCTGGGCGACCGCGATGGTGTGCGCACGCCCATGCAATGGTCGCCGGACCGCAACGGTGGTTTCTCCCGCGCCGACCCGCAGCGTCTGGTGCTGCCGCCGATCATGGACCCGCTGTACGGCTACCAGACCGTCAACGTCGAAGCCCAGGCCAACGACCCGCACTCGCTGCTGAACTGGACCCGGCGCATGCTGGCGGTGCGCAAGCAGCAAAAGGCCTTCGGCCGCGGCAGCCTGCGCACCCTAACGCCGAACAACCGGCGCATCCTCGCCTACTTGCGCGAGTACACCGACGGCGATGGCAATACCGAAGTCATCCTGTGCGTGGCCAACGTTTCCCGCGCCGCCCAGGCGGCTGAACTGGAATTGTCACAATACGCCGACAAAGTACCGGTGGAGATGCTCGGCGGCAGCGCCTTCCCGCCAATCGGGCAACTGCCGTTCCTGCTGACCTTGCCACCCTACGCCTTCTACTGGTTCCTGCTGGCCAGCCACGACCGCATGCCCAGCTGGCACATCCAGGCCACCGAGGGGTTACCCGAATTGACCACACTGGTATTGCGCAAACGCCTGGAAGAACTGCTGGAGGCCCCCTCCAGCGATACCCTGCAAAGCGCCATCCTGCCGCAGTACCTGCCCAAGCGGCGCTGGTTCGCCGGCAAGGAAGGGCCGATCGACCAGGTGCGCCTGTGCTACGGCGTGCGTTTCGGCACGTCGACCACACCGGTGCTGCTTAGTGAAATCGAAGTGCTCAGCGATGGTGTGGCCAACCGCTACCAACTGCCGTTCGGCCTGCTGCCCGAAGAGCAGATCAGTACCGCGTTGCCACAACAGCTGGCCCTGTCACGGGTGCGTCGTGCCCATCAGGTTGGCCTGATCACTGACGCCTTCGTTCTCGAGCCATTCATCCGCGCGGTGCTGCGTGCCTGTGAGGGCGGCATGCATCTGCCTTGTGGCAACGGCGAGGGCGAGCTGCGCTTCGAAAGCACGCAGCAGTTGGCGGGCCTGGCGTTGAACGACGAAAGCAGCGTGCGCTACCTCAGCGCCGAGCAGTCCAACAGCTCGGTGGTGATCGGCGACCAGGTGGTGCTCAAGCTGATTCGCCGGGTCAACCCGGGTGTGCACCCAGAGCTGGAAATGAGTGCCTACCTGACCGCCGCAGGCTTTGCCAACATTTCGCCGCTGCTGGCCTGGGTCAGCCGGGTGGATGAGCAGGGTGCGCCACACCTGCTGATGATCGCCCAGGGCTACCTGAGCAACCAGGGCGACGCCTGGGCCTGGACCCAGAACACCCTGGAACGGGCCATCCGCGACCAGATGGAGCCTTCCAGCCTCGACGCCGATGCGCACACCGATGCACTGGCCGAACTCACCGGCTTTGCCGCCTTGCTCGGCCAGCGCCTGGGCGAGATGCACCTGCTGCTGGCTGCACCGACCAATGACGAGGCCTTCCAGCCACGCCCGAGCGATGCCGACGACAGCGAACGCTGGAGTGCGCAGATCAGTGCCGAACTCACCCATGCCCTCGACCTGCTGGCCCAGCACCGCGACAGCCTCGACAGCGAAAGCCAGGCGCTGGTCGACGACTTGCAGCAACAGCGCGACGGCCTGGCCCAGCACATCGCCAACCTGACCCGCCAGGCCCAGGGCGGCCTGCTGATGCGCGTGCACGGCGACCTGCACCTGGGCCAGGTGCTGGTGGTGCAGGGCGACGCCTACCTCATCGATTTCGAAGGTGAACCGGCCCGGCCGCTGCAAGAGCGTCGGGCAAAACACAGCCCGTACAAAGATGTCAGCGGCGTGCTGCGATCCTTCGACTATGCTGCTGCCATGATCTTGCGCAGCGCGTCTGCGGTCGACCTTTCCGACCCGGCGCGCCAAGCCCGGCAACGGGTTGCCAGGCAGTACCTGCACCAATCGCGGCATGCCTTTGTCGAAGCCTATGGCCTGGCCACCGCGGCCATGCCTCACGCCTGGCAACAGGCCGAGGGCGAGCGCGCCGCACTGGAGCTGTTCTGCCTGGAAAAAGCTGCCTACGAAATCACATACGAAGCCGAGAACCGTCCGAGCTGGCTGGCCGTGCCTTTGCATGGCCTGCATGGACTGATCAGTACCTGGGGAGAGTCATAGATGAATGCAACCACGCGTGAAAACGGCGGCCTTCGGCAACGGGACCTCGACGCCCTGGCCCGCGCCGAGCACGCCGATCCATTTGCGGTACTCGGCCCCCATGGCGACGGCGCGGGCGGGCAGGTGGTCCGCGCCTTCCTGCCCACTGCCCTGAATGTGCGCATCCTGGCACGGCATGACGGGCGCGTCCTCGCCGAAATGGAGCAGGGCAGCCTGCCGGGGCTGTTCACCGCGCACCTCGATGAGGCACACCCGTACCTGCTGCAGATCGGCTGGGCCGGTGGCGAGCAGGTCACCGAAGACCCCTACAGCTTCGGCCCGCAACTGGGCGACATGGACCTGTACCTGTTTGCCGAAGGCAACCACCGCGACCTGTCCGGGCGCTTCGGCGCCCAGCCTATCCAGGTCGATGGTGTCGACGGCGTGTGTTTCTCGGTGTGGGCGCCGAACGCGCGGCGGGTGTCGGTGGTGGGTGACTTCAACAACTGGGATGGCCGCCGCCACCCCATGCGCCTGCGCCACAGCGCCGGGGTGTGGGAGCTGTTCGTGCCGCGCCTGGGCGTGGGCGAAACCTACAAGTTCGAGGTGCTGGGCAAGGACGGCATACTGCCCCTGAAGGCCGACCCGTTGGCGCGTGCCACCGAACTGCCGCCAAGCACCGCCTCCAAGGTAGCGGGGGCGCTCAGCCACGACTGGCAAGACCACGACTGGATGGCGCAACGCGCGCAGCGCCATGCCTACAGCGCGCCGCTGTCGATCTATGAGCTGCACCCAGGGTCGTGGCGCTGCGAGCTGGACGAGGCGGGCGAGGTGGGGCGCTATTACAACTGGCGCGAGCTGGCCGAGCGCCTGGTGCCGTACGTTCAGGAGCTGGGCTTCACCCATATCGAACTGCTGCCGATCATGGAGCACCCGTTCGGCGGTTCCTGGGGCTACCAGCCGCTGTCGCTGTTCGCGCCCACCTCGCGCTACGGCAGCGCCGAGGACTTCGCCGCCTTCATCGACGCCTGCCACCAGGGCGGCATTGGCGTGCTGCTCGACTGGGTGCCGGCGCATTTCCCCACCGATGAACACGGCCTGGCGCGTTTCGACGGCACCGCCCTGTACGAATACGACAACCCCCTGGAGGGCTACCACCAGGACTGGAACACGCTGATCTACAACCTTGGCCGCAACGAAGTGCGCGGCTTCATGATGGCCTCGGCGCTGCACTGGCTGAAGCACTTCCACATCGATGGCCTGCGTGTCGATGCAGTGGCCTCGATGCTGTACCGCGACTATTCGCGCAAGGCCGGCGAATGGGTGCCCAACCGCCACGGCGGGCGCGAGAACCTGGAGGCCATCGACTTCATCCGCCACCTCAACGGCGTGGCGGCCCACGAGGCCCCGGGCGCGCTGATCATCGCCGAGGAATCCACCGCCTGGCCCGGCGTCAGCCAGCCGACCCAACAGGGCGGCCTGGGCTTTGCCTACAAGTGGAACATGGGCTGGATGCACGACACCTTGCATTACATCCAGAACGACCCTGTGCACCGCACTTACCATCACAACGAGATGAGCTTCGGGCTGATCTATGCCTATTCCGAGCACTTCATCCTGCCCATCTCCCACGATGAAGTGGTGCACGGCAAGCATTCGCTGATCGACAAGATGCCCGGCGACCGCTGGCAGAAGTTCGCCAACCTGCGTGCCTACCTCACCTTCATGTGGGCGCATCCGGGCAAGAAGCTGCTGTTCATGGGCTGCGAGTTCGGCCAGTGGCGCGAGTGGGACCACGATGGCGAGCTGGACTGGTACCTGCTGCAGTACCCTGAGCACCAGGGCGTACAGCGCCTGGTCGGCGACCTCAACCGCCTGTACCGCGAGGTGCCGGCATTGCACGAGCAGGATTGCCAGCCACAGGGCTTCCAGTGGCTGATTGGTGACGATGCGCAGAACAGCGTGTATGCCTGGCTGCGCTGGAGCAGCAGTGGCGAGCCAGTGCTGGTGGTGGCCAACTTCACCCCGGTGCCGCGCGAGGGGTATCGCATTGGCGTGCCGTTTGGCGAGCGCTGGCAGGAGCTGTTGAACAGTGACGCAGAGCTGTATGCCGGGTCCAATGTCGGCAACCTGGGGGTGGTGGAGAGTAACGAGATTGCCAGCCATGGCCAGCCGCAGTCGCTGGCCCTGAACCTGCCGCCGCTTGGGGTTCTGATAATGAAACCAGCCTGATGTGTTGCTTGTACTGGCCTCTTCGCGGGTAAACCCGCTCCCACAGGTATTGCACAAGCTTCAGACCCTGTGCGGTCCTTGTGGGAGCGGGTTCACCCGCGAAAGGGCCGACCCTGCCTACCACCGCATCCGCACCCCTAGGCTGCCAATCAACCCATTCAGATCATTGTCGTCCACGTCACTGCTGTAATCGGCACTGACAAACAGCGCTACCGAGGGCGTCACCCGCGCCACCAGCCCCAACCCCAGTTCCACGGTGGTCGAGTAGCGCGAGCTGGAGATCTTGTCGACCTGGTCCAGCTTCACCTCATCGGCATTGCTGAAGTCATACCACACGTTGGTCCGCACATAGGGTTCGATCGGCATGCCGCGTACTTCATAACGCCCGGACAGCCTGGCACCGACCCGGCCGCTCCAGCTCGGCTGGCTGTCGAAGGCCTGCAAGGTCTCTTCCTGCGCCCGGCTGCCGGGGAAGAACTGCTGGTTGATCAACTGCGCCTGCGGCTCGATCACCCAGCCGCCACCCAGGCCGATGGGGATGCCGCCTTCCAGCGAGAAGGTCATCGCGTGGCCGCTGTCGTCCAGTCGCTGGCCGTTCTCGCCACGGCCATTGACGTCGATGCGCGAACCCATGGCCACGGCATCCAGGTGCCAGCCCTGTTCATGGGTCATGCTCCAGTAAACCCCCAGGCTTTCACCGCTGAGGTTCACGGCGTTGCGTTGCTTGTCGCCCAACAGCCGGCGCATGCCGTTGAAGCTGGTCTGCAGGTTGTTTTGCCCCACGAAGATCCCCGCGCGGTGCACATTGCCCGCTGCAGTTTCACGCACGAACAGGTCCGGGCCGATCGTCAGTTGCTGGCTGGGTGCCTCCAGCTGGTCCGGGGGCTGCGCGCCACCGCGCGTGGTGGTGGGGAAGAACTGCGCCCACTGGCTGGCGACCAGGTCCGGTGCAGCCTGCCCATGGCGCTCGCTCATCTTTTGCGAGAACGCATTCAAGGTACCGATACTCAAGCCACTGGCGCTGACCGGGTCGAGCGACAGCTGTGGTACTGCCGGTTGCTGCAGGAAACCGGGCGAGGCCGGGTCGTCCTGCAGTTCATACGCGATAGTTTCCACCGGGGTTGCCAGAAGCAGCGACGTGGAAACCGCGTAGAAAATGCTGTCGAAGCGCAAGAGGTTCGAGGTGCTTTTCATGGCGGATCTCCTTTGTTTTTGTGTTACAGCCCTAGGACCTGGCCTGTTGTCACGAGCTGTACGGCAAAAACAGTGGGCGACCCAAACCAGCACGCCAGGCTTTCGCCAGCGCGCACGAAGGCGCGAGCTAGAGGCCCGGCGCGAGATCTTTACTGCTTGATATGTTCAGCTAAGGAGAGGCCGCCGCTTGCGTCAAGAAAGTGTGAAGGAAGTGTTCAGGATCCGTGGTTTTGTTCAACGTGTTGAATCTTTTGATAAATCTGCGAGCTATAGCGGGGTTCGCTATTTGTCGTGGCATGGCTATGAAGAATGATTGCTAAGCCTGACTTCGACCGACAACGGCAGGTGGTCCGACAGGTGCGACCAAGGTTTGTGCCCCAGAATCCGCGGCCCATGGCTTTCGGCGTTGCGCAGGTAGACACGGTCCAGGCGCAACAGTGGCAGGCGCGCAGGATAGGTGCGGGCCAGATGCCCATGGTGGCGCTCGAAGGCCTCGTGCAGGTCACGCTGCAGGCCCAGGGTGCGGTTGCCGTGGGATTTCCAGTCGTTGAAATCGCCGGCGATGATCACCGGGGCCTCGGCGGGCAAGGACTCGAGCAGCTTGCGCAGCAGTTGCAGTTGTTTCTGGCGATGGCTTTCCAGTAACGACAGGTGCACGCAGATGGCATGCACCTGGTGCTGGCCGGGCACGTCGAGGATGCAGTGCAGCAGGCCACGTCGTTCGGGGCCGGTGATCGACACGTCGAGGTTGCGATGTTCGATGATCGGGTATTTGGACAGTAGCGCGTTGCCGTGGTGGCCGTCGGGGTAGACCGCGTTGCGGCCGTAGGCGAAGTCGCTCCACATGCTGTCGGCGAGGAACTCGTACTGAGAAGTCTGCGGCCAGCCGGGGTAGCGCGCGGCGTGGCGGTCGTGGCTGCCGAGCACTTCCTGGAGGAAGACGATGTCGGCCTGGGTGCTGCGCACCGCCTCGCGCAGTTCCGGCAGGATGAAGCGCCGGTTGAAGGCGGTGAAGCCCTTGTGGGTATTCACCGTCAGCACCTGCAGCCGCTTCACGGCCGGGGCCTGATTGACACTGGCGAAACCTTTACTGCCGGCTTCGGGGTTCACGGTTACTCCTCGGTCAACGGGTTTGCGCGGATCCTTGTAGGAGCGGCCTTGTGTCGCGATCGGGCCGCGCAGCGGCCCCGTTTGTCAGCACCAAGGCAAGAATAGCTGGGGCCGCTGTGCGGCCCGATCGCGACACAAGGCCGCTCCTACACAAGGGACACATACCAGCGGGTTCAGGTTCACTCCTCATCACGCTGCAACACCATCAGCAGCAACGATCGCCCCTTCACCTCGAACGTGCTGTCGAACTGCAGATGCTGCCCCTTGCGCAGCTCTGGCCGGTCGGTATCGACCAGGCAGCTCCAGTAATCCCCTTCGGGCACCGTCGGCAACTCGAACGGAACGATGTCATGGTGGGCATTGACGATCAGCAACACGGTGGCCTCGGCGCCTGGCCGGGCAATGCCGCTGACCTGGGCACGGCCATCGATCAGCATGCCCAGGCAACGCCCGTGCGGGTCTTCCCATTGATCCACGCTCATCTCGTTGCCATCCGGTGCCAGCCAGGTCACGTCCTTGACGCCGATCGCCTCATTGTAGTCGCCCACCAGAAAGCGCGAGCGGCGCAGTACCGGGTAGGCCAGGCGCAGGCGGGTCAGGCGCTTGACGAAAGCCAGCAGCTCTTTGCCCTCCTGGTCCAGGTCCCAGTTCACCCAGCCGATCTCGCTGTCCTGGCAATAGGCATTGTTGTTGCCGTGCTGGGTGCGGCTGAACTCGTCACCAGCGACGATCATCGGCGTGCCCTGGGCCAGCAGCAGGGTTGCGAAATAGTTGCGCATCTGGCGCATGCGCAGGGCATTCACGGCCGGGTCGTCGGTTGGCCCCTCGACACCGCAGTTCCACGACAGGTTGTTATCGGTGCCGTCCTGGTTGTTCTCGTCGTTGTCTTCGTTGTGCTTGTGGTTGTACGACACCAGGTCGCGCAAGGTGAAACCGTCGTGGGCGGTGACGAAGTTGACCGAGGCATAGGGGCGCCGGCCACGGTTGTTGAACATGTCCCCCGAGGCGGTCATGCGCGAGGCAAAGTCGGCCAGTTGGCCTTCGTCGCCTTTCCAGAAGGCGCGCACGGTGTCGCGGAAGCGGTCGTTCCACTCTGCCCAGCCCGGGGCGAAGTTGCCCACCTGGTAGCCGCCCGGGCCGCAGTCCCAGGGCTCGGCAATCAGCTTCACCTGGCTCAGCATCGGGTCCTGGCGGCAGGCGACGAGGAAACCGTGGCGTTCGCTGTAGCCGTCGTGGTAGCGGCCAAGGATGGTCGCCAGGTCGAAGCGGAAGCCGTCCACGTGCATTTCGCCGGCCCAGTAGCGCAGCGAGTCGGTGACCAGCTGCAGCACGCAGGGGTGGCTCAGGTCCAGGGTGTTGCCGGTGCCGGAATCGTTGATGTAGTAACGCTTGTCATCCGGCATCAGGCGGTAGTAGGAGGCGTTGTCGATACCGCGCATCGACAGCGTCGGGCCGCGCTCGTTGCCTTCGGCGGTGTGGTTGTAGACCACGTCGAGGATCACCTCCAGCCCGGCGTCGTGCAGGTGCGCGACCATTTCCTTGAATTCGGCGATCTTGCCGCTGGCCAGGTAGCGCGGGTGGGGGGCGAAGAAGGCGATGCTGTTGTAGCCCCAGTAGTTGTTCAAGCCCTTGTCCAGCAGGTGCTGGTCGTTGACGAAGGCGTGAATCGGCAGCAGCTCGATGCTGGAAACGCCCAGCTCCTTGATGTGCTTGAGCAACTCGTCATTGGCCAGGCCGGCGAAGGTGCCGCGCAGTTCTTCCGGTACCGCCGGGTGGCGCATGCTGATGCCACGGGTGTGGGCCTCGTAGATGATCGTGCGCTCCCAGGGGATCAGCACGCGCTGGTCGCGGCCCCAGGTGAAGGCAGGGTCGATCACCTTGCACTTGGGCACGAACGGCGCGCTGTCGCGCTCGTCGAACGACAGGTCGCCGTCGGGGTGGCCGATGGTGTAGCCGAACAGTGCTTCGGACCACTGCAGGCTGCCGACCAGTTGCTTGGCATACGGGTCGATCAGCAGTTTGTTGGGGTTGAAGCGGTGGCCGTTCTCCGGCTCGTACGGCCCGTGCACGCGGTAGCCGTAGACCAGCCCTGGGTGCGCGTCGGGCAGGTAGCCGTGGTAGATCTCGTCGGTGTATTCGGGTAGCTCGATGCGTTCGATTTCGTGCTCGCCGGTGGAGTCGAACAGGCACAGCTCGACCTTGGTGGCGTTGGCCGAGAACAGGGCAAAGTTGACCCCAAGGCCATCCCAGGTGGCGCCGAGGGGGAAGGGCAGGCCCTCGCGGATACGCGACGGGGCGACAGAGCGGGTTTTCTTCGGGGTGCGGGGGCTCATGGCGGTCCTCTGTGGCCGTGGTGGTGGAGGGAGCTGCGTAGGCCTGTACCGGCCTCTTCGCGGGTGAACCCGCTCCCACAGGTACACCGTCATCCTCAGGCCTGGCGCTATCCCTGTGGGAGCGGGTTTACCCGCGAAGAGGCCGGTGCAGGCTCAACCGGCAGCCGGCTTTTTCACCGCCCGGGGTTTCTTCACAGCCACGGCCTTCTCAACCGGTTCAGCGGCTACCTTAGGCTTGGCCGGCGCCCGCTTGCGCGGCGCCGCCTTGGGTGCCAGCGCCTCGGCTTCGGCCAGCTTGCGCGCCATGTCCCAATGGCGTTCTTCCTGGCCGGCGGGCTTACCCTCAGATTCCCAGATCTGGTAGGCAAATTCGCGGATACGCTTTTCATCAACACTCATCATGACGCTCCTGATGCTCAAGATTGTTGTATCAGCAGGTTGACCGGAAACTCCGCCAGCACGGCGCTCAACATCAGCTCCTTGGAAGAGCTGACCGCAGCACTGGGGAAAAGTCCCGTCGAGTTGGCAGGCGACAAGGCAAACGGCAGGCTTACCCGGGTGTCGTCCCAGTTCTGTGCCGGGATCAGGGGTGTCGGTGCACCTGCCAGCAGGGTACTGGCCAGGCGTGGCGCGATGATGACGGCCCGTTCGCCTTCGCCAAGGCGGGCGAACGCCACCACCTTGTCGGCATGCCGGCCATGCACGGTCAGCGGCAGGTAGGCGCCACGACGGAACAGCTCGGCATGGGCCTGGCGGCAGTCCAGCACCCGGGCGATCAGCGCCTGCTTGAGGCGGCCGTCGCGCCAGTGTTCCAGCAGCTCGGCTACCGGCGTTGCATCGTCCAGGGTGCGACGCCGGCAAGCGTAGTCCACGGCGCGGCGGTTATCCGGGTCGACCAGGCTGAAATCCCAGTATTCGTTGCCCTGGTACAGGTCCGGCACGCCCGGCGTGGTCATGCGCAGCAGGGCCTGGACCAGGCCGTTGAGGGCACCGGGGCAGGCCAGCAGATGGGCGGCATCGGCCAGCGATTTGCGCAGCTGCTGGTTCTCGCCGTCCAGCAGCAGGCCGTCGATGTAGCCGGCACAGGCGTTTTCATATGCTTCGTTCGGCGCGCTCCAGCTGCTGCGCAGCTTTGCCTCGCGCAGGGCCTTCTGCTGCCACTGGCGGATGCGTTCGGCGTACTGTTGCAGGGCGTTGTCATCGTGCAGGTCGAGGTCCAGCGGCCAACTGCCAAGCAAGGTCTGCAACAGCATCAGCTCGTCGCCGGGGCTGGGCGCCGGGCCGTCATCCAGTTGCGTGCGCAACGGCGTGGCCAGCTCGCGCCAGTGTTCCATGCGGCTGGCCAGCCACGGGCCGCGCTCGCTGAGCACGGCCAGGCGCGCACGGGTGTCTTCGCCGCGCTTGTGGTCATGGGTGGCGCTGGCCAGCAGGTTGTCGGGGAAGTCACGCAGGCGCCGCTGGGCCTCGTTGTGGAAGTGCTCGAGCGGGGCGCTGAAACGCTCGGCATCGAAGCCCACATCGTTGCGCGACAGCAGCCGCGCGCTGCGGTAGAACGCGGTGTCTTCCACGGCCTTGGCGGCACTGGGCGCGGTCAGTTGCTGAAAGCGCACGCAGGCGTGGCGCAGCTGCTTGCGTGCCCGGCCTGCTGGCAGGCTGCGCCAGGCTTGCCCGCCCAACCATTGTTGCAGGTGCTCAAGAAGCGGCCAGTCGGCTTCGCCCAGGTCCTGCCGGGCATTGGCCAGGGCCTGCTGGAAAAACCCTTCGTCTTCTGCCGGGCGCCCGCAGGCACTGAAGTAGGTGCGGTACACCGGGTAATGCGCCACCAGTGCCTGCAAGGCACGGCGGATCGCGCCCAGGGTCAGGTCGCGGGTCATCAGGTCGTTGCGCGCCACCTGCAACAGCGCCTGGGCCACCGACTCGCAGTCGCCGGCCAGGCTGGCATTGAGCACCAGGTGGCGGGCCTGACGCACTTCTTCGGGGAAGTCGGGGCGTTCGCTCACATTGGCCCACAGCTCGGTCAGGGTTGCTTCGCCCGCCGGGTCGTGCTGCAGCAGCGAAACCTGGTTCATGAATTCATAGCCGGTAGTGCCGTCGGTAAGCCAGTCGCGGTGCAGGTGCTCGTTGGCGCCGAGGATCTTCTCCACGTAGATCGGGAAATGCTCCAGGGCGGCGTTCAACGGCCGCCGTGCCAGCAGGCCATCGACCCGTCGGCGCAGCTTGCGGCAGTAACCGCGCGGGTCGGCCAGGCCGTCGATATGGTCGATGCGCAGGCCGTCCACCAGGCCGCGCTCGATCAGCTCGAACAGCTTGGCGTGGGTGGCCTCGAACACCACCGCGCGTTCCACCCGCAGGCCGCCCAGCTCGTTGATGTCGAAGAAGCGCCGCCAGTTGATGTCGTCGGCGGCGGTACGCCAGCTGGCCAGGCGGTAGGTCTGGCGCTCCAGCAGCAGGTGCAGGCGCTTGAAGCCGTTCTCGCTACGGCTGTCGAACGCCACCAGGGCCGATTCGAGGTCGGCGCCTTCGCCTGCCAGGCGCGCCAGTTCGGCTTGCAGGGGCAGGGCGTCGGCCAGCGGCGTGGCCGATGCGTTCAACGCGGTGAAGCGTTCGGCCAGGGCCTTGAGCGCCGGCTCCGGGCTGAGGGCGAGAATCCAGCCATAGTCGACCGGGCAGATCGGGAAGCGGTGTTGGTAATGGGCGACCTGCAGCAGCCCATGGTGCTTGTCGAACTCAAGCGGTATCTCGCCATTTTTCAGCGCCACGCCATAGTCGCTGGCGAGGAACGGCAGCAGCAGCTGACCGGCCAGCAGCGGGTCGCTGGAGTGCCACTGGATGTCGAAGAATTCTGCATAGAGGCTGCGCCGGCCCCAGGCCAGCAGGCTCTGCCACCAGGGGTTGTCGGCACCGCCCACGGCCATGTGGTTGGACACCGTGTCGAGGATCAGCCCCATGCCGTGCTGGCGCAGGGCGGCAACCAGCCGTTCCAGCGCCGCTTCGCCGCCCAGCTCGGGGTTGACGCAGGTCGGGTCGACCACGTCGTAGCCGTGGCGCGAACCGGCGCGGGCCTTGAGGATGGGCGAGGCATACAGGTGGCTGATACCCAACTGGGCGAAGTACGGCACCAGCGGCACGGCGTGATCGAGGGTGAAGTCACTGTGAAACTGCAGGCGCAGGGTCGCGGTCAGCGCTTTCATCGGTCACGCTCCCAGGCTTGTTCGCGGGCCTGGGCCAGCAGTTCCAGGCGCCGCGCGGCGTCTTCGTCGTCGAGCAGTTCACGTACCGGCCGGGCGAAGCGTCGGCGCCAGTTGGGGTGGCCGGAGGTGGTGCCCGGCAGGTTGGGTTGCTCGTCGCAACCCAGCAGGTCTTCCAGCGGCACCAGCACCAGCGGTGCGCGAGTGTGGCCAACGTAACGGATGGCAGCGTCGATCAGCGCGTCGTTGTCCGGCAGCGTGCCGTAGTTGGCCTCCAGGGTGCGGCGCAGGCCGTCGTGCTCCTTCTGCCGCTCGTGGCGCCAGTGCAGTTCGGTGGCCGCATCGATCAGTTGCAGGCGGTGGCTCCAGTCGATGTCGCGGTTTTCCAGCCAGCCGGCCAGCGGCGCCAGGTCGTGGGTGCCGGTGGTGGCCAGGGCGTTGTCCGGCCAGTCGAGAATCGGCTTGAAATGGCCGGGCTGGGTCTGCTCGAAGGGCAGCACGCGCATGCCCAGCACGGCCTTGGCCGCCAGTTGTTCGCGCAGGCCGTCCGGCACGGTGCCCAGGTCTTCGCCGAGGATGATTGCCTGGTGGCGCACCGACTCCAGCGCCAGCAGGCGCAGCAGGTCGTCCAGCGGGTAGTTGAGGTAGGCGCCTTCGCTGGGCTTGGCTCCCTGCGGGATCAGCCACAGCCGGCGCAGGCCCATGACATGGTCGATGCGCAGGCCGCCGGCGTGGGCGAGGTTGGCCCGCAGCATTTCGATGAAGGCGCGGTAGCCGTTGCGCTTGAGGCCTTCGGGCGAGAAGGCGCAGATGCCCCAGTCCTGGCCGGCACGGTTGAGGATGTCGGGCGGTGCACCCACCTTCAGGCCTGCCAGCAGCTCGTCCTGGCGGCTCCAGGCCTGGCTGCCGGCACCGTCGGCGCCCACCGCCAGGTCAGCGATCAGGCCCACCGCCATGCCGTTGCCGCGCGCTGCTTCCTGGGCGCGTTGCAGGCCCCGTTCGGTCAGCCATTGGCAAAAGGCATGGAACTCGACCTTGGCCGGGTAGGCGTTGGCGAAGGCCTCCACTTCCGGGTGGTACGGGTCGTGCCAGGCCTTGGGCCAGTGGCGCCAGTCGGCGCCCAGGCCATGCTCCACGGCCTGGGCCTGCAGCACCTCGAAGCGGCAATGGTGCTCCAGGGCCTGGCCACCGGCTTCGCGGAAGCTGTCGAAATCCTTGCGCAGCGGGTGGTCGCCCTGGCTGAAGCCCTGGTACAGGGCTTCGAGCAGGCGCAGGCGGGCGCTGGCGGCACGCTGCCAGTCAACCAGCGGGCCTTGCTCCAGGTCTTCCAGCTGTTGCTCCAGGCCGCAGGTTTCGATGGCCACGCGCACCTCCCGCTCGCCCAGCAGCGCGGCAGGGCTGGCGTAAAGGGTGTTGAGCAACAGGCGGCTGGAGGGCGAGTAGGGGCTGTAGTGCGTCTGGTCGATGGCCGACAAGGCGTGGATCGGGCTGATGGCCAAGGCATCGGCACCGCGCTCGGCGGCCGCGCGGGCCAGTTGTTCCAGGGCCAGGCAGTCGCCGTAGCCACCATCGCCGGGGCGGCGCAAGCTGTACAACTGCACCGCCAGGCCCCAGCAGCGCGGTGGCGGCTGCTGCACGCGGTCTTCAAGGCTGTGGCAGCGTGGCGGGGCCACGGCCACGGTGAAGCGGCGGCTGTCGATTTCCACCTGGTGGTAGCCGATGGGCAGCGCTCCGGGCAGGCGGGCCTGGTCGTCAAGGCTGAGGGTGAGGGCGCTGTGGTCCTCCAAGGTGCAGTGCGCGACGCTGGCGGCGCTGAAGTAGCGCGCCAGTGCCAGTGGCTGGCCGAGGTCGGCGGTCAGCAGCGGCGGCAGGTGCTCACTGTCTTCGGCAGCGTCCACGGCGCGCAGGCTGGCGGCAATGGCGGCGTCATCGCTGGCCGGGTGGCCAAGGCCTTCAAGGATGTTGCGCAGTACCTCGTCGCTGACACGCTGGGGCCGGGCATTGGCGTCGATCCAGTCGCGGCTCAGCCCGACGCGGGTCGCCAGGCGGTGCAGGGCGGTTTCGCTCATGGGCGCTCCAGGGCAGGGGGAAGCAGGCTGACCACGCAGCTGTAGGCGGCCAGGTGGGTATCGGGGTGCCGGGTGTCGCTGCTGTCGAACAGGCGGTTGGCCGGCGCGGGCAACTCGACCCCCTGTGGGGTGGCGGCCAGGTTCAGGTCGATGCGCAGGGTGGTGCCATTGCCCAGACGCCAGCGTGCGGTCAGGGCCTTGTCGCCGTGTACTTCGGCGCCCAGCGCGCGGCTGCCGGGCAGGTGCGGGATCACATGGCGGCGGCGCAGTTCGAGCAGGTGCTGGTACAGGCCGTGCCAGCCGGCGATCACTTCCTTGCCTTGCGGGCGGGAGGCCTCGAAGGTCTGTTCGGCGTTGGGGTCGGGGATGCGTTGGCGCTGCTCGGGGTCGGCGAAGGCGGTGAAATGGGCGAACTCGCCGCGCCGGCCTTCGCGCACGGCGTCGGCCAGTTGGTCATGGAAGTCGGTGAAGAACAGGAACGGCCGGCAGCTGCCATCGTCATCGCCCATGAACAGCAGAGGGATCATCGGTGCCAGCAGCAACAGCCCGGTGGCCGCCCGCAGCGCCTGCGGTGGGCACAGGCGGGTCAGGCGCTCGCCCAGGGCACGGTTGCCGACCTGGTCATGGTTCTGCAGAAACAGCACGAAGGCGCTGGGTGGCAAGTGCGCGCTGGGCTCGCCGCGGGGCGTGCCATGGCGGTTGGCCTGGCCCTGGAACACGAAACCTTCGGCAAGGCAGCGGGCCAGCTGGTCGATGGGGCGCTGCTGGTAGTCGGCGTAGTAGCCTTCGGTTTCGCCGGTGAGCAGCACATGCAGGGCATTGTGGCCGTCGTCGTTCCACTGGGCGTCGAAGCCTTGCTCCAGCAGGAAGGCCTGGTTGTGCTCGTTCTCCAGTACCAGCCATACGTGGCGGCCGGGTTCCACCGCCGCACGTACCCTTTGCGCCAGCTCGACCAGGAAGTCGGGCTGGTCGATGGCGTGCACGGCATCCAGGCGCAGGCCGTCACAGCGGTAGTCGCACAACCACATCAGGGCGTTCTGGATGAAGTACTCGCGCACCTGCGGGCGACGGAAGTCGATGGCTGCGCCCCAGGGGGTCTGCCGGTCTTCGCGGAAGAACGGGCTGGCGTACTGGTGCAGGTAATTGCCGTCGGGGCCGAAGTGGTTGTACACCACATCGACCAGCACCATCAGCCCGTGGCCATGTGCCTGGTCGACCAGCGTACACAGCTGCTCGGGGCTGCCATAGGTGTTTTGCGGCGCATAGGGCAGCACGCCGTCGTAACCCCAGTTGCGCTCGCCAGGGAACTGCCCCAGCGGCATCAGCTCGACGGCGCTGATGCCCAGCTCGGCCAGGCGCGGCAGTTGCCGGGCGACCCCGGTGTAACCGTCGAGCAGGCCGACATGCAGCTCCTGGATGACCGCTTCGTGCCAGGGCCGGCCTTGCCAGGGGTGTTGCCAGGCATAGCTGGCCACATCCACCACCTGGCTCGGCCCCTGCACGCCATCGGGCTGGTAGCGCGAGGCCGGGTCGGCCACCTGCAGTGCACCATCGATACGGTAGTGGTAACGGTCACCGGCCTGGCACGGGGCCACGCCGGTGAACCAGCCATCATCGTCGGGCAACAGCTCGATGGCCGGCTGCTGCTCCAGTTCCACGCTCACGCTGCGCGCATCCGGGGCCCAGAGGGCGAAGCGCGCCGACGTGGCGTCCAGCAGGTGTGCGCCATGTCTGTGCATCTTCGATTCCCCGTTCAGTAGTGGCTGTGCTGTGCCTGCTTGACCAAGTCTTCGTACAGGCGTGCGTAGGGTTCCACGGCCTGGCACCAGTTGAACGGTTGGGTCATCGACAGGCAGCGCATGGCGTTCAGCAGGTCCTTCTTGCCGTATACGTAGAAGGCGCGGCTGAGTGCCTGGCGATAGCTCTCGACGGTGGACTCGTTGAACAGGAAACCGGTGACGCCGCACTCGATGGTGTCGGCCAGGCCGCCAGTGTTGCGCGCCACCGGCAGCGAGCCGAAACGCTGCGCGTACATCTGGCTGAGGCCGCATGGCTCGTAGCGTGACGGCATCAGCAGGAAGTCGCTGCCGGCGAACATGCGTCGGGCATCGGTTTCGTTGAAGCCGATGCGTACGCCGATACGGCCCGGGTGGCGTAGCGCCAGTTCGCGCATGGCCTGCTCTTCTTCCGGCTCGCCACGGCCGATGATCGCGATCTGCCCGCCTTGCTCGACGATGTAGTCGGCCACACCCAGGGTCAGGTCCAGGCCCTTCTGGTAGACCAGGCGCGAAACCACGGCGAACAGCGGGCCTTCGGAGGGCTGCAGTTTGAACAGCTCGCGCACTTCCTGGGCATTGCGCGCCTTGCCTTCCCAGTCGTTGATGCTGAAGTTGTGCTGCAGGTGCTTGTCGGTGGCCGAGTCCCAGCTTTCGTCGATGCCATTGGGAATGCCGCCGAGCAGGCCTTGCTGGGCCTTGCTGGCGAGGAAGCCGTCCAGGCCGCAGCCGAATTCCGGGGTGGTGATTTCCCGGGCATAGGTGGCGCTGACCGTGGTGATGTGGCTGGCGTAGGCCAGGCCGGCCTTGAGGAACGACAGCTTGCCGTAGAACTCCATGCCTTCTTGCTGCATGGCGTGCTCGGGGATCGCCAGTTCCGGGCTGCAACCGCGGCTGTACACGCCCTGGTAGGCCAGGTTGTGGATTGTGAACAGGGTTGGCGTACTCAGCCCGCGCCAGTGCATGTAGGCCGGAGCCAGGCCGGCGGGCCAGTCGTGGGCGTGCACCACTTCGGGCTTCCAGTGGATCCTGCCTTCGCCGGCGGCGATTTCGGCGGCGGCCAGGCCCAGGCGGGCGAAGCGGATGTGGTTGTCGGGCCAGTCGCGGCCGTTGTTGGCGCCATAGGGGGTGCCGTCTCGCTGGTACAGTTCGGGGCAGATCAGCACATAGATGACCAGGCCGTCGGCCATGTCCATGCGCCCGATCTTGCACGGCGGCAGGGCGGCGTGGCCACCCAGTTCACCGACGATGTGGATGGGGTTGTCGCTTTCCATCACCTGGCGGTAGCCGGGGATCAGCACCCGCACATCGTGCAGGTGCGCCAGGGCACGGGGCAGGGCTGCAGACACGTCACCCAGGCCACCGGTTTTCACCAGGTCGGCGATTTCCGAGGTCACGAACAAAATCTTGCGCTTGTTGCGGTTGTGCTGGCGCTGGGCGCCGGGTGCCTTGCCTGTCGTGGCGAAGTCCGGGGTGAGCGGTTCGCGGTTGTCCGGGTTGAATGAATCTACGTGAGGCTCGACAGCGGCACTGATCATACTTCTCTCCGTCCCTATGCTTGGCCGGGTGCTGGCACCCGTGGCGATGTTTCGTGTTGGTTCTCTCTGATTCTGGATTCTGCGTAGTGCGTTCCATGCCCCAGGGTCGTGCGCGCAGGCACGGCGCGATCGGCATTCCGGCCGAAGGCGATTGCGCTGGTTGGGGTGTGTGGGCCGATGCTGGGAAGTCCCTTTGCGTTTGGCCTACTTAGTTCCTGACCTGCCCGCGTTCCGGAAAGTTCGACTTTTTTTCGTCACTCTTCCGTTGAGCAAATGGCGGGCCGAAACCCGAGTGTAGGAGAGAAAGAGATAAAAAGGTGACCCGCTGGTCACTATTGTCATGCCGCGGAATAGACGCAAACGTTGGCGTTTGTGACCGGAGGTGAAAAGGGGCGGACGGGGGATGGGGATGGTGCGCCAAATTGTGGCTTTCAAGTGCTGATGCACCAGAGTTGGGCGCAAGGCAGATATTGGACTCTTTCGCAATCTTCGTGGGAGCGGGTGTGCCCGCGAAGAGGTCGGGCCTGGAAAAGAGGATTCAGAGAGAGACAAGCAGGGTGGGAGCCATTCAGCCCCCACAAGAAGAAGGTAGAATCAGAGGCTGACAGCTTTGTCTTCAGCGCGCTGTTGTGCCAGCAGCAGGTTCAGTTGAGCGACCTGCTGGCGCAGCTGGTCACGTTCGTCCTTCAGTTTACGCAGCTCATCACGGCGCACGGAGACATAGAGGGTCTGGGTTGGGGTTGCAGGCATCAAGGTACCCATGAGCACACCTCGCGGTTTTGGCTGGTGACAAGTTAAAGCGTAGACGCTTCACGCGGGCGCATTCTGAATTCTTTTGCAAGTCTTGGGAACTTTTTTGTTTATCGTGGTCTCGCCGTTCGTCGCTGAACCCTCGATCGGTTCGCTGGACTAATCTGAAAAGCTGGATTGTGTTGTCATTTATTTCGAAAGGGGAGCATCGGCTCATGCAACTGGGAATCATCGGGCTGGGCCGCATGGGCGGCAATATCGCAAGGCGCCTGATGCGCGCCGGCCACCGCACCGTGGTACACGATCGCAACCGTGAGGCCATCGTTGGCCTGGAGGGCGAGGGTGCCCAGGGTGCGCACGACCTCGGCGCACTGGTGCAGAAGCTGAAAGCACCGCGCGCGGTGTGGGTCATGCTGCCCGCCGGCGAGCCCACCGAGCAGACCATCGCCCAGCTGGCCGAGCTGCTGGAGCCGGGCGATGCGATCATCGACGGCGGCAACACCTTCTACAAGGACGACATGCGCCGCGCCGCCGAGCTGGCCAAGCGCGGGCTGCATTACCTGGACGTCGGCACCTCGGGCGGTGTGTGGGGCCTGGACCGTGGCTACTGCATGATGATCGGTGGCGAAAAGGACGTGTTCGAGCGCCTGGAGCCTCTGTTCAAGGCGCTGGCCCCGGGCGTGGGTGACATCCCGCGTACCCATGGCCGCAGCGGCGAGCACCAGCGTGCCGAACACGGCTACATCCACGCCGGCCCACCCGGTGCCGGGCACTACGTGAAAATGGTGCACAACGGCATTGAATACGGCCTGATGCAGGCCTATGCCGAAGGTTTCGACCTGCTGCGCAGCAAGGGCGGCAACGAACTGCCGGAAGACCAGCGTTTCGACCTGAACGTGGCCGAAATCGCCGAAGTGTGGCGGCGTGGCAGCGTGGTCACCTCGTGGCTGCTCGACCTCACCGCCGATGCGCTGGTGGCTGACCCGCAGCTGTCGCAGTTCAGTGGCTCGGTGTCCGACAGTGGTGAAGGCCGCTGGACCATCGACGCCGCCGTCGAGCAGGCGGTGCCGGTACCGGTGCTGTCCAGCGCGCTGTTCGCCCGCTTCCGCTCGCGCCAGCAGCAAGGCACCTATGGTGACAAGATTCTCTCGGCCATGCGCCTGGGCTTCGGTGGCCACGTCGAGAAAAAAGCCGAATGACCAAACAGAGCATTCCGGCCGCTCCGCCATGTACTCTGTTCCTGTTCGGCGCCAATGGCGACCTGGTCAAGCGCCTGCTGATGCCGGCGCTTTACAACCTCAGCCGTGACGGCCTGCTGGACCGCAACCTGCGCATCGTCGGTGTCGACCACAACCCGGCCACTGCCGAGGAATTCGCCGAGCGCCTGCATGCGTTCATGGTCGAGCGTGACAAAGGTGGCGAGGGCACGGCCAAGTGCCTGGATGAGAAGCTCTGGGCACGCCTGGCCAAACGCCTGGATTACCAGACCGGCGATTTCCTCGACCCGGCCACCTACCAGGCCCTCGCCAGGCGCATCGACACAACCCGCCACGGCAACGCCATCTTCTATCTGGCGACCTCGCCGCGCTTCTTCCCCGAAGTGGCGCAGCGGCTGGGGCAGGCCGGGCTGCTCGACGAATCGGCCGGCGGCTTTCGCCGGGTCGTGGTGGAAAAGCCCTTCGGCACCGACCTGGCCAGCGCCGAGGCGCTCAACGCCTGCCTGCTGAAGGTGATGGGCGAGCGGCAGATCTACCGCATCGACCATTACCTGGGCAAAGAGACGGTGCAGAACATCCTGGTCAGCCGGTTCTCCAACGGCTTGTTCGAATCGTTCTGGAACAACCACTACATCGACCATGTGCAAATCACCGCCGCGGAAACCGTCGGCGTCGAGACCCGTGGTGCGTTCTATGACAGCACCGGGGCGTTGCGCGACATGGTGCCCAACCACCTGTTCCAGTTGCTGGCGATGGTGGCCATGGAACCCCCGGCCGCGTTCGCCGCCGATGCCGTGCGCAGCGAAAAGGCCAAGGTGGTCGGCGCCATCCGCCCATGGTCGGTGAAGATGGCCCTGAAAAACTCCGTGCGTGGCCAGTACAGTGCCGGCAAGCAGGGGCGCAAGCAGTTGCCCGGCTACCGCCACGAGGCCAACGTCGCGGCGGATAGCCAGACCGAGACCTATGTGGCGCTGAAGGTGATGATCGACAACTGGCGCTGGGCTGGCGTGCCGTTCTACCTGCGCACTGGCAAGCGCATGAGCGTGCGTGATACCGAAATCGCCATCTGCTTCAAGCCGGCGCCTTATGCGCAGTTCCGCGAGTCGGAGCTGGAGCGGCCCAAGCCCAATTACCTGAAGATCCAGATCCAGCCCAACGAAGGCATGTGGTTCGACCTGCAGGCCAAACGCCCCGGGCCGGAGCTGGTGATGGAGAACGTCGAGCTGGGCTTTGCCTACAAGGACTTCTTCAAGATGACCCCGGCGACCGGCTACGAGACGCTGATCTACGACTGCCTGACCGGTGACCAGACCCTGTTCCAGCGGGCTGACAACATCGAGAACGGCTGGCGCGCGGTGCAGCCGTTCCTCGATGCCTGGGCCCAGGGCGGCGAGGTGCACGAGTACCCGGCCGGTGAAGACGGGCCCGAGGCCGGCAATGAATTGCTGGCGCGGGACAAGCGCGAGTGGCACCGCTTGGGGTGAGTTTTTTGTAGAGCCTGTGCCGGCCCTTTCGCGGGCACGCCCGCTCCCACAGGTATTGCACCGCCTTCACGGGCTGTGGTGCACCTGTGGGAGCGGGCATGCCCGCGAAGAGGCCGTCACAGGCAACCACACAAAGGAGCCCCAATGCCTGCCCACATCGAAGACTATGCCCTGCTGGGCAACTGCCGCAGCGCCGCCCTGGTCAGCCGCGATGGCTCGCTCGACTGGCTGTGCCTGCCACGCTTCGACGCCCCCGCGGTATTCGCCGCACTGCTGGGCAACGAGGAAAACGGCCGCTGGCGCCTGGCCCCCTGCGACCCGGTCGAACACAGCAGCCGCCAATACCTGGACGACACCCTGGTGCTGGAAACCACCTGGGTCACCGCCACCGGCCGCGCCCGTGTGCTCGACTTCATGCCGCTGGGCGAGGCCAACGCGCTGGTGCGCATCGTCGAGGGCCTCGCTGGCGAAACCAACTTCGAAATGGACCTGGTCATGCGCTTCGACTACGGCCGCAGCGTGCCCTGGGTGGAACGGCTCGACCCGCTGACCCTCAGCGCCGTCGCCGGCCCCGACCGGCTGATCCTGTGCAGCACCGTCCCCCCGCATGCCCGTGACCAGCACACCGTCGCGCGCTTTCGCGTTGGCGCGGGCGAACGTCAGGTGTTCAGCCTGCGCCACCAGCCCTCGCACCTGCCAGTGCAGCCCGGTTGTGATAGCGACGAAGCGCTGGCGCAGACCATCGACCAATGGCAGGCCTTCGCCGCCCGCTGCCCACAGGTGGGCCCATACTCCGCCCTGGTGCGCCGCTCGCTGCTGACCCTCAAGGCCATGACCTACGCGCCCACCGGCGGCATCGTAGCCGCCGTCACCACCTCACTGCCCGAGCGCATCGGCCACGAGCGCAACTGGGACTACCGCTTCTGTTGGCTGCGCGACGCGACCATGACCCTGCTGGCCTTCATGAACCTCGGCTACTTCGACGAAGCCCAGGCCTGGCGCGAGTGGCTGTTGCGCTCGGTGGCCGGCAACCCCGAGCAGATGCAGATCATGTACGGCCTGGCCGGTGAGCGCGACCTGCAGGAATACACCTTACCGTGGCTGGCCGGTTACGAACACTCGCAACCGGTGCGGGTGGGCAATGCAGCGTCAGCGCAGATGCAGCTGGACATCTACGGCGAACTTGCCGATGCCATGACCCAGGCAATCAAGGGCGGCTTGCCCCGCCACCCGCGCAGCGCCGCCATCGCCCGCTCGATCCTGCCTTACGTAGAGCGCATCTGGCGCCAGCCGGACGAGGGCATCTGGGAAGTGCGCGGCGGTCGGCAGCAGTTCGTGCACTCCAAGGTCATGGCCTGGGTGGCCTTCGACCGTGCCGCGGGGCTGGCCGACACCACCGAGGAAGGCCGCGAGCGCGGGCGGCATTACCGCCAGGTGGCTGACGAGATTCGTCGTGAAGTGTGCGCGCAGGGCCTGGACCCCAGCGGCCGCTTTTTCGTCCAGGCCTATGGCTCGACCGAGATGGATGCCAGTTTGTTGCACATCGCCCTGACCGGCTTCCTGCCGGCGGATGACCCACGCTTCTTGCGCACGCTCGAACAGGTCGAGCAGCGCCTGCTGAAAAACGGCCTGCTGCTGCGCTATGACAGTGACCGCTGCAGCGACGGCCTGACACCCGGGGAGGGCACCTTCCTGGTGTGTTCGTTCTGGCTGGCCGATGTGTATGTATTGCTGGGCCGCCAGGCACAAGCGCAGGCACTGTACGAACGCCTGACCAGCCTGTGCAACGACCTTGGCCTGCTGGCCGAACAGTACGACCCGGCGGGCCAGCGCATGCTCGGCAACTTCCCCCAGGCGTTCAGCCATATCGGCATCATCAACACCGCACTGAACCTGCACCGCGCACAGTGCCCGGTGCGTGATCGGGCGAGTTGTGGATAGAGTCGCATCCTTCGGTAATTAATGTGTGACGCATTGCGTCACACATGATACTTTGCTTCGTGTGATGCATGGGGTCACACTTGGCTCGTCTCCCAAATGGACACGGCGAGCTACCCATGATCATCAGTTTTCGACACAAGGGACTGCGAATTTTTCATGAAACGGGCAACACCCGAGGGATCCAGGTCTCTCACGCAAAGCGCTTGAAGCGGCAACTCCAGTTTCTTGATTGCGCCATGTCTGCGCAAGATTTGAGCGTTCCAGGCTGGCAGTTGCATCCGCTCAAAGGGGAGTTATCGGACTTCTGGTCAGTCAGTGTCTCTGGTAACTGGCGGCTGATCTTTCGCTTCGTGGGTTCGGATGTCGAACTGGTCGATTACCTTGATTACCACTGAATAGGAGAGCTGAGCATGCCTTTGCACAATCCGCCACATCCAGGCGAAACCTTGCGTGAAGATGTTCTGCCCGCGTTAGGTCTGACGGTGAAAGCCTTCGCATCGCATCTTGGGTTCTCTCGAGAAGCGCTTTCGCGGGTATTGCATGGTCGCGCGGCGATGTCTCCAGACTTGGCAATACGCCTGGAGATGGCTGGAATCAGCACCGCCCGGTTGTGGTTGGCCATTCAGGCTGATTACGATATCTGGCAGGCGCGTCACCGACAGCAACCTGTGATTACCCGGTTGTTTCAGGCCGCCTGATGTAAAAGTGTGAAACGACCGGGGTAGACTAGGGCAAACCCCTTCGGCACGGAGCACACATGGGCATTCGCGGTACTGATCGGCAGATCGACAACATCGAGTTCAATTTCATCTACCCAGACGGTTATGAGCTTGCGGTGTGGACGGCCCAAGCCTGATGGCCAACCACAAGATCGAAATCCGCCGGCGCAATATCGAGAAGATCCTGCAGGCGGCGGAAAAGGTGTTCGCCGAGAAGGGCTACGGCGCCACCTCGATGGGTGATATCGCCGAGCACGCCGAGTTGCCGCGTTCCAACCTGCATTATTACTTCAGCACCAAGGACGACCTGTTCCGCGCGGTGCTGCAGGACCTGCTGGATGTGTGGAAGCAGGACGCGCTGTGCTTCGAGAACTTCGACGACCCGCGCGTGGTGCTGACCAGTTACATCCGGGCGAAGATGGGCCACTCGCGCTCGCGACCGCTGGGCTCGAAGATCTGGGCCGAAGAGATGCTGCATGGGGCGCCGGTGCTGGGAGTGAACCTGGATGAAAGCCTGGTGCCCTGGGCCAAGCTGAAGGAAGCCAAGATCCGCCGCTGGGTGGAGGAGGGGCGCATCCTGCCGGTGGAACCGTCGGCGCTTTTGTACATGATCTGGGCCTCGACCCAGCACTATGCCGACTTTGGTTACCAGGTGACGTTGCTCAATGGCGGGGAGGCGTTGTCGGACATGGCCTTTGAAAATGCCGTGCAGACGGTGACCAGCGTGATCTTGCGGGGGATCGGGCTGGAGCCTTGAACCGAGAGCCAGGCTGACGCGGCTTTTGTAGGAGCGGCCTTGTGTCGCGATCGGGCCGCAAGGCGGCCCCCGGTTTTCTGCATCAAAGCGCAAATTGCCGGGGCCGCTTTGCGGCCCGATCGCGACACAAGGCCGCTCCTACACGAACCGCACCAGATGGGCCGGGCAGCAATCTGCCTCAACTGGCCTCGCGGTAGGGATTACGCGGGTCCTGCGTCCAGTTCAGGTACGGCTTGCCGGTATCCTGAGCCACCATCTCGATGCAGTTCTCCACCGGGCAGGTGATCTGGCACAGGTTGCAGCCCACGCATTCCTCCTCGATCACGCTGTAGGCATGCGTGCCATCTGCCTTCAGCGTACTGGCAATCGCCTGGTGCGAAGTATCCTCGCAGGCAATGTGGCAGCGCCCGCAGCCAATGCATGCTTGCTGGTCGATGTGCGCCACCGACTTGTAGTTCATGTCCAGGTACTTCCAGTCGGTGGTATGCCCCACCGCCTGGCCGCGGAACGCCTCGATGTTGCGGTGCCCGTGCTGGTCCATCCAGCGCGCCAGGCCGTCCTTCATGTCCTCGACGATGCGGAAGCCGTGCAGCATCGCTGCCGTGCACACTTGCACGGCGCCACTGCCCAGGGCCATGAACTCGGCTGCGTCACGCCAGCTGCCGATGCCGCCAATGCCGCAGATCGGCAAGCCGCGCGTTTGCGGGTCGCGGGCGATTTCCGCCACCATGTTCAGGGCAATCGGCTTTACCGCCGAACCGCAGTAGCCGCCATGGGTGCTCTGGTCGCCGACGATGGGGTGGGCGACCATGCGGTCGAGGTCGACGCTGGTGATCGAGTTGATGGTATTGATCAGCGACACTGCATCGGCCCCACCACGGTGCGCGGCGCGCGCCGACTGGCGGATGTCGGTGATGTTCGGCGTGAGTTTGACGATCACCGGCAGCGAGCAGTACGTCTTGCACCAGCGGGTGACCATTTCAACGTACTCCGGCACCTGGCCGACCGCAGCACCCATGCCGCGCTCCGGCATGCCGTGCGGGCAGCCGAAGTTCAGTTCGATGCCATCGGCCCCGGTGGCTTCCACCAGCGGCAGGATGAACTTCCACGAGTCTTCCACGCACGGCACCATCAGCGACACGATCAGCGCGCGGTCGGGCCAGTCCTTCTTCACCTGGGTGATTTCGCGCAGGTTGATGTCCAGCGAGCGGTCGGTGATCAGCTCGATGTTGTTGATGCCCTGCACCTGGCGGTTGGGGCCGTAATGCGCCGAGTAGCGCGACGACACGTTGACTGCCGCCGGGTCTTCGCCCAGGGTTTTCCACACTACGCCACCCCAGCCGGCCTCGAAGGCGCGGACCACGTTGTAGGCCTTGTCGGTTGGCGGTGCGGAGGCCAGCCAGAAGGGGTTGGGTGCCTTGATGCCGGCAAATTCGATGGACAGGTCGGCCATTTACGCAGCCTCCACGTTGAGCATGAGTTGGGCATGGATGGCTTCGGCGGCCAGCTTGCCGTGTTGCACCGCCTGGACGGTAAGGTCCTGGCCCAGGGCGGTGCAGTCGCCGCCGGCATATACGCCCGGCAGGCTGGTTTGCATCCTTTCGTCGACGCGGATGCGCTCGCCGTCGCGAGCCAGTTGTGCGGCCACCGGGTCGCCGAGGCTGGCGTCGTCGAAGCGTTGGCCGATGGCCTTGAAGATGGCGTCGGCGGCCAGCTCGAAGGTTTCGCCGGTGTCGCGCAGGCGGCCGTCTGCCAGCTCGGTGCGGGCAAAGCGCATGCCGCGCACCTTGCCGCTGTCGTCCAGCAGCACGGCATCGGGGCGGGCCCAGGTGTGTAGGCGTACCTGGTTGGCCTTGGCGATGTCCTGCTCGTGGCCGGTGGCACCCATGTCGGCATGGCCACGGCGGTACACCAGGTTGACATCGCGGGCACCCAGGCGGCTCATCTGCACGGCCATGTCGATGGCGGTGTTGCCGGCGCCGATCACCAGGCAGCGGTCGGCCAGGGGCAGCTGGCTCAGGTCGTCGGCCTGGCGCAGTTCGCGGATGTATGCGGTGGCGGCGAGCAGGCCGGGGGCTTCTTCATCCGGCAGGCCGAGCTGGCGCACGGCATTCAGGCCCAGGCCGAGGAACACTGCGTCGTACTGATCGCGCAGTTCGCCCAGGCCGAGGTTGCTGCCCAGGCGCTGGCCATGGCGGATCTCGATGCCGCCTATGCCGAGCAGGAATTCCACTTCACGCTGGGCGTAGTCGTCCACCAGCTTGTAGCGGGCGATGCCGTACTCGTTGAGGCCACCGGCCTTGTCGCTGGCCTCGAACACCACCACATCATGCCCGTGCATGGCCAGGCGGTGGGCGCACGACAGCCCGGCGGGGCCAGCACCAATTACGGCGATGCGCTTGCCAGTGGCCGGCGAGCGCTGGAACGGGTGCTCGGTGAACTGGGCGTTGTCCAGGGCATAGCGCTGCAGCTGGCCGATCAGCACCGGTGCGCATTCCTGCGCGTTGTTGCGCACGCAGGCTTGCTGGCAAAGGATTTCGGTCGGGCAGACGCGTGCGCAACTGCCGCCGAGGATGTTGGCCGAGAGGATGCGCTCGGCGGCGCCTTGCAGGTTTTCGTCGCTGATGCGGTGGATGAACGACGGGATGTCGATGTCGCTGGGGCAAGCGTTGACGCAGGGGGCGTCATAGCAATACAGGCAGCGTGCGCTTTCGACGGCAGCCTGGCGGGCGGTGAGGGGTGGGGCCAGGTCGCTGAAGCGCTCGGCCAGCTGGTCGGCGCCGGCCTGGGGGCGCGGCAAGTGGTTCAGGGCGTCGATCACGGTTGTAGCCTCTCTATTTTTATGGATGCAGGCGACAAGCATTGCGGTGGTTTCTGGGGCCGCTGCGCGCCCCATCGCGACACAAGGCCGCTCCTACAAGGAACCGCGCACTCCTGTAGGAGCGGCCTTGTGTCGCGATGGGCTGCGCAGCAGCCCCAATGGCTTCAGCGCTGGACGGGCGTCGGCCGCTGCACTTCGGCCCTGCGCCCCAGCACCTCGTACACCGACGGATACGCCGGCCGTTCCACATACCGGCCCGCGCCTTTTTCCGCACGCAGGTCGCCATCGGCCCAGAGCACCTTGCCCTGGCTGATGGTATGGCTGGGGATGCCGCGCACGGTACGGCCTTCGAAGATGTTGAAGTCCACCTTCTGGTGGTGGGTCCTGGCCGAGATGGTGCGCGTACCTTGCGGGTCCCACAGCACCAGGTCGGCGTCGGCGCCAACACGAATGGCACCTTTGCGCGGGAACAGGTTGAAGATTTTCGCGGTGTTGGTGGAGGTCAGCGCGACGAACTCATGCATCGACAGGCGCCCGCTGTTCACCCCGGCATCCCACAGCACCGCCATGCGGTCCTCGATGCCGGCAGTGCCGTTGGGGATACGGCTGAAGTCGTCGCGGCCCATGGCTTTCTGCTCGGCGCAGAAGCAGCAATGGTCGGTGGCGGTGGTGTGCAGGTTGCCCGACTGCAGCCCGCGCCACAGCGCCTCCTGATGTTCGCGCGGACGGAACGGTGGGCTCATCACGTAGCCTGCGGCGGTGGCCCAGTCCGGGTCACGGTAGACGCTGTCATCCAGCAGCAGATGGCCTGGCAGCACTTCGCCGTACACCGGCTGGCCCTTGCCCCTGGCATAGGCGATTTCGTCCAGCGCTTCGCGGCTGGAAACATGCACCAGGTACAGTGGCGTGCCCAGGGTCTCGGCAATGCGGATGGCGCGGCTGGCCGCCTCGCCCTCGACCTGGGAGGGGCGTGACAGTGGGTGGGCTTCCGGCCCGGTCAGGCCCTGGGCCAGCAGTTTTTTCTGCAGGTGGTACACCAGTTCGCCGTTCTCGGCATGCACGGTGGGCACCGCACCCAGTTGCAGGCAGCGCTCGAAGCTGGCCACCAGGGTGTCGTCGGCGGCCATGATCGCATTCTTGTAGGCCATGAAGTGCTTGAAGCTGTTCACCCCATGTTTGGCCACCAGTTCGCCCATTTCTTCGGCCACCTGCTCGCTCCACCAGGTGATGGCGACATGGAAGCCGTAATCGCTGGCGCTTTTCTGCGCCCAGCCGCGCCAGGTGTGGAAGGCCTCCAGCAACGACTGCTGCGGGTTGGGGATGACGAAGTCGATGATCGAGGTGGTGCCACCGGCCAGGCCCGCGGCGGTGCCGCTGAAGAAGTCTTCGCTGGCCACGGTGCCCATGAACGGCAGCTGCATGTGGGTATGCGGGTCGATGCCGCCGGGCATCAGGTACTGGCCGCTGCCGTCGAGGATCTCGCAGTCGGTGGGCGGTTCGAGGTTTTGCCCGATGGCGCGGATCAGGCCATCGGCACACAGGACATCGGCGGGGTAACTCTCTTCGTGAGTGACCACGGTGGCGCCACGGATCAACAGGGACATGCCGTTTTCCTCGCAGGCTGACCGGTCTGGGCCGGTTCTTGGAATTGTCTGGGTGCAGGGCGGGCAGGGCGGTTAATCCTGTCAGACCTGACAAGATTGGAGGCTAGATGCAGATACGGCATTCAGCAAGAAAATTTTCCCATTAATTTTGTGGTTTTTAACTCATTGAAATTAAGGAAATTATTTGATTTGCGGTGCTGACTACGGGGCTTTTTGAAACTTTGACTGACTTGACAAGATGGAAATCTGGTCGAGATTTTCAAGCACATAAAGCGTGTGTACTCCGGCCATCGCATCAACCCGATGGGCAAACAACTACAAGAACATCTGGAGAAGGCCCCCATGCAGCAGAGCAGATCGGAAGTGGTCGAGCAGGATGGCCTGTTCGAGCTGTCCGAGGGCAGCGATGTCCTCGACAGCCCGCGCTACAACCACGACATCGCCCCGACCAAGGTGCACCAGCGCACCTGGAACAAATGGCATATCACCGCCCTGTGGGTAGGCATGTCCATCTGCGTGCCCACCTACACCCTCGGCGGCGTGCTCACCGCCTACTTCGGCCTCAGCGTGGGCGAGGCCTTGCTGGCGATTTTGCTGGCCAACCTGATCGTGCTGATCCCGCTCACCCTCAACGCCTTCCCTGGCACCAAGTACGGCATTCCGTTCCCGGTGCTGCTGCGTTCGTCGTTCGGCATCCTCGGCTCCAACGTGCCATGCCTGATCCGGGCAGTGGTCGCCTGTGGCTGGTTCGGCATCCAGACCATGTTCGGCGGCCTGGCCATCCATCTGTTCCTCGGCTCGGTGTTCGACGGCTGGAAAGCTTTGGGCGGCACCGGCGAGGTGATCGGCTTCATGATCTTCTGGTGCCTGAACCTGTGGGTGGTGCTGCGCGGCGCCGAGTCGATCAAGTGGCTCGAAACGCTTTCGGCACCGCTGCTGGTGGCGGTCGGCGTCGGCCTGCTGTTCTGGGCCTTGCCGCACATGTCGATGACCGAACTGCTGGCCCAGCCGCCCAAGCGCCCGGAAGGGGCGAACATGCTCGGCTACTTCTGTGCCGGGCTTACCGCCATGGTCGGTTTCTGGGCCACGCTGTCGCTGAACATCCCCGACTTCAGCCGCTACGCCCGCAGCCAGAGGGACCAGATTCTCGGGCAGATCTTCGGCTTGCCGCTGACCATGTTCCTGTTCGCCGCGCTGGGCGTTGTGCTCACCGCTGCTTCGGCATCGCTGGTTGGCGAGACCGTGTCCGACCCGGTCAGCCTGATCGGCAAGATCCACAGCCCGTTCTGGGTGGCCCTGGCCATGGCGTTGATCGTGATCGCCACGCTGTCGACCAACACCGCAGCGAACATCGTGTCGCCGACCAACGATTTCCAGAACATCGCCCCACGCCTGATCGGGCGCAGCCGCGCGGTGTGGCTGACCGGCTTCATCGGCCTGGCGCTGATGGGCCATGAGCTGCTGAAGAAGCTGGGCTGGATCGTCTCCGACCTGAGCCTGGAGAGCGTGTACTCCAACTGGCTGCTGGGCTATTCCAGCCTGCTGGGGCCGATCGCCGGGATCATGGTGGTGGACTACTTCCTGATCCGTCGGCAGAAGCTGGACCTGGCCGGGTTGTACCGCGACGACGTGTACCCGGCGTGGAACTGGGCCGGTTTTGCCGCCTTTGCGTTGCCGGTCGCGCTGACCGTGATGGCCATTGGCAACAGCAGTTTCAGCTGGTTCTACGACTACGGCTGGTTCACCGGTTCGCTGCTGGGCGGGGCGCTGTATTACCTCTTCGCCGGCGTGGTCGCGCGCAGCCCGGCGCGGGTGGCCAAGCCCTTGCCGTGAGACCGCGCTGGCTTCTTCGCGGGTAAACCCGCTCCCACAGGTACAGCGCAGGTCCTGAGGCCAACGCTGTACCTGTGGGAGCGGGTTTACCCGCGAAGAGGCCGGCACAGACAACAAAAATGCCTGAGGAAAATCCCATGACCCCAGCCCAACAAGTACTGCAATCCACCCAGCACCACATCGACAGCACCCGCCTGTGGCAGTCCCTGATGGACCTGGCCCGCCTCGGTGCCACCGCCAAGGGCGGCGTGTGCCGCCTGGCCCTGACCGACCTCGACCGCCAGGCCCGCGACCTGTTCGTGCAGTGGTGCGAGGGCGCCGGTTGCACGGTCAGCATCGACGCCGTCGGCAACATCTTCGCCCGTCGCCCGGGGCGTAACCCCAAGCTGCCCCCGGTGATGACCGGCAGCCATATCGACACCCAGCCCACCGGTGGCAAGTTCGACGGCTGCTTCGGGGTGATGGCTGGGCTGGAGGTGCTCCGCACCCTCAACGACCTGGGCATCGAAACCGAAGCACCGCTGGAAGTGGTGGTGTGGACCAACGAGGAAGGTTCGCGCTTTGCGCCGTGCATGATGGGTTCCGGGGTGTTCGCCAGCAAGTTCACCCTGGAGGAAACCCTGGCCAAGCGCGACGCCCAGAGTGTCAGCGTTGGCGAGGCGTTGAACGCCATCGGCTACGCCGGCCCGCGCGCCGTATCAGGCCACCCGGTGGGGGCCTATTTCGAAGCGCATATCGAGCAGGGCCCGATCCTCGAAGATCAGGCCAAGACCATCGGCGTGGTGCTGGGCGCGCTAGGTCAGAAGTGGTTCGATCTGACCCTGCGCGGTGTCGAGGCCCATGCCGGCCCTACGCCCATGCACCTGCGCAAGGACGCCCTGGTCGGCGCGGCGGCGGTGGTGGAGGCAGTCAACCGCACCGCCCTCGGCCACCAGCCCCATGCCTGTGGCACGGTGGGTTGCCTGCAGGCCTACCCGGGCTCGCGCAACGTGATCCCGGGCGAAGTGCGCATGACCCTGGATTTCCGTCATCTGGAGGGTGAGCAGCTGAATGCCATGATTGCCGATGTGCGCGCGGTGATCGAGGCGACCTGTGCCAGGCATGGCCTGAGCCACGAACTGGTACCCACGGCCGATTTCCCGGCCTTGTACTTTGACCAAGGGTGTGTCGATGCCGTGCGCGAATCGGCGCAGGCGCTGGGCCTGCCGCACATGGACATCGTCAGCGGCGCGGGGCACGACGCGATCTTCCTGGCCGAACTGGGGCCGGCGGGGATGATTTTCGTGCCGTGCGAGAACGGTATCAGCCATAACGAGATCGAGAACGCCACGCCCGAGGACCTTGCTGCGGGCTGCGCGGTGTTGCTGCGCGCGATGCTGGCAGCGTCGGAGGCGATTGCCAGTGGGCGGTTGGCGGCCTAGCGCCGTTACCGTCAGCAGGTTGCGCTGCCTACCTTGGCCTCATCGCCGGCAAGCCGGCTTGCGGCTGATACGGTCGAGGTGGGAGCGGCCTTGTGTCGCGAAAGGGCCGCACAGCGGCCCCGGCAATATCAGCGTTGATCTCAAGATACTGGGGCTGCTTTGCAGCCCTTTCGCGACACAAGGCCGCTCCCACAGAGGATCGCACCAGCCTGATCAGATCTGCCCGGGGCAGACGCAGGTCGAACGTGCCGCGTGCACAATTGTGGCCATGCCAAATCATCCGGCCGGTTCGAGACAGCCATCGCGCCCGATGTGATAGCGCTGCAGGTCCTGCGCCAGGGTCAGCTGCCCGCTGTAGTGGGCGAGGGCTTCGTCGCGCACGTTGTCGATGCTCGGGCTGCGCCGTGGGTCGTTCTGGTAGCGGGCGCTGAAGTGCGTCAGCACCAGGTTGCGCACGCCCGCAGCTTCGGCAAAGCGCGCCACTGCAGCCGCGGTGCTGTGGCCGAAGGTTACCCCCGTGCGCTCTACCACCGCCTGGGTGAACGTGGCTTCGTGCACCAGCACGTCCGCGCCCTTGGCGACGTCGGCCAACAGCTCGGGGTTGTCGTTGTCGCCGCACACGATCACCCGCCGTGGCGGGCGCGAAGGGCGCAAGTATTCATTGCCGTGCAGCAGCCGACCGCCATGCTGCACCGTCAAACCCTTGGCCAGCTCACCCCACAGCGGGCCGCGGGGGATGCCGTCGGCATCCAGGCGCGGTATGTCCAGGCGCGGTTCGGGGTTGAGCTCGGTGAACACGAAGCCGACGCTCGGCACCCGGTGCGAAAGCTGCACGCTGGTCACTTGCAGGGCGTCACTGCGCCATTCCACCAGCTCTTCCACGGCCAGCAGGCGCAGTTCGAACGGCAGGAAGGTATCGCTGGCCACCAGCCCCTGGCGCACCCAGTCGTGCAGGGCGGCGGGCAGGACAAGGTCCAGCGGCTGGGTGCGCCCGCTCATGCCAGCGCTGGCCAGCAGGCCCGGCAGGCCGAAGCAATGGTCGCCGTGCACGTGGGTGATGAAGATGGCTCGCAGGTCGCGGATCGACAGCGGCGTATGCAGCAGCCGGTGCTGGGTGCCTTCGCCGCAGTCGACCAGATACCAGTGGCTGCCACTGGCTTCGATCACTGCGATGGCGCTGACGTTGCGTGCCTTGGTCGGCACGCCGGCGGAGGTGCCCAGGAACAGCAAATCCATGGTCTGGCTCCTTGTTTCAGTCCAGCAGTGACGTCAGCACCAGCGGGCGGATGGGTGTCGGACGGATACGGGGGGCAGGTAGCGGCGTGGTACTCAACGGGCTCGTTCCTTCGAGGTGGTAAGGGCGCACACCTTAGCCGGATTGCCGCATGTCGTCGATGGCCCGCCAGGTGTTGCCTACTCGGCCTGCCGCCAGATCAGCTTGCTGGTGTCATAGCCTTGCTCCCGGGCGATCGTCAGCAGTTGTTCGCGCAGCTGGTCGGTGACCGCGGGCGTGCGCGAAAGCAGCCACAGGTATTCGCGGTTCGGGTGGCCGACCAAGGCTACGCGGTAGTCCTGGTCGTGGTACAGCACCCAGTACTCGCCCTTGGTCAGGCCGGGCGCGAGGCGGCTGAACCAGTTGTCGAAGCGCACCCAGAGCTTGTCGGTGCTGCCCGGTTGCTGGGCTTCGGCGATGCCCTTGGCCTGGTTCCACTGGCCGTCCTTTTCCTGGCAGCGGTTGGTCACGTCGAGGCGGCCGTCCTCTCGCAGGCCATAGTGCGCTTCGGACTGCACGCAGTTGCGCTGGAAGAACATCGGCAACCGCGCGAGTTCGTACCAGGTGCCCTGGTAACGTTGCAGGTCGACCTGCTGGGTGCGCGGCGGCGCCGGGTGATCGTTGCCGGCACAGCCGAACAGGGCCAGGGTCATGCAGCAAAACAGCAACGTGGTGCGTAGCGCCATGGTGAACCTCCTTGATACGGACGGGGCTTACCTGTGTTTCGATGCGAGCGAGAGGCAAAAGTTGTACGGAATCGTGCCTTTCAGAACGAACCGGTCTGCACTTCGCCGGCACGCACGTAACGGGTGATGACTACGCCCTTGGGCGAAACCTGCGAGTGCTGCAGGGTGAAGGCCGCCGCTGCCGCATCGTCACCGAACAGGCGCTTGCCGTGCCCGAGCAGCAACGGGTGGATCAGCAGTTGCAGTTCATCGACCAGGCCCGCTGCCAGCAATTGCTGCACCAGATCGCTGCTGCCCTGGGTCAGCAGGTTGGCGCCGTCCTGTTGTTTCAGCGCGCGGACCGCTGCTGTGATGTCTGCGCCCAGAGCATGGCTGTTGTGCCAGTCGAGGGTTGCGGGGGTGTGGGTGGCCACGTGCTTGGGCACGCTGTTGAACAGGTTGGCGATGGAGAAGTCTTCCGAGCTGTCTTTTACCTTTGGCCAGTAGCCGGCGAAGATGTCGTAGGTGCGCCGGCCCAGCAGCAACTCGAAGGGCTGGCTGAACAGGGCCTGCATGGCCTGGCCGAAGACTTCCTCGGCGTAGGGCACGATCCAGCCGCCGTAGGTGAAGCCGCCGCTGGTGTCTTCCTGCGGGCCACCGGGGGCTTGCATGACACCGTCGAGGCTGATGAAGGCGGCTACGATGAGTTTGCGCATGGGGACTCTCCTGTTGGCAGCCGGGGTGGCTAGGGGCATGGGATAGTCGAATGGCAGGCAGCAGAATCGACAGGGCTGTTTGAGTGGTCTGCACTGGCCCTTTCGCGGGTAAACCCGCTCCCACATGATCACCACAGTTTCGAAGGCTGTGCAGTACCTGTGGGAGCGGGTTCACCCGCGAAGAGGCCGGTGCAGGCTACCTCAAAGCCAGTAGGTCACCGCCCACCACCCCAGCCCACCCATCACTACGGTATAGGGCAAGGCCATCCACACCATTCGCCCGTACGACAGCCGGATCAGCGGCGCAATCGCCGAAGTCAGCAGGAACAGGAACGCCGCCTGCCCATTCGGCGTCGCCACGCTCGGCAGGTTGGTGCCGGTGTTGATCGCCACCGCCAGCGTCTCGAAATGCTCGCGGCTCATGCTGCCATTGAGGAACGCCTGCTTCACCTCGGTGATGTAGATGGTGGCAACGAACACGTTGTCGCTGATCGCCGACAGCAGGCCGTTGGCCAGGTACAGCATGCCCGGTTGCTGCTCGGCCGGCAGCGCCAGCACCCAGGCAATCAACGGGCTGAACAGTTGCTGCTGGTGAATCACCGCCACCACGGCGAAGAACACCACCAGCAAAGCGGTGAACGGCATGGCGTCCTGGAAGGCACGGCCCAGGCGGTGTTCGTCGGTGATGCCGGTGAATGCCGTGATCAGCACGATCACCATCAGGCCGATCAGGCCGACCTCGGCAACGTGCAGCCCCAGGCAGACGATCAGGATCAGTGCGGCGAACCCTTGCACCCACAGCGCGATGCGCTGGGCAGTGGTGCGTGCTGCATCGTCCTCGGCGGCGTAGGCGGCCAGCACCTGACGCACCGGCTCGGGCATCAACGTGCCGTAGCCGAACAGGCGCAGCTTCTCCAGCAGCACGCAGGTCAGCAGGCCGGCGCCCAGCACCGGCAGCGACACCGGTGCCACCTTCAGGAAGAAATCGGCGAAATGCCAGCCCATCTCATGGCCGATCAGCAGGTTCTGCGGCTCGCCCACCAGCGTGCACACGCCGCCCAGGGCGGTACCCACCGCGCCATGCATCAGCAGGCTGCGCAGGAAGGCGCGGAACTGGTCGAGGTCTTCACGGTGCAACTGTGCGACCTGCTGGTCGCTGTCCAGCGCACTGTCTTCGCGCGGGTTTGCCCCGGAGGCGACGCGGTGGTACACCGCATAGAAACCCACCGCGGCGCTGATTATCACGGCGGTCACGGTCAGCGCATCGAGAAACGCCGAGAGGAATGCCGACAGCACGCAGAACAGCAACGCCAGGATTGCCTTCGAACGCACCCCCAGCAGGATGCGCGAAAACAGGAACAGCAGCAGTTCCTTCATGAAGTGGATGCCTGCGACCATGAACATCAGCAGCAGGATCACCGGGAAGTTGTGCTGCAGCTCTTCGTACAGGGCTTGCGGGGTGGTCATCTGCAACAGCAGGGCTTCGACCAGCAGCAGGCCGCCAGGCATCAGCGGGTAGCACTTCAGGGCCATGCCCAGGGTGAAGATGAATTCGAGCACCAGTGCCCAGCCGGCAGCGACCGGGCCGGCGGTAACCAGCAGCAGCGGGTTGAGCACCAGGAACAGGCAGATGACTGCCTTGTACCAAAGCGGCGACTGGCCCAGAAAGCTGTGGGCGAGGGCGCCGGTCAGGGAGCGCGACATGAATTTGTATCCTTATGATTCGGCGATGGCGCACGGTGCCGGATCAGCGCGTCTTAGGCAAGGCGTAAAGTCCCGTTTTTGGCACAAGTGCGGTCATCGGGGTGGGTTACCATCCGTGCCATGAACCCTTCACCCGCAGGAGTGCCGCCCGTGACCGAGTACAGCGCATTCAAGGTCGAACTGACCGACAGCATCGCCCACGTTCAGATCAACCGCCCGGACAAGCGCAATGCGATGAACGCGGCCTTCTGGGAGGAGATCATCGACATCTTCCGGTGGGTCGACGACACCGACGCGGTGCGGGCGGTGGTGATCAGCGGTGCCGGCAAGCATTTTTCCGCTGGTATCGACCTGATGATGCTGGCTTCGCTGGCCGGGCAGATGGGCAAGGACGTGGGCCGTAACGCACGCTTCCTGCGCAGCACCATCCTGCGCCTGCAGGCGTCGTTCAATGCCGTGGACAAATGCCGCAAGCCGGTGCTGGCCGCGGTGCAGGGTTACTGCATTGGCGGCGCCATCGATCTGATCTCGGCCTGCGACATGCGCTACTGCAGCAGCGACGCGCAGTTCTCGATCAAGGAAATCGACATGGGCATGGCCGCCGATGTCGGCACACTGCAACGTTTGCCTCGTATCATCGGTGACGGCATGATGCGTGAGCTGGCTTTCACCGGGCGCAATGTCGAGGCCGAAGAGGCGCTGCGCATCGGCCTGGTCAACCGGGTCTATGATGATCAGGCCGCGCTGATGGACGGGGTCTTTGCCATCGCCGGCGAGATTGCCGCAAAATCGCCGATCGCCGTGGCCGGCACCAAGGAAATGCTCAGCTACATGCGTGACCATCGCATCGACGATGGCCTGGAGTACATCGCCACCTGGAACGCCGCGATGCTGCAGTCCGAAGACCTGCGCGTGGCGGTGGCGGCGCACATGAGCAAACAGAAACCGACGTTCGCCGACTGATCAGGCCGGGGGACGCGCAGTAAGGGAACCCCCGACATGTCAGCACGCTGGACTACCGCAGTAATCGACCCGCAGATCACCGGGGGGCTGGCCGTGGCCCGCAGCCCGGAAGGGTTCCTGGTGGACGACAACGGCGCGCTGTTCCCTCGCGACTGGCTCAAGCGCCAGGACCTCGATGTGCTGTGCGAGCACGGCATCGGCCACTTCGACGGCCAGCCGGTGTTCCTGCTGGAGCTGCGCAGCGCCACCGACGTGCCCGGCTGCGCCTGGCGCGGCCTGCGCGCGTTCATGCTCGAGGGTGACTTCGACACCTACAAAGTGCTGGGCTATGCCGCGCAGATCGGCACCTGGGCCCGCGAGCACCGTTTTTGCGGCAGCTGCGGCCAGGCAATGACGCAGATCCGCTGGGAACGGGCAATGTACTGCCAGCCTTGCGACCTGCGCAGCTATCCGCGCATTTCGCCAAGCATGATCGTGCTGGTGACCCGTGGCGACGAAATCCTGCTGGCGCGTTCGCCACGCTTCGTCACCGGGGTGTACAGCACCCTGGCAGGCTTTGCCGAGCCGGGCGAGTCGGCCGAGGACTGCCTGGTGCGCGAAGTGCGTGAAGAGGTGGCGGTGGAAGTAAGGAACATCCAGTACGTCGGCAGCCAGTGCTGGCCGTTCCCGCATTCGATGATGCTGGGCTTCCATGCCGAGTATGCCGGCGGCGATATCGTCATGCAGCCGGACGAGATCGAGGACGCCAAATGGTTCAGCGTCCACGACCTGCCGCCGCTGCCGGCTGGGCGGTCGATTGCCCGGTACTTGATCGATCTGTACGTTGCGCGCCGCCTAGGCTTGGCCGAACCAGTGCTGCCACGCTAGGCGCACGGTCAATGCCAGCACCACGGTGATGAACACTGGGCGGATGAACTTGCTGCCGCCACTGATCGCCGTGCGTGCGCCGAAGAAGGCGCCAACCATCACCGACAGGCCCATGCACAGGCCGACGATGTAGTCCACCTGCCCGGAAATGATGAACACCGTCAGCGCTGCGATGTTGCTGACGAAGTTCATGCTGCGCGCCACGCCGCTGGCACGGACCAGGTCGATGGGGTAGAGCAGCAGGGTGCTGACCGTCCAGAACGCCCCGGTGCCCGGGCCGGCCACGCCGTCATAGAAGCCCAGGGTGAAGCCTTGCGGCACTTGCCACTTTTTCCTGATCGGCGCATCGGCATCCAGCGGCGCCTTGGGCGTGCCGCCGAACAGCAGGTAGACGCCACAGGCGAAGACGATCACCGGCAACATCTTGTTCAGCCATTCGGCCGGCATGTAGTGGGCGATCACTGCACCGAGCAAAGCACCGACCAAGGTGGCGAACAATGCCGGGCGCCATTGCGCCGGGTGGAACAGCTTGCGCCTGTAGTAGGTGAAGCCGGCGGTGGCCGAGCCGAAGGTAGAGCTGAGCTTGTTGGTGCCCAGTACCAGGTGCGGCGGCATGCCTGCGGTGAGTAGCGCCGGGGTGGTGAGCAGGCCGCCACCGCCGGCGATGGCATCGATGAAGCCGGCGACGAAGGCGACCAGGGCCAGGATCAGCAGGGTGAGGGGTTCTACGGTGAGTTCGAAGGGCATGGGGTTTTGGCAGGCAGGGAGGCAGGGGGCGGCAAAGGGCCGCACTAGAAGGGTGACATGGTAATCCTGGGGGAGGTGTGTTGCCAGTGCCGGCCCTTTCGCGGGCATGCCCGCTCCCACAGGTTACCTGCACATTTCGATACCTGTGCAGTACCTGTGGGAGCGGGCGCGCCCGCGAAAGGGGCGGTACAGGCCATCACATCAGCTACGGATAAACGCCAGCAAATCCGCATTGATCACATCGGCATGGGTGGTCGGCATGCCATGCGGGTAGCCTTTGTAGGTCTTGAGTGTGCCGTTAGGCAGTAGCTTCGCCGACAGCACCCCGGAATTTTCATACGGTACGATCTGGTCATCGTCGCCGTGCATCACCAGCACCGGCTGGGTGATGCCCTTCAGGTCTTCGGTGAAGTCGGTCTGGGAAAACGCCACGATGCCATCGTAATGGGCCTTGGCACTGCCAATCATGCCTTGGCGCCACCAGTTGCCGATGATGCCTTCGCTGGCTTCTGCACCGGGGCGGTTGTAGCCGTAGAACGGCCCGGCCGGTACATCCCGGTAGAACTGCGCACGGTTGCTGGCGACCTGGGCCTGGAAGCCGTCGAACACCGATTTGGGCAGGCCACCGGGATTAGCGGGCGTCTGCACCATCAGTGGTGGTACGGCGGCGATCAGCACGGCCTTGGCCACCTTGTCTTCAGGGTGCCGGGCCATGTAGCGCACCACTTCACCGCCACCGGTCGAGTGGCCGACATGTACGGCGCCCTGGATGCCCAGGTGAGCGACGACCGCCGCCACATCGTCGGCGTAGTGGTCCATGTCGTGGCCGTCCCATACCTGGCTGGAACGGCCATGGCCGCGGCGGTCGTGGGCGACCACGCGGTAACCGTGGGCGAGGAAGAACAGCAACTGGGCATCCCAGTCGTCGGCGCTGAGAGGCCAGCCGTGATGGAAGTGGATAACCGGTGCATCGCGCGGGCCCCAGTCCTTGTAGAAGATCTGAACGCCGTCCTTTGTAGTTACATAGCTCATGGTCGGGTCTCCTGTGTGCAGGAAGCGAAGGGAGCTATTGAGAATAGGAGGTATTTTGCCTGGTACTGGAATTTGTGGGGCACTCCCGGCCCTGCTCGGTCCCTTGTAGGAGCGGCCTTGTGTCGCGAAAGGGCTGCAAGGCAGCCCCCGGCAATGTGTGCATCTGTGCTGAAACTCTGGGGCTGCTTTGCAGCCCTTTCGCGACACAAGGCCGCTCCTACAACGGGCTGTGTCAACCGATCAGACGCGGTCGCGCATCCGGTACCAGGCCTTGGCCGCAGCTTCCAGCGGTGCTGCCAGCAGGTCTCCGCCGGGGAAGCGGCCGTTGTCGATGCCTTGGTACAGCGTCAGCAGGTCGTCGTCGCCAAGAATGGCATCGCTGACCGCCCGCGCCGCCGCCAGTGTAGGCAGCACGCCATGGCCAGAGAAACCCTGCAGCCAGTAGCGCTGGCCCTCGCGACCGACATCCGGGGTGCGCTGGATGCTGCAGTCGATATGGCCGCCCCAGGCATAGTCGATGGCCACCCCGGCCAGCTGCGGGAACACCCGCTTCAGGTAGGGGCGGGTGGCGCTGGCGACATCTTTGGGAATACCGCCCAGGTAGGTGCAGCCGCCGCCGAACAGCAGGCGATGGTCCGGGGTGAGGCGGAAATAGTCGGGCACGAACTGGTTGTCGATCACGCAACTGTTGCGCGGCAGTAGCGACTGGGCGAAGTTGGCATCCAGCGGTGCGGTGGCTACCTGATAGGAGCCAACCGGCAACAGGCGGCGCGACAGGTTGCGGTCGAGGCGGTCGATGTAGGCGTTGCAGGCCAGCACCAGCACCTGGCAGCGTACTTCGCCGCGGTCGGTACGGGCCACATAGCCGTCGCCGGCTTTCTGGTAGTCGAGCACCCGGCTCTGTTCGTAGATCCGCCCGCCAGCCGCCTCGATGGTGCTGGCCAGGCCCTGGGCCAGCTTCAGCGGGTTGAGGTGGGCGCCATTGGCGTCGTATAGCGCGGCCTGGTAGCGCGGGCTGTCGATCCATTGCGGCAGCTCGTCGCGGCCGATCAGGCGCAGGGCGTCGTAGCCCCATTTGTGTTCGGCCTCGTGCAGGGCTTCTTCCAGCATATTTACCCGGCGCGGCAGCACGGCGGTCCACAGGCTGCCCAGCCGGTAGTCGATGTCGAAGCCATGGCGCTCGGGCAGTTCGCGCATTTCATCGGCGGCCCAGCACATGCTGGCCCACAGGCGTTGGGTGCGTTCGACGCCCAAGGCCTTTTCCAGCGGCGGCATGTCGCACGACCAGCCGAGCAGTGCCTGGCCGCCGTTGCGGCCGGACGCGGCCCAGGCCACGCGGCTGGCTTCCAGCAGCGTTACGCGCTTGCCAGCCTGGGTCAGGCGCAAGGCGGTGTGCAGGCCGCTGAAGCCGGCGCCAATGATCAGGACTTCGGTGTCGTGGCTGCCTTGCAGGGTAGGGTGCAGGGGAATGCTGGCGGGGTAGGTCTGGGCGTAGTAGCTGGCGACGTGCTGGGCGGATTGTTTGAACATGCAGGGGTCTCATGAAAATTATTGTGTTTATTTTCATGAAAATTTAGCAGGTAAATTTCATGTCGCCAATGCATTGGCCGGGTTTGTGGTTTACCTCGCGTTGTTGTGTTGCCTGTCCTGGCCCTTTCGCGGGTAAACCCGCTCCCACAGAGTCATCACCGGTCTCGAGGTCGGCGCTGTAAATGTGGGAGCGGGTTCACCCGCGAAGGGGCCTGACCTGAAAGTGCAAAATCTTCAGGTTGTCGCCTTTTTTCGAGGCTGTCTTGGCTTGCCTGCGGCCGCTTTGCCCTTCCCGCCACCCCGACGCTTCTTCTTCCACGGCGGCGCAGCCCCGGCTGCCGGCCCGCTGATGGTCATGCGCATGCCGCTGCACCGTTCGACCAGCTTGCCCATCCATGCCGACTGCCGGGCGACGAACTCCTCCAGCGTCATCTCGCCACTCTGCACCATGTCCAGCGCCTGCTCCCAGATAGCCGTGGTGCCTGGGTCGGCAATGGCGCGTGGCACGGCGTCGATCAGGCTGAAGGCCGCAGGGGTGGCGGACAGCGCCTTGCCGTTCTTCACCAGGTAGCCGCGGTCAAGCAGGCCCTGGATGATGCTGGCGCGGGTGGCTTCGGTGCCGATACCAGTGGTTTCCTTGAGCTTCTGCTTCAACCGCGGGTCGTCCACCAGCTTGGCCACGTTCTTCATTGCCTTGATCAGGTCGCCTTCGGTAAACGGCTTGGGCGGCTGGGTCCACAGGTCTTTCAGTTGCAGGCCCTGCACTGTGCAGTCCTGGCCTTCGCGCAGCGCCGGCAGCACCTGGGCCGGTGGTGCCTCGCGGCCCTTGGCCGGGGTCAGCGCCTCGGGCAGCGCACGGCGCCAGCCTGGTTCGACGATCTGCTTGCCTACGGCACGCAGGGCATGGCCGGCGCAGTCGAAGTCGGCCTGGGTACGGTCGTACTCGTGGTTGGGCAGGAACTGCGCCAGGTAGCGGGCGCGGATCAGGGTGTAAACCGCCTTGTGCTTGGCTGGCAGGCGCGACGGGTCGCTGGCGGCGGCGGTGGGGATGATGCCGTGGTGGGCGCTGACCTTGGCATCGTTCCACGCCCGTGAACGGCGTTGCGGCTCCAGGTAGGGCTGCAGCGGCGCCAGGCTGGCATCGGCCCGTTGCAGGGCGGCGAGGATGGCTGGCGCTTCGGCGTGCTGGCTTTGCGGCAGGTAGCCGCAGTCGCTGCGCGGGTAGGTGATCAGCTTGTGGGTTTCGTACAGGGCCTGGGCGATGTCGAGGGTTTCCTGGGCGCCGAGGCCGAACTTTTTCGAGCACAGCTCCTGCAGGGTGCCAAGGTCGAAGGGCAGGGGTGCCGCTTCACGCACGCGCTCGGTGGTCACCTTCACGGCCCGGGCTGTACCCGCATTGCCGATGTCGGCGGCAGTCTGCTGCGCCAGGGCCTGGTTCAGGCAGCGGCCCTGGTCGTCGCAGGCGTCCTCGGGCGCGCGCCACTGGGCGTTGAAGCCAAAGCCTGCGTGTTCGAGCTGCACGTCGATGGTCCAGAACGGTACCGGCACGAAGTCGGCGATGCTGCGGTCGCGGTCGACCACCAGGCGCAAGGTGGGCGTTTGCACCCGGCCCACCGGCAGCACGCCCTGATAGCCCGACTGGCGGCCCAGCAGGGTGAACAGCCGGCTCATGTTCATGCCGATCAGCCAGTCTGCGCGCGAACGGCCCAGCGCCGAGTGGTACAGGTTGAAGGTTTCGTGGCCCGGCAGCAGCCGCGCCAGGGCCTTGCGAATGGACGCGTCATCCAGTGCCGACAGCCACAGGCGCTGCACCGGGCCGCGGTAGCGGCAATGCTCGACCAGTTCGCGGGCGATCATTTCGCCTTCGCGGTCGGCGTCGGTGGCGATCACCAGTTCGCGCGCTTCGCCGAGCAGGCGCTTGACCGCCTTGAACTGGCTGGCGGTCTTGGGCTTGACCAGCATCTTCCACTTTTCCGGGATGATCGGCAGATCGGCCAGGTTCCAGCGCTTGTAGCGTTCGTCGTAGCTGTCGGGCGGGGCGGTTTCCAGCAGGTGGCCGATGCACCAGGTCACGCAGACGTCGGTGCCTTGCCAGCAGCCATCGCCCTTGCGGTTGGCGCCGAGCACTTTGGCGATGTCTTTTGCCTGGGAGGGTTTTTCGCAGAGGAACAGGCGCATGGCCGGGGACGCTTCATCGGGGGTGATGGGCGATAGGATGCGCAAGAGAGGGCGCGGAGGCAAGTTTTATCTGGATGGATGTACAGGTTTTTGTCAGGGAAGATGTATTTTGCTGTGCCGGCCTCTTCGCGGGCTTGCCCGCTCCCACAGGTACTGCACAGCATTCAATATCTGTGGGGTCCTTGTGGGAGCGGGCAAGCCCGCGAAGAGGCCGGTACAGGGATCAGGCGCGCGAGTCGCGCACCATGTCCACGTGCGGGATGCCGGCTTCGAGGAACTCTTCGCTGACTACGCGAAAGCCCAGCCGCTCGTAGAACGGCGTGGCGTGCACCTGGGCGCTGAGCATTTGCTGCTTCAGGTCGCGGTTCTGTGCTTCGACAATCACCGCGTTCATCAGCGCGTCACCCACCTTCAGCCCGCGCCAGTCCTTCAGTACCGAGACCCGGCCGATGGTGCCGTCAGGCAGCAGGCGCGCGGTGCCGATCGGGTAGTCGCCTTCCAGGGCCAGGAAGTGCGCGGCGGTCGGGTCATCCGAGTCCCACTCCAGCTCCGGCGGCACGTGCTGTTCGGCAATGAACACCGCTTCGCGGATGCGGCGGATGTCGGCGTTGTCCTTGTGCCAGTCGGCGAGGCGCACACGAATCTTATTCATTGGCGAATCCCAGGCTTCCTTGTTTGACCAGCTGCTGTACCAGCATAAGGCCATCTTCATCCTGCAGCCATTCGCCCAGGTTGTCGATGTGCAGGGCGTCGGCCGCGCAAACCAGCTTCAGCAGCTCGCGCAGTTTGCCCGGCAGCGGGCAGCTGCGGCCGCTGGCGAACAGCAGCAGGTCTTCTTCGAACTCCGACCAGGCCAGGCGGGCGCTCGGGTTGCGGATCAGGATGGCGCCTTGTTCCAGGGCATCGATCAGCTCTTCCTCGGACAGCTCTTCACCGACGATCTGCTCGGGGTAGCGTGGCTCGGTCATGAACTGGCCGAACCAGGTCAGCAGCAGGTCCTTGTCGCCCATGTGCTTGTCGAGCAGCGCCTTGAGGCGGTCGAGGGCGTCGTGCTGGATCTGGTGCGGGTCGCTGGCCGGCTGGGCATCGGCGTCGCTGTAGCGTTCTTCGTCGGGCAGGAACTGGCCGAGGAAATCGGTGAAGTGGGTCAGTACTTCAGCGGCGCTTGGCGCGCGGAAGCCTACCGAGTAGGTCAGGCAGTCGTCCACGGCCACGCCGTAGTGGGCCAGGCGTGGTGGCAGGTAAAGCATGTCGCCCGGCTCCAGGGTCCACTCATCGCTCTGCTCGAAGTCGGCGAGGATGCGCAGGTCGGCGTGCTCCAGCAGCGAGCTGTCGCTGCTGCACATCTGGCCAATTTTCCAGTTGCGCTGGCCGTGGCCCTGCAGCAGGAACACGTCGTAGTTGTCGAAGTGCGGGCCGACGCTGCCACCGGGGGCGGCGAAGCTGATCATCACGTCATCGATGCGCCAGCTGGGCAGGAAGCGGAAGTTTTCCAGCAGTTCGGCTACTTCCGGGACGAACTGGTCCACGGCCTGCACCAGCAGGGTCCAGTCCTTTTCCGGCAGCTCGGCAAAGGTATCTTCGGTGAACGGGCCGCGGCGCAGCTCCCACGGGTGCGCGCCGTGCTCGAGCACGATACGCGACTCTACTTCCTCTTCCAGGGCCAGGCCGGCCAGCTCGTCGGGGTCGATCGGGCTGATGAAGTCCGGGAAGGCCTGGCGCACCAGCAGCGGCTTCTTCTGCCAGTAGTCGCGCATGAATTCGCGGGCCGAGATGCCGCCCAGCAGCTGCAGTGGAGTATCAGGATTCATGTTCAACCTATTGAAAAAATGTAATTTTCGTTCGGGAATAAAAACGCCCGGCCAGGCCGGGCGTTGAACGCGACGGTCAGCTTAGATGCGTTTGGCCTGTGCTGCCGCGTTGCCGATGTAAGTAGCAGGGGTCAGCTGCTTGAGCTCGGCCTTGGCTTCGGCTGGCATGTCCAGGCCGTCGATGAAGGTCAGCAGCGCTTCCGGGGTGATGCCCTTGCCACGGGTCAGCTCTTTGAGCTTCTCGTAGGGGTTTTCGATGTTGAAGCGGCGCATCACGGTCTGGATCGGCTCGGCCAGCACTTCCCAGCAAGCGTCCAGGTCGGCGGCGATGCGGGCTTCGTTGACTTCCAGCTTGCCGATGCCTTTCAGGCTGGCTTCGTAGGCGATGACGCTGTGGGCAAAGCCCACGCCCAGGTTGCGCAGCACGGTGGAGTCGGTCAGGTCACGCTGCCAGCGCGAGATCGGCAGCTTGCTGGCCAGGTGCTGGAACAGCGCGTTGGCGATACCCAGGTTGCCTTCGGAGTTTTCGAAGTCGATCGGGTTGACCTTGTGCGGCATGGTCGACGAGCCGATTTCGCCGGCAACGGTCTTCTGCTTGAAGTAGCCCAGCGAAATGTAGCCCCACACATCGCGGTCGAAGTCGATCAGGATGGTGTTGAAGCGGGCGATGGCGTCGAACAGCTCGGCGATGTAGTCGTGCGGCTCGATCTGGGTGGTGTACGGGTTGAACTGCAGGCCCAGCTCGTCTTCGATGAAGGCGCGGGCGTTCTGCTCCCAGTCGATCTGCGAGTAGGCCGACAGGTGGGCGTTGTAGTTGCCCACGGCACCGTTGATCTTGCCCAGCAGCGGTACGGCGGCAACCTGGGCGATCTGGCGCTCCAGGCGGTACACGACGTTGGCCAGTTCCTTGCCCAGGGTGGTCGGCGAAGCCGGCTGGCCGTGGGTGCGCGACAGCATCGGCACGTCGGCGTGGGCGTGGGCCAGGGCGCGGATGGCATCGGCGATCTGGCGCATCAGCGGCAGCAGCACTTCGTCACGGCCGGCGCGCAGCATCAGGGCGTGGGACAGGTTGTTGATGTCCTCGCTGGTGCAGGCGAAGTGGATGAACTCGCTGACCTTGGCCAGCTCAGGCAGCTTGGCGGCCTGCTCCTTGAGGAGGTATTCGATCGCCTTGACGTCGTGGTTGGTGGTGCGCTCGATTTCCTTGACGCGTTCGGCGTGCTCGAGCTTGAAGTCGGTGGCCAGGCTGTCCAGCAGGGCGTTGGCTTCGGCGGAGAACGCCGGCACTTCGCCGATCTGCGGGTGGGCGGCCAGGCGCTGCAGCCAGCGCACTTCGACCAGGGCGCGGAAACGGATCAGGCCGAATTCGCTGAAAATGGGGCGCAAGGCCTGGGTTTTGCCGGCATAACGGCCGTCTACAGGGGAAACCGCAGTGAGCGAAGAAAGCTGCATGGGGTGTTCTCGGACAGTCAGGCTTTTGGAAGGGCGCATATCATACATGAAAAATGCGCTCAGGTCGGGTGGCTGACCAAAGGTCGGCCCATGAAAAGCATGTCGCGGTCTCTGTGTAGGAGCAGCCTTGTGCTGCGAATGGGCTGCGCAGCAGCCCCGACAAGGTGTGCCGGGGCCGAAATCCTGGGGCTGCTGCGCAGCCCATTCGCAGCACAAGGCTGCTCCTACACAGGGTTCAGCGTGCGCCTTTCAGGAAGGCGAACGCATCATGTCGTACAGTTCGTTCAACAGCTTGCGCCGGCTGAATACCAGCTGCCAGCGGTGCCCGCCCAGCTGGCGCCACAGGCGTGCGGCGCGGATGCCGGCCAGCAGCAGGGCGCGGATCTTCGAAGCGTTGCTGGCCTGCTGCAGGAAGCGCATATCGCCATGTACCTGGATGCGCTGGCGCAAGGTGCTCAGGGTGTCCTGGTACAAGGCTCCACTGGAAGCGATGACGTTTTCATGAACCAGGCCGAAATGCTCGGCCTGGGACTGGATTTGCGGCAGGCGGTTGCCGATGGTGTCGAGCAGGTCGCCGCGCTTGTTCAGCTGGCGCTCCAGGCCCAGCATCGACAGGGCGTAGCGCAGCGGCTCGCGCTGCAGGCTGCTGGGGTCGCGCTCCAGCGCGCCGACCAGCGCGCGATAGCCGTCGCGCAGGTTCAGGTCGTCACCGCCGAACACCTCCAGGGTGTCCTTGGGGTCGCGGACCAGCAGGCTACCGAGCATGCAGCCGATGTTGGCCTCGCTGGCCTGGCCGGTGCGGGCGATGCGGTCGACCAGTACGGCGGCCTGGAACACACCGCCCAACGCAATCAGCTGCTCCTGCAGGTTGCTCATGCGCGCGGGCTCCACGGCTCGGCGGCTTCGATCACGCCGCCGCCCAGGCACACTTCGCCGTCGTAGAACACCACCGACTGGCCCGGGGTAACGGCGCGTTGCGGTTCGTCGAACACCGCACGGTAACCGCTTTCGGTCAGTTCCAGGGTGCACTGCTGGTCGCTCTGGCGGTAGCGCACCTTGGCGGTGAGCTGGCGCGGGCTGCTGAGGTCGACCGGGTTGACCCAGAAAATTTCCGAAGCGAGCAGGGCGCGAGAGAACAACCACGGGTGTTCATTGCCCTGGCCGACCACCAGCACGTTGCGGGTCAGGTCCTTGTGCAGCACGTACCACGGCTCGTCACCGGCGTCCTTCAGGCCGCCAATGCCCAGGCCCTGGCGCTGGCCGATGGTGTGGTACATCAGGCCGTGGTGGCGGCCGATCACTTCACCGTCGGTGGTCTCGATGTTGCCCGGCTGGGCCGGCAGGTATTGCTTGAGGAAGTCGCTGAAGCGGCGCTCGCCGATGAAGCAGATGCCGGTGGAGTCCTTCTTCTTGGCGGTGGCCAGGCCGTGCTTTTCGGCAATGGCGCGTACTTCGGGCTTTTCCAGCTCGCCAACCGGGAACAGGGTGCGGGCGATTTCCTTGCCGCCGACGGCGTGCAGGAAGTAGCTCTGGTCCTTGTTCGGGTCCAGGCCCTTGAGCAGTTCGGTGAGCTCGCCGGTGTCGCGGCGGCGCACGTAGTGGCCGGTGGCGATCAGGTCGGCACCCAGCGACAGGGCGTAGTCGAGGAACGCCTTGAACTTGATTTCGCGGTTGCAGAGGATGTCCGGGTTGGGCGTGCGGCCGGCCTTGTACTCTTCGAGGAAGTGCTCGAAGACGTTGTCCCAGTATTCGGCGGCGAAGTTGGCGGTGTGCAGCTTGATGCCGATGCGGTCGCATACGGCCTGGGCGTCGGCCAGGTCTTCACGGGCGGTGCAGTATTCGGTGCCGTCGTCTTCTTCCCAGTTCTTCATGAACAGCCCTTCCACCTGGTAGCCCTGCTCCATGAGCAGAAGGGCGGAGACGGAAGAGTCCACGCCGCCGGACATGCCGACGATAACGCGGGTCTTGGCGGGGTCTTTGAGTGCTGGGCTGGTCATGGTTACCGGTGTGTATCAAGGGGGAAAAACGCCGATTCTATCAAACCTGCGGCGGCGCGTCAGTCGCGCAGCAGGTCGAGGCTGTGCAAGGGGCCTTTGAGGTAGTCGTCGAGGCAGCGTGGCACCAGCTCGCTGCGCCAGCGGGCGGGGTCGGCCAGCAGTTCGTCGCGGGTCAGCCACACGGCGCGGACGATGTCGCTGTCCAGCGCCAGGTCGGCGTGATGGCGCACGGGGCGGGCGGCGAAGCAGATGCGCTGGTAGGTCACGCCGTTGCTTGGGGCGGTGTACAGGTAGATGCCTACGACGCCGGTGAGCTCGACTTCCCAGGCGGTTTCTTCGAGGGTTTCGCGCAGGGCGGCCTGGGGCAGGGTCTCGTTGGGTTCGAGGTGGCCGGCGGGCTGGTTGAAGACGTGCTGGTTGGCTTTGAACTCTTCGACGAAGAGGAACTTGCCTTCGTGTTCGACGATGGTGGCGACGGTGATGTGGGGTTGCCAGGTCATTGTTGTTTCCTTGTCGATTGAGGGGGCCGCTTTGCGGCCCTTCGCGGGCATGCCCGCTCCCACAAGTGGTGCGCCAGCCTGACTGAAAGCACTTTTCCTGTGGGAGCGGGCGTGCCCGCGAAGGGCTGCAAAGCAGCCCCGGGGGCCAGAAAGCACAAACCCCGGTGCGTGGCCGGGGTTTGTGCTGTTACTTCAAGCGAACCTTACAGGGCGGCAATGGCGCTGTTCAGGGTCTGGCTTGGGCGCATCACCTTGGCGGTCAGCTCGGCATCCGGGGCGTAGTAGCCACCGATGTCGGCCGGCTTGCCCTGGACGGCGTTGAGCTCGGCGACGATGGTCTCCTCGTTCTCGGTCAGGGTCTTGGCCAGTGGTGCGAAGCGTGCCTGCAGGGCAGCGTCGTCGTTCTGCGCAGCCAGGGCCTGGGCCCAGTACAGGGTCAGGTAGAAGTGGCTGCCGCGGTTGTCGATACCACCGACTTTGCGCGAAGGCGACTTGTTGGTGTCGAGGAACTTGCCGGTGGCCTGGTCCAGGGTATTGGCCAGCACTTTGGCGCGCGGGTTGTCGTAGGTGTTGCCCAGGTGCTCCAGGGAAGCGGCCAGGGCCAGGAATTCACCCAGCGAGTCCCAACGCAGGAAGTTCTCTTCCACCAGCTGCTGCACGTGCTTCGGTGCCGAACCGCCGGCGCCGGTTTCGAACAGGCCGCCACCGCTCATCAGCGGCACGATCGACAGCATCTTGGCGCTGGTGCCCAGTTCCATGATCGGGAACAGGTCGGTCAGGTAGTCACGCAGCACGTTGCCGGTCACCGAGATGGTGTCCTTGCCTTCGCGGATGCGGGCCAGGGAGAACTTGATGGCGTCGACCGGTGCCAGGATGCGGATGTCCAGGCCGGAGGTGTCGTGATCCTTCAGGTACTTCTGCACCTTCTCGATCATCACGCCGTCGTGGGCGCGGGCCGGGTCCAGCCAGAACACTGCAGGGGTGTTGCTCAGGCGGGCACGGTTGACGGCCAGCTTGACCCAGTCCTGGATCGGCGCGTCCTTGACCTGGCACATGCGGAAGATGTCACCGGCTTCGACGTTCTGCTCGAGAACGACCTGGCCTTTGCTGTCGACCACGCGCACGACGCCGTCGGCCTTGATCTGGAAGGTCTTGTCGTGGGAGCCGTATTCTTCGGCCTTCTGTGCCATCAGGCCGACGTTCGGTACGCTGCCCATGGTGGTCGGGTCGAAGGCGCCGTTGGCCTTGCAGTCTTCGATGGTGGCCTGGTAGATGCCGGCGTAGCAGCGGTCCGGGATGATCGCCTTGGCATCCTGCAGTTCGCCGGCGGCGTTCCACATCTTGCCCGAGTCACGGATCATGGCCGGCATCGAGGCGTCGACGATGACGTCGCTCGGCACGTGCAGGTTGGTGATGCCTTTGTCGGAGTTGACCATGGCCAGGGCCGGACGCTGGGCGTACAGGGCCTGGATGTCGGCTTCGATCTCGGCCTGCTTCTCGGCTGGCAGGTCCTTGATGCGGGCGTACAGGTCGCCGATGCCGTTGTTGGCGTTGAAGCCTACTTCAGCCAGGGCGGCGGCGTGCTTGGCCAGCACGTCGTTGTAGAACTCTTCGACGATGACGCCGAACATGATCGGGTCGGAGACCTTCATCATGGTGGCTTTCAGGTGTACCGACAGCAGCACGCCGGAAGCCTTGGCATCGGCGATCTGCTCGGCGATGAAGGCTTTCAGGGCCTTGCGGCTCATGGTGGCGCAGTCGATGACTTCGGCAGCTTTTACCGCAGTCTTTTCTTTCAGTACGGTGGTGTTGCCGTCTTTGCCGACCAGCTCGATGCGCAGGCTGTCGTCAGCTTCGATCAGTGCGGCTTTCTCGCTGCCGTAGAAGTCACCCTGGGTCATGTGGGCAACGTGCGACTTGGAGTCGGCAGCCCAGGCGCCCATCTTGTGCGGGTGCTTGCGGGCGTAGTTCTTGACCGACAGCGGCGCGCGGCGGTCGGAGTTGCCTTCGCGCAGGACCGGGTTCACGGCGGAACCTTTGATGCGGTCGTAGCGGGCGCGGGATTCTTTCTCTTCCGCGGTGGCCGGCTCGTCGGCGTAGTCAGGGATGTTGAAGCCCTTGCCCTGCAGTTCCTTGATCGCGGCTTTCAGCTGCGGTACCGAGGCGCTGATGTTCGGCAGCTTGATGATGTTGGCTTCAGGGGTGGTAGCCAGCTGGCCCAGTTCCGCCAGGTGATCGCCTACTTGCTTCTCTGCGCCCAGTTGCTCCGGGAAGGCGGCGAGGATACGGCCAGCCAGGGAGATGTCGCGGGTTTCGACGGCGATGTCAGCCGAAGCGGTGAAGGCTTCGATGATCGGCAGCAGCGAGTAAGTGGCGAGGGCGGGGGCTTCGTCGGTGAAGGTATAGATGATCTTGGAACGGGTGGGCATGCGGGTTAACTCTCTGTGTGCTGAGCGTGCTCGAGTCTCGTGGTGCGCAGGGTAGGCGCATCGCCCTGGCAACGCCATGAGCGGAAAGTCGAGAGGCTGCGAGCGGTGATGGTGGATGCATCAGTCGAGCGTCAAGTGCTGGGCTGCGGTAACAGTCCAGGCTTCGTGGCCAGGCTTTGTGTCCATTCATGGCCAAGGGCGGTCCGCATTTTTCCAAGGGATCGCCCCGATGACCCTTCGGTCGCGGCGGAGTATACCAAACCATTCGGGCTAATCAGCAAGGCCAAGTGATATCGGCCCATTTATAAGACCAAAGACTAAGCGGCAATGTGGCGGGTTGTCGCATGCCTTGCAGGTCGGCAGATGTGGTTTAGGCTCAGTGGATCGCATGATGTCCAATCACACCCGACAGCGGAGTAGTGCAAGCATGGGATACCAGAAAATCAAGGTTCCGACCGACGGCGCGAAGATCACCGTCAATGCAGACCATTCGCTCAACGTTCCCGACAACCCGATCATTCCTTATATCGAGGGCGACGGGATTGGCGTCGATGTCTCGCCGGTAATGATAAAAGTGGTCGACGCCGCCGTGCAGAAGGCCTACGGCGGCAAGCGCAAGATCGCCTGGATGGAGGTGTACGCCGGCGAAAAAGCCACCCAGGTGTACGACCAGGACACCTGGCTGCCCCAGGAAACCCTCGATGCCGTGCGTGATTACGTGGTGTCGATCAAGGGGCCGCTGACCACCCCGGTGGGCGGCGGTATCCGTTCGCTCAACGTGGCCCTGCGCCAGCAGCTGGACCTGTACGTGTGCCTGCGCCCGGTGCTGTGGTTCCAGGGCGTGCCCAGCCCGGTGAAGAAGCCAGGCGATGTGGACATGGTGATCTTCCGCGAGAACTCCGAAGACATCTATGCCGGCATCGAGTGGAAGGCCGGTTCGCCCGAGGCGAACAAGGTGATCAAGTTCCTCAAGGAGGAAATGGGCGTTACCAAGATCCGCTTCGACCAGGACTGTGGCATTGGCGTCAAGCCGGTGTCGAAGGAAGGCACCAAGCGCCTGGTGCGCAAGGCCCTGCAGTATGTGGTGGACAACGACCGCGAGTCGCTGACCCTGGTGCACAAGGGCAACATCATGAAGTTCACCGAGGGTGCCTTCAAGGACTGGGGCTATGAAGTGGCGCGCGACGAGTTCGGGGCCGAGTTGCTCGATGGTGGCCCGTGGATGAAGTTCAAGAACCCCAAGAGCGGCCGTGAGGTCATCGTCAAGGACGCCATCGCCGACGCCATGCTGCAGCAGATCCTGCTGCGCCCGGCCGAGTACGACGTGATCGCCACCCTCAACCTCAACGGTGACTACCTGTCCGATGCCCTGGCGGCGGAAGTGGGCGGTATCGGCATTGCGCCGGGTGCCAACCTGTCCGACACCGTGGCCATGTTCGAGGCCACCCACGGCACCGCGCCCAAGTATGCCGGGCAGGACAAGGTCAACCCGGGCTCGGTGATCCTGTCGGCGGAGATGATGCTGCGGCACATGGGCTGGACCGAGGCGGCGGACCTGATCATCAAGGGTACCAATGGCGCGATTGCCGCCAAGACCGTGACCTATGACTTCGAACGCCTGATGGACGGCGCCAGGCTGGTAAGCAGTTCAGGCTTTGGCGATGAAATGATCAAGCATATGTAAGGCAACGGAAAACCGGCCGCTTCCAGTCAGGAGGCGGCCGGTTTTTTCGTGTACCGGCAGGCAGCGCGGCAGTTCAGGCGTCGGCAGTGCTGCTGGTGTGCGGAGCCCTGGCGGCCGCGGCGGCAGTGGCGCTGCTGATATTCACCGCGTGCAGGCCTTTGGGGCCCTGGACGATGTCGAAGCTCACGGCCTGGCCGGCCTTGAGCGTCTTGTACCCGTCCATCTGGATGGCTGAATAATGAGCGAACAAGTCGTCAGTCTTGCCCTCTTCATTGATGAATCCGTAGCCCTTGGCATTGTTGAACCACTTGACTTTACCGCTTGCCATCCCTATGTCCCTCTGCAAAGGACTCCATCACTGGAGTATCATCCACTTCATCCGCATACGAACCATGCGAAAAATCTGGTTGACTGCGCGGATCTTTATCGACCACGGTGGGTTCTTATTGGTTGTAACACCGTTTTGCCGATAGTCAAGGTCGCCCGGCGCCTGCGCTGGCCGTGCCCTTCGCAGTCAACCCACAACCTTAACCTGTCGCTCATGATGAAATTCTTTCCATGCATGCACCTAGTGAGATTCGACTAACATTCAATCAGGATCGCCCGCAATCGAATGAGGACGACGGCTCGGGTCTTGCAGTTCAGGAAGCCAAGCCGATCCTGCAGGCGCCACCGATGTACAAGGTGGTTTTGTTCAACGATGACTACACGCCGATGGATTTCGTCGTCGAAGTGCTCGAGACGTTCTTCAATCTGAACCGCGAGCTGGCGACCAAGATCATGCTGACCGTCCATACCGAAGGGCGGGCAGTGTGCGGATTGTTTACCCGTGACATCGCCGAAACAAAGGCTATGCAGGTCAACCAATACGCCAGGGAAAGCCAGCATCCGCTACTCTGTGAAATCGAGAAGGACGGTTAATCGCCGACCACTTGGGTATGAGGTGAAGCTATGTTAAACCGCGAGCTCGAAGTCACCCTCAATCTTGCCTTCAAGGAGGCTCGTTCGAAGCGTCATGAGTTCATGACCGTCGAACATCTGCTGCTGGCACTCCTTGACAATGAGGCTGCCGCGACCGTTCTGCGCGCCTGTGGCGCCAATCTCGACAAACTCAAGCACGACCTGCAAGAGTTCATCGATTCCACCACACCCCTGATCCCGGTCAACGATGAAGATCGCGAAACCCAGCCGACCCTGGGCTTCCAGCGTGTACTGCAGCGTGCCGTGTTCCACGTGCAAAGCTCCGGCAAGCGTGAAGTCACTGGCGCCAACGTGCTGGTGGCGATCTTCAGCGAACAGGAAAGCCAGGCCGTGTTCCTGCTCAAGCAGCAGAGCGTGGCCCGCATCGACGTGGTCAACTACATCGCCCATGGCATCTCCAAGGTGCCGGGCCATGGTCCGCATTCCGAAAACGACCAGGAAATGCAGGATGAAGAGGGCGGCGATACCGCCTCTTCGAGCAACCCGCTGGATGCCTATGCCAGCAACCTGAACGAACTGGCCCGTGCCGGCCGTATCGACCCGCTGGTAGGCCGCGAGCAGGAAGTTGAGCGCGTGGCGCAAATCCTTGCCCGTCGGCGCAAGAACAACCCGCTGCTGGTGGGTGAGGCAGGCGTAGGCAAGACCGCCATCGCCGAAGGCCTGGCCAAGCGTATCGTCGATGGCCAGGTGCCCGATTTGCTGGCGCAGAGCGTGGTGTATTCCCTCGACCTCGGCGCACTGCTGGCGGGTACCAAATACCGTGGCGATTTCGAGAAGCGCTTCAAGGCGCTGCTCGGCGAGCTGCGCAAGCGCCCGCAGGCGATCCTGTTCATCGACGAAATCCACACCATCATTGGTGCCGGTGCGGCGTCGGGCGGGGTGATGGATGCGTCCAACCTGCTCAAGCCGTTGCTGTCGTCCGGTGAGATCCGTTGCATCGGTTCGACCACGTTCCAGGAATTCCGCGGCATCTTCGAGAAGGACCGTGCCCTGGCGCGGCGCTTCCAGAAGGTCGATGTCAGCGAGCCATCGGTCGAAGACACCGTTGGCATCCTGCGTGGCCTGAAAGGGCGTTTCGAAAGCCACCACAACATCGAGTACAGCGACGAAGCCTTGCGCGCCGCCGCTGAGCTGGCCTCGCGCTATATCAATGACCGGCACATGCCGGACAAGGCCATCGACGTGATCGACGAAGCCGGTGCCTACCAGCGCCTGCAGCCGGAGGCCAACCGCGTCAAGCGCATCGACGTGCCGCAGGTCGAAGACATCGTCGCCAAGATCGCGCGGATTCCGCCGAAGCACGTCACCAGTTCCGACAAGGAACTGCTGCGCAACCTCGAGCGTGACCTGAAGTTGACCGTATTTGGTCAGGACCAGGCGATCGATTCGCTGGCCACCGCCATCAAGCTGTCCCGCGCCGGCCTCAAGTCGCCGGACAAGCCTGTCGGTTCGTTCCTGTTCGCCGGCCCGACCGGCGTCGGCAAGACCGAAGCAGCACGGCAGCTGGCCAAGGCGCTGGGCGTGGAGCTGGTGCGCTTCGACATGTCCGAGTACATGGAGCGCCACACCGTGTCGCGCCTGATCGGTGCGCCTCCTGGCTATGTTGGCTTCGACCAGGGTGGTTTGCTGACCGAGGCGATCACCAAGCAACCGCACTGCGTATTGCTGCTCGACGAAATCGAGAAGGCCCACCCGGAAGTCTTCAACCTGCTGCTGCAGGTGATGGACCACGGCACCCTGACCGACAACAACGGGCGCAAGGCCGACTTCCGCAACGTGATCCTGATCATGACCACCAACGCTGGCGCAGAAACCGCCGCGCGGGCCTCGATCGGCTTTACTCATCAGGACCATGCGTCCGATGCCATGGAAGTCATCCGCAAGAGCTTCACGCCGGAGTTCCGCAACCGCCTGGACACCATCATCCAGTTTGGCCGCCTGAGCCACGAGACGATCAAGAGCATCGTCGACAAGTTCCTTATCGAACTGCAGGCGCAGCTGGAAGACAAACGAGTGTTGCTGGAAGTCAGCGATGATGCACGCGGCTGGCTGGCGGCCTCGGGCTACGACGTGCAGATGGGTGCGCGGCCGATGGCGCGGCTGATCCAGGACAAGATCAAGCGGCCGCTGGCCGAGGAGATCCTGTTTGGCGAACTGGCCGAGCATGGTGGCGTGGTGCACGTCGACCTGCGCGATGGCGAGTTGGTGTTCGACTTCGAGACCACGGCTGAGGTTGCGTGATAGCGGGGGCCGCGTTGCGGCCCATTCGCAGCACAAGGCTGCTCCTACAGGGAATGCGCGTTGCCCTTGTAGGAGCAGCCTTGTGCTGCGAATGGGCTGCAAAGCAGCCCCTGCAATCCTGAAGGCACAAAAAAGCCCGGCACATGGCCGGGCTTTTTCATGGCTTGAGCTTAGCGCGCACGGTAGGTGATGCGGCCCTTGCTCAGGTCGTAGGGCGTCAGTTCGACGCGGACCTTGTCGCCAGTGAGAATACGGATGTAGTTCTTGCGCATCTTTCCGGAGATGTGCGCGGTTACGACGTGCCCGTTTTCCAACTCCACGCGGAACATGGTGTTGGGCAGGGTGTCGACGACAGTACCTTCCATTTCGAAGCTGTCTTCTTTCGACATGCAGTAGAGCCCTCGGATCCAGTGTTGGCCCGACGCATAACCGCACCGGGCAAAAAAGTGGCGTGGATTATGCCCGAAAACTGTGTGTCAAGCCAATGCCTTTCAGTTGAGGGTGACCCAGCGCTGATTTATCAACAGTTCGATAGGCCGATACTGCGTCTTGTAGTTCATTTTCTTGCAGTTCTTGATCCAGTAACCCAGGTAAACCGCCTCCAGGTCCTGGCGCAGGGCTTCGGTGATCTGCCAGAGGATGGCGAAGCGGCCCAGGCTGCGGCGTTCTTCGTCCGGCTCGTAGAAGGTGTACACCGCTGACAGGCCGTTGGGCAGCAGGTCGCATACCGCTACCGCCATCAGGCGGCCTTCCAGGCGGAACTCGTAGAACCAGCAGAACGGCAGGTCGCGCACCAGGAAGGTGGAGAACTGGTCGCGGCTGGGCGGGTACATGTCACCGTCGGCGTGGCGCGTTTCGATATAGCGCCGGTACAGCTCGAAGTACTCTTCCTTGAACGCCGGGCGTGCGGCGGTCACGGTCAGGTCGGCGTTGCGCTTGAGGATGCGCCGTTGCTGGCGGTTGGGGATGAAGCGTGCCGCCGGGATGCGTGCCGGCACGCAGGCATTGCAGTTCTGGCAATGCGGGCGGTACAGGTGGTCGCCACTGCGGCGGAAGCCCATTTCCGACAAATCGGCGTACACGTGCACGTCCATCGGCTGGCTGGGGTCGAGGAACAGTGTGGTTGCCTGTTCGTCGGGCAGGTAGCTGCAGGAGTGGGGCTGAGTGGCATAGAACTTCAACCGCGCCAACTCTGTCATGATCAACCCCCTCGGTGAGACTTTGCTTTAAGTGTAAGCCAGCTATGGGAACTCGCCTAGGGAAGCCATGTGGCGCTGTTGGGCTGGTCGAGGTGGCGTGCCAGGTAGCCGGCGAACTCGGCGCGGCTGATGGCGTGGGCGCCCAGGCTGTGCAGGTGGTTGGTCGGCATCTGGCAGTCGATGAGGACGAAGCCGGCCTGGCGCAGGTGGTTGACCAGGGTCACGAAGCCGACCTTGGAGGCGTTGTCGGCGCGGCTGAACATCGATTCGCCGAAGAACAGCTGGCCCATGGCCAGGCCGTACAGGCCGCCGACCAGCTCGCCATCCTGGCGCACCTCCACCGAATGGGCGATACCGCGCCGGTGAAGCTCGCAGTAGGCGGCGCGCATGGTGTCGGTGATCCAGGTACCGTCGGCGTAGTCGCGTGGCGCGGCGCAGGCGGCGATCACCGCCGGGAAGTCGGTGTCGAAGCTGACCTGGTAACGACCCTGGCGCATCAGCTTGGCCAGCGAGCGCGACACGTGCAGCTGGTCCGGGAGCAGCACCGTGCGCGGGTCGGGCGACCACCAGAGGATCGGCTGGCCGTCCTGGTACCACGGGAAGCAGCCATGGCGATAGGCCTGCACCAGGCGCTCGGGGCTCAGGTCGCCGCCGGCAGCGAGCAGGCCGTTGGGGTCGTGCAGGGCCTTTTCCAGTGGCGGGAAGGTCAGCGAGTCGCGGGTCAGCCAGGTGAGCATGGTCTATCGTGCGGTGGGGGAGGGGAGAGGGCAGCATGGCGCGGGTGAAAAGCAGGGTCAATCTCTTTGGCCCCCAAAGCCAGAGGGGCACCTTGTAGGAGCAGCCTTGCGCTGCGAAGAGGCCATTAGTGCCACAGCCGGTGTGACGGCCTTGGTGGCCTCTTCGCAGCACAAGGCTGCTCCTACAAGGAGCAAGGTTGCCTCGGTAATTTAGGCAATTTCCTACACATTCATGGAACAGCAGGCACCATCCGCTACATTTGCTGTCACACCTGTGCAAAAACACAGCATAAGCCTTTGTCACAAAAGAAAATGCATGCTCAAATTGCAGCTATATGAAAGTCGCCCCCGGCCATACCCCCATCTGGCGTGCCGCCATGGCGGCTGGCGGGCAGTAATGTTAAAAGTAGTGGTTCATTGGCCGCACCGTCGGCCGATCACTATTGGACGCGCAGCACGCGCAGGAATAGACGCGTTTTGAAGAAATCCACCGCAACTCCAGCTCCCTTGCCCGTCCCCCTGTGGCGGCAGCAGCTGCATTATCGCCTCAAGGAAGGTGCGTTGATCGCTGTCGGCGCCCTGTGCCTGTACCTGTGGATGGCGCTGCTGACCTACGATACGTCGGACCCGGGCTTCAGCCACACCAGCAACATCGACCAGGTGCAGAACGCCGCCGGGCGTGCCGGTGCCTACTTCGCCGACATCCTGTTCATGGTGCTGGGGTACTTCGCCTACATCTTCCCGCTGCTGCTGGCGATAAAGACCTGGCAGATCTTCCGCGAACGCCACCAGCCCTGGGACTGGAGCGGCTGGCTGTTCTCCTGGCGGCTGATCGGCCTGGTGTTCCTGGTGCTGTCTGGTGCGGCGCTGGCGCATATCCATTTCCACCCGCCTGCGAGCATGCCGTTCTCCGCCGGTGGCGCACTGGGCGAGAGCCTGGGCGACCTAGCGCGCAACCTGCTGAACGTGCAGGGCAGCACGCTGATGTTCATTGCTCTGTTCCTGTTCGGCCTGACCGTGTTCACCGACCTGTCGTGGTTCAAGGTGATGGACCTGACCGGCAAGATCACCCTCGACCTGTTCGAGCTGGTGCAGGGCGCCGCCAACCGTTGGTGGGAAGCGCGCAACGAGCGCAAGCGCCTGGAGGCGCAGCTGCGCGAGGATGAACCGGTGGTCAAGGCCGCGCCAATGGCCGCCGACAAGCGCGAACCGGCCAAGCCGGCGCTGCGCGAGCGCATCTTCAAGCGTGAAGAAGCACCTGCCCAGCCGGTCGAGCCACGTGAGCCAACCCTGTCGCGCGAGCCTGTGGTGCCACGCGAGTCGCCGGCACCACGTGAGCCGGTAATCTCCCGCGAACAACCTGCCGCGGCCCCGATGATCGTGCCGCCGACACCCGCCAGGGCGCCGGAGCCGAGCAAGCGGGTGATGAAGGAGAAGCAGGCGCCGCTGTTCGTCGACAGCGCGGTGGAAGGCACCTTGCCGTCGATCTCCATCCTCGACCCGGCCGAACAGAAGAAGATCGAGTACTCGCCGGAATCCCTGGCCGGTGTCGGCCAGTTGCTGGAAATCAAACTCAAGGAATTCGGCGTGGAAGTGGCGGTGGACTCGATCCACCCGGGCCCGGTGATTACCCGTTACGAAATCCAGCCGGCCGCCGGTGTGAAAGTCAGCCGTATCGCCAACCTGGCCAAGGACCTGGCGCGTTCGCTGGCAGTGACCAGTGTGCGTGTGGTCGAGGTCATCCCCGGCAAGACCACCGTGGGTATCGAGATCCCCAACGAGAACCGGCAGATGGTGCGTTTCTCCGAAGTGCTGGCCACGCCGCAGTACGACGAGCAGAAGTCGCCGGTCACCCTGGCCCTGGGCCACGACATCGGCGGCAAGCCGGTGATCACCGACCTGGCCAAGATGCCGCACCTGCTAGTGGCCGGTACCACCGGTTCCGGTAAGTCGGTGGGTGTGAACGCGATGATCCTGTCGATCCTGTTCAAGTCCAGCCCGGAAGACGCGCGGCTGATCATGATCGACCCGAAAATGCTCGAACTGTCGATCTACGAGGGCATCCCGCACCTGCTGTGCCCGGTGGTCACCGACATGAAGGATGCCGCCAACGCCCTGCGCTGGAGCGTGGCCGAGATGGAGCGGCGCTACAAGCTGATGGCGGCCATGGGCGTGCGTAACCTGGCCGGCTTCAACCGCAAGATCAAGGACGCCCAGGACGCCGGCGAGATCATCCATGACCCGCTGTACCGCCGCGAGAGCATGGACGACGAGCCGCCTGCGCTGAAAACCCTGCCGACCATCGTGGTGGTGGTCGACGAATTCGCCGACATGATGATGATCGTCGGCAAGAAGGTCGAAGAGCTGATCGCCCGTATCGCCCAGAAGGCACGTGCGGCCGGTATCCACCTGATCCTCGCTACCCAGCGCCCATCGGTGGATGTGATTACCGGCCTGATCAAGGCCAACATCCCGACCCGCATGGCGTTCCAGGTGTCGAGCAAGATCGACTCGCGGACCATCATCGACCAGGGTGGTGCCGAACAGCTGCTGGGCCACGGTGACATGCTGTACATGCCGCCGGGCACCAGCCTGCCGATTCGTGTGCACGGCGCGTTCGTCTCCGACGACGAGGTGCACCGCGTGGTGGAAGCGTGGAAGCTGCGCGGCGCCCCGGACTACAACGACGACATCCTCAACGGCGTCGAGGAGGCCGGCAGCGGCTTCGAAGGCGGCGGCGGTGGTGGCGATGGCGAAGATTCGGAAAGCGACGCCCTGTATGATGAGGCCGTGCAGTTCGTGCTGGAAAGCCGCCGCGCGTCCATCTCGGCCGTGCAGCGCAAACTGAAGATCGGCTACAACCGCGCCGCCCGCATGATCGAAGCCATGGAAATGGCCGGCGTGGTCACCCCCATGAACAGCAACGGCTCGCGGGAAGTGATAGCCCCGGGCGGCCCGCGCGACTGACGAACACCTTGCCGGGCGCCAACGGTGGCGCCCGGCCTTTTCAATGCTCGATGAGGACTCCCATGCGCGCGATTCGCATGCTGTTGGTTTCTGCCCTGGCCGCGGCTTCTGTGTCGGCCACCGTATCGGCTTTTGCCGGTGAGCAAGACGTACAACGCCTGACCCAATTGCTGGAAAAGTCGCAGACCATCGAGGCCAACTTTTCCCAGCTGACCCTGGACGCCGGCGGCACCAGCCTGCAGGAAACCTCCGGCAAGATGACCGTCAAGCGCCCGGGCCTGTTCTACTGGCACACCGATGCGCCGCAGGAGCAGGTGGTGGTATCTGACGGCAAGAACGTCACCCTGTGGGACCCGGACCTGGAGCAGGCGACCATCAAGAAGCTCGACCAGCGCCTGAACCAGACCCCGGCGCTGCTGCTGTCCGGTGACGTGTCGAAGATCAGCCAGAGCTTCGACATCAGCTCGAAGGAGCAGGGCGAAGTGATGGACTTCACCCTCAAGCCGAAGACCAAGGACACCCTGTTCGACTCGCTGCGCGTGTCGTTCCGCAAGGGCCTGATCAACGACATGCAGCTGATCGACAGCGTCGGCCAGCGCACCAACATCCTGTTCAATGGCGTGAAAGCCAACCAGGCGGTGCCGGACAGCAAGTTCAAGTTCGACATCCCCAAAGGCGCGGACGTCATCAAGGAGTAACCAGAGCTCGCCATGGACCTGTTTCGAAGCGAACCCGTCGCCCAGCCCCTGGCCGCTCGCCTGCGCCCGTCCAACCTGGACGAGTACGTCGGCCAGGAGCACCTGCTGGCGCGCGGCAAACCGCTGCGCGAGGCGCTGGAGCAGGGTGCGCTGCACTCGATGATCTTCTGGGGGCCGCCAGGGGTGGGCAAGACCACCCTCGCGCGGCTGCTGGCGCAGTTCTGCGACGCGCACTTCGAAACGGTGTCGGCGGTACTGGCCGGGGTGAAGGAAATTCGCCAGGCGGTCGAGGTGGCCAAGCAGCAGGCTGGCCAGTACGGCCGCCGTACCATCCTGTTCGTCGACGAAGTGCACCGCTTCAACAAGTCGCAGCAGGATGCCTTCCTGCCCTATGTGGAAGACGGCACCCTGCTGTTCATTGGCGCCACCACCGAAAACCCGTCGTTCGAGCTGAACAACGCATTGCTGTCGCGGGCGCGGGTGTATGTGCTCAAGAGCCTGGACGAGGCGGCGCTGCGCAAGCTGGTCAACCGCGCGCTGACTGAAGAACGCGGCCTGGGCAAGCGCAACCTGCGGGTTGGTGACGACGCCTTCAAGATGCTGATGGCCGCCGCCGATGGTGATGGCCGGCGCATGCTCAACTTCCTGGAAAACGCCTCGGACCTGGCTGAAGATGGCAGCGAGATCGACGTCGAGATGCTGCAGAGCCTGCTCGGCGACAGCCGCCGCCGCTTCGACAAGGGGGGCGAGGCGTTCTACGACCAGATTTCCGCGCTGCACAAGTCGGTGCGCGGCTCCAACCCCGATGGCGCCCTGTACTGGTTCGCGCGCATGCTCGATGGCGGCTGCGACCCGCTGTACATCGCCCGCCGCGTGGTGCGCATGGCCAGCGAGGACATCGGCAACGCCGACCCGCGCGCGCTCAGCCTGTGCCTGGCGGCCTGGGATGTGCAAGAGCGCCTGGGCAGCCCCGAGGGCGAACTGGCGGTGGCCCAGGCCATCACCTACCTCGCCTGCGCACCGAAGAGCAACGCGGTATACATGGGCTTCAAGACCGCCCTGCGCGAGGCCGCCGAGCACGGTTCGCTGGAAGTGCCGCTGCACCTGCGCAACGCCCCGACCAAGCTGATGAAGCAACTGGGCTATGGCGACGAGTACCGCTATGCCCACGATGAACCCGACGCCTATGCCGCCGGCGAAGACTACTTCCCCGAGGAGCTCGAGCCGCGCCAGTACTACCAGCCGGTGCCTCGTGGCCTGGAACTGAAGATTGGCGAGAAGCTGCGCCACTTGGCCGACCTTGACCGCAACAGCCCCCGCCAGCGGAGAAAACCGTGATTGCACTGATTGCCGCCGTCAGCGCTGGCGGTATTGCCGGTACCTTGTTGCGCTTTGCTACCACCAACTGGGTGGCTGCCCACTGGCCACGGCACTTCTATCTCGGTACGCTGGCGGTCAACCTGATTGGCTGCCTGCTGATCGGCCTGCTCTATGGCCTGTTCCTGCACAAGCCGATCGTGCCGGTCGAGCTGCGCGCCGGGCTGATCGTCGGCTTCCTCGGTGGCCTGACGACTTTTTCCTCCTTTTCGCTGGATACCGTACGCCTGCTGGAAAGCGGGCAAGTGCCGCTGGCTCTGGGCTATACCGGTATCAGCGTGGTGGGCGGGCTGCTCGCGACCTGGGCCGGCCTGTCCCTGACCCGATTCTGAACCAACACCTACACATAACGAGAGAACGATATGCTCGATTCCAAACTGTTACGCGGCCAACTTCAGGAAGTGGCGGATCGCCTGGCCTCCCGTGGCTTCAGCCTGGATGTCGCGCGCATCGAATCACTGGAAGAGCGCCGCAAGGCTGTGCAGACCCGCACCGAGCAGCTGCAGGCCGAGCGTAACGCCCGTTCCAAGTCTATCGGCCAGGCCAAGGCCAAGGGCGAAGACATTGCGCCGCTGATGGCCGACGTCGAGCGCATGGCCATCGAACTGGCTGCCGGCAAGACCGAACTGGACGGCATCCAGGCCGAACTGGATGGCATCCTGCTGACCATTCCCAACCTGCCGGACGCCAGCGTACCGGTCGGTGCCAGCGAAGACGACAACGTCGAAGTGCGCCGTTGGGGCACGCCGAAGGCTTTCGACTTCGAAATCAAGGACCACGTCGCCCTTGGCGAAGTCAGCGGTGGCCTGGACTTCGAAGCCGCCGCCAAGCTGTCTGGCGCACGCTTTGCCGTGCTGCGCGGCCCGATCGCCCGCCTGCACCGCGCCCTGGCGCAGTTCATGATCAACCTGCACACCGGCGAGCACGGCTACGAGGAGCACTACACCCCGTACCTGGTCCAGGCCCCGGCCCTGCAGGGCACCGGCCAGCTGCCGAAGTTCGAGGAAGACCTGTTCAAGATCAGCCGCGAAGGCGAGGCCGACTTCTACCTGATCCCGACCGCTGAAGTGTCGCTGACCAACCTGGTGGCCGGTGAAATCCTCGACGCCAAGCAGCTGCCACTGAAGCTGGTTGCCCACACCCCGTGCTTCCGCAGCGAAGCCGGTGCTTCCGGCCGTGACACCCGCGGCATGATCCGCCAGCACCAGTTCGACAAGGTCGAGATGGTGCAGGTGGTCGAGCCGTCCAAGTCGATGGAAGCCCTGGAAGGCCTGACTGCCAACGCCGAGCGCGTGCTGCAGCTGCTGGAGCTGCCGTACCGCGTGCTGGCCCTGTGCACCGGCGACATGGGCTTTGGTGCGGTGAAGACCTACGACCTGGAAGTGTGGGTACCAAGCCAGGACAAGTACCGCGAAATCAGCTCGTGCTCCAACTGCGGTGACTTCCAGGCGCGCCGCATGCAGGCCCGCTGGCGCAACCCGGAAACCGGCAAGCCAGAGCTGGTGCACACCCTCAACGGCTCCGGCCTGGCCGTAGGCCGTACCCTGGTTGCCGTGCTGGAAAACTACCAGCAGGCCGACGGTTCGATCCGTGTGCCGGAAGTGCTGAAGCCTTACATGGGCGGCGTCGAGGTTATCCGCTAAATGGATTACCTGCCGCTGTTCCACAAGCTGCAGGGCGGCCGCGTGCTGGTCGTTGGCGGCGGTGAGATCGCCTTGCGCAAGGCGCGCCTGCTGGCCGATGCCGGCGCCGCGCTGCGCGTGGTGGCACCGGATGTCGACGGCCAGTTGGCCGCACTGGCCCGGGAAGGTGGCGGCGAGGTGCTGGTGCGCGGCTATCAGGCAGCCGACCTGGTCGGTTGCCGGCTGGTAATCGCGGCCACCGACGACCCCGGGCTCAATGCCCAGGTGTCGGCGGATGCGCAGGCCCTCAGCCTGCCGGTCAACGTGGTGGATGCGCCGGCCCTGTGCACGGTGATCTTCCCGGCGATCGTCGACCGTTCGCCGTTGGTGGTCGCGGTGTCCAGTGGCGGTGATGCCCCGGTACTGGCGCGTTTGATTCGCGCCAAGCTGGAGGCCTGGATCCCGTCCGCCTATGGCGAGCTGGCCGGCTTGGCCGCGCGCTTCCGCGACAAGGTCAAGGCCTTGTACCCGGATGTCAACCAGCGCCGTGGCTTCTGGGAAACCGTGTTTCAGGGGCCGATTGCCGAGCGCCAGCTGGCCGGGCAGGGCGCCGAGGCCGAGCGCCTGTTGCAGGCGATGGTCGACGGTGCGCCGGTGCAGCAGGGCGGTGAGGTGTACCTGGTGGGGGCGGGCCCGGGCGATCCGGACTTGCTGACCTTCCGTGCCTTGCGCCTGATGCAGCAGGCGGATGTGGTGCTGTACGACCGCCTGGTGGCACCGGCGATCATCGATATGTGCCGCCGCGATGCCGAGCGTATCTACGTGGGCAAGCGTCGCGCCGACCATGCCGTGCCTCAGGACCAGATCAACCGCCTGCTGGTCGACCTGGCCCGGCAGGGCAAGCGTGTGCTGCGCCTGAAGGGCGGCGACCCGTTCATCTTCGGCCGGGGCGGCGAAGAGATCGAGGAACTGGCCGAGCATGGCATCCCGTTCCAGGTGGTGCCGGGCATTACCGCGGCCAGTGGGTGTTCCGCCTATGGTGGAATTCCGCTGACTCACCGCGACTATGCCCAGTCAGTACGTTTCGTGACCGGGCACCTGAAGGATGGCACCAGCAACCTGCCTTGGCATGACCTGGTGGCGCCGGCACAGACCCTGGTGTTCTACATGGGCTTGGTGGGCTTGCCGACCATCTGCGCCGAGCTGATTCGCCATGGCCGCGCGGCCAGTACCCCGGCGGCGCTGGTGCAGCAGGGGACTACGCGTAATCAGCGGGTGTTCACCGGCACCTTGGCGGACTTGCCGGACCTGGTGGCCCAGCATGAAGTGCATGCGCCAACCCTGGTGATTGTCGGGGAAGTGGTGCAGTTGCGTGACAAGCTGGCCTGGTTCGAAGGTTCGCAGAACAGCTGAAATCGTTGGGGCTGCAAAGCAGCCCCTGCAATCTCAAGCCTGCCAAATCCCCTTGCCTGGCAACCGCTCCCGATCATGCGGCAGGTTGAAGTCCTGCAGCGGCCCCTTGGGTACGATCCCGTTCGGGTTGATGGTCTTGTGGCTCATGTAGTAGTGCTTCTGGATATGCTCCATGTCCACTGTACCCGCCACCCCCGGCCACTGGTACAGCTCACGCAGCCAGTTCGACAGGTTGTGATAATCGCTCAGGCGGCGCAGGTTGCACTTGAAATGCCCGTGGTACACCGCATCGAAGCGCACAAGGGTGGTGAACAGGCGCACATCGGCCTCGGTCAGGTATTCCCCGGCCAGGTAGCGGTTGTGGCTCAGCAAGTCTTCCAGGTAGTCCAGTTCGTTGAACACTTCGTCAAACGCAGCCTCGTAGGCTTCCTGCGTAGTGGCAAAGCCTGCGCGATACACGCCGTTGTTCACCGCCGGGTAGATGCGCTCGTTCAGCGCCTCGATGGTCGGGCGCAGCGGCTCTGGGTACAGGTCCAGTGTATTGCCGGTCAGTTCGTTGAACGCGCTGTTGAAGATGCGGATGATCTCCGACGACTCGTTGTTGACGATGCGTTTCTCTTTCTTGTCCCAGAGCACCGGTACAGTCACGCGGCCAGTGTAGTGCGGGTCATCCTGTGTGTAGCGCTGGTGCAGGTACTGCAGCGCGTCGAGGTGGTCGCCGCTGGAACCTTGCTGCTGGTCGAAAGTCCAGCCATGGTCCTGCATCAGCCAGCTGACCACCGACACGTCGATCAACGGCTCCAGGCCCTTGAGGGCACGGAAGATCAGGGTGCGGTGCGCCCATGGGCAGGCTAGCGAGACGTACAGGTGGTAACGGCCAGCTTCGGGAGCGGGCAGCTGATTGCGGCGTTGGGCGTTTTCGCGTTTGAACGTGCCGTCCTTGCCGTTTTCATACCACTGGTCATGCCAGCGGCCATCGATCAAAAGGCCCATGGTGAGCTCCTCGGAACAAAGTTGTTTGTCGTTGGAGCCCAGTCTAGGGGAAAACGTTCGAATAACTAGCGCAAAGACTGCACTCTTACTATCTAGTTATTCGATTGGTTGCGTGCGCCCCAGTAACCACGTGCCGTGGCGAAAGCCTGCTCACGGTCTTGGCCCAGGCCGCGCAAGGCCAGGGCGATGGTCGCGACCACGGCCATTTCACCGTAGCTGTCCTCGGCCTCGCCGCGCCAGACCGCCAGCAATTGCTCGGGCTGCAGGCTTGGCGGCTTCACGTGGCGGCGTTCGCTCAGCGCTGGCCATTCCTCGTCCCAGGCTTCGCCGGCGGTGGTGCCGTACAGATGGCTGATGACATCGGGGTTAACCTCGATCTCGCCGCCATCGCCCTTGATTACCACGGCATGGTCGCCCAGCAGGCGGCTGGCCTCGCGGTGCACCGCCTGGTAACCGGGGTGGAAGATGCTCTGCAGGCCACAACGCGCAGCTAACGGGTTGAGCACCCGGGCCAGCGAGTGGATGGGCGAACGCAGGCCCAGGGTGTTGCGCAGATCGATCATGCGCTGCAACTGCGGCGCCCAGTCCTGCAGCGGGAAGAAGGCCAGGCGCTGCTGGTCCAGGGCCCGGTTGACCGCAGCCCAGTCACGGCATAGCGGGATTTCCAGCAAGGACAGCAACTGCTCGGTGTACATGCGCCCGGCGGTATGTGCACCGCCACCGTGCATCAGGATGCGCACGCCATTGTTGGCCAGGCATTTGGCAGCTAGCAGGTACCAGGGCAGGTGGCGCTTCTTGCCGGCGTAGGTGGGCCAGTCCAGGTCAACGGCGATGCGTGGCGCCTGCAAGTGGGCGCGCAGGGCCTCGGTGAAGCCGGCCAGTTCTTCGGCGCTCTCTTCCTTGTGCCGCAGCAGCATGAGAAAGGCACCGAGCTGGGCATCTTCGACCTTGCCTTCCAGCAGCAGGGTCATGGCAGTGCGGGCTTCTTCACGGGTCAGGCCACGCGCGCCGCGCTTGCCTTTGCCAAGAATGCGCACGAACTCGGCGAACGGGTGTTCGGCGGGGGTTTCCAGTGTAAGCGGGCGAGGTTCTGTCATATGCAGTTGGTCGGCTTGGGCAGGCCCGCCAGCTTGGCGGCCAGTTTGGCGGGAGTGCCGTTGAACAGGTGGTTGAGGTGCGGGCTGTTGCCCTTTTCCGGGCCCAGTTTGAGGGCCGTGTACTTGATCAGCGGGCGCGTGGCCGGGGACAGCTGGAACTCCTGATAGAACTGGCGCAGCAGTTCGAGGATTTCCCAGTGGTCCGCCGTCAACGGGATGCCCTCGCGCGCGGCCAAAGCCTCGGCAGCGGCATGCGACCAGTCTTGCAGGTCGACCAGGAAGCCGTCCTTGTCCAGGGCGATCGCCTGATCGCCAACGTTGAGGGTATTCATAGCCAGCTGTTGACCTTGTCGTAATGCAGCGACAGTTCGACGAACCCGGCGTAGTCCACGGCCTTGGCCAGCTCGTTGCCGACCGCGCGGGCCTGCACGTCTTCTTCCAGGGCGAACAGGCGCTGGGCCAGGCCGGCGGCTTGCAGCTGGCGGTGCGGTTCGCTGCCGCTGCGCAGGGCATATACAGCATCGCCGCACAGCAGCAGGGCGTCGTCGGTGCCGAGCAGGCGCAGGCAGCTGGCCAGGCGCTCGTCGCCAAACGGGGAGTGGGCAATTACATGCAGGGTCGTCATCAGAGCGTTACCACCTGGTCGAAACGGGCGATCAGCGCGGTCAGGGCCGCGTCGTCCAGCACTTGCACCGGCAGCGTCAGAGTGTCGGCTGGCAGGCCGCGGCGAGTGAGGCTGTGGCTGCAGGCGAACAGTTCCTCGACGCCGAACATTGGCAGCGCCTGCAAGTTGGCGGCCAGATTCTTCTGTTGCACAGCGGTGGGCTGCTGGTCCGCAGCGAGCTGGAACACGCCGTCATCGAGGAACAGCATGCCCAGCGGCAGATCGAACGCGCCGCCAGCCAGGGCGATGTCCAGTGCTTCACGGGCCGATGGGCCGTTCCACGGCGCCTGGCGGCTGATGATCAACAAGGATTTGGCCATTTCAGTCGCCTCCGAAGCAGACAAGGCGATCTGCAACTTGCGCTGCCTCATGAAGCTGGCCAAGCCCCGACAGCTCCCAAGGCTTGGGCAGGTTCACGGCCGGGCGCTGGTAGCGGTTGGCCTCGGCCTCGTCGAGCACGCCACGGCGCAAGGCAGCGGCGATGCACACCACTGCGTCCAGCTGGTTGGCTGCAATGAAGGCGCGCCATTGGCCGGCAACATCCAGCTCGTCCTGGGGGGCGACCACGTTGGCCGAGGCACTGTGAACCCCGTCCTGGTAGAAGAACAGCCGGGCAATCTCATGCCCGCCGGCCAGCACCGCCTCGGCGTAGCGCAGGGCGCGCCGCGAGGAGGGCGCATGGGCCGGGGAGAACACCGCGATAGCGAATTTCATGGATAACTCATGCAAAAGGAATGGTGCCATGATAAAGCAAAAAAGCCCGCGCCCGCTTGTACATGGCGGGGCGGGCTTTTTGTCTTGCACCAATCTTCAGGTCTACGCGGCCTCGTGTAGGAGCGGCCTTGCGTCGCGATGGGCTGCAAAGCAGCCCCATGGCCCTGACAGAAGGACTCCAGGCTCAAGCCTGTTCCTTGCTCTCCGGCAAGAACCAGTTCAACACCAGGGCACAGATACCCCCGGTAGCCACGCCCGACTCCAGCACATTGCGAATCGCTGCAGGCATGTGCGCCAGGAACTCCGGCACCTGCGCCACACCCAGGCCGAGGGCCAGGGATACAGCGATGATCAGCAGGGCACGACGGTCCAGGCGAGTGCTGGCCAGGATATTGATCCCCGAAGCCGCAACCGCCCCGAACATGACCATGGCCGCACCACCCAGCACCGGCTCCGGCACCGCCTGGATCACCCCGGCAACGCTCGGAAACAGCCCCAGCAGCACCAGCATCACGGCAATCCACATACCGATATGGCGGCTGGCGATCCCGGTCAGCTGAATCACGCCATTGTTCTGGGCAAAGATCGAGCTCGGGAAGGTGTTGAACAAACCGGCCAGCAGCGAGTTAGCCCCGTTCACCAGCACACCGCCCTTGATCCGCTGCATCCACACCGGCCCTTCGACCGGCTGGCGCGACACCTTGCTGGTGGCGGTTACGTCACCGATGGCTTCCAGCGAAGTTACCAGGTAGATCACCAGCATCGGGATGAACAGTGCCCAGGAGAAGCCCAGGCCGAAGTGCAGCGGCGTCGGCACCTGGAACAGCGCGGCTTCGTGCATGCCGGTGAAATCCAGGCGGCCCAGGTAACCGGCCAGCGCATAGCCGGCCGCCAGGGCAATAACGATGGCGCAGCTGCGCATCCACACCACCGGAATGCGGTTGAGGATGACGATGATCGCCAGCACCACGCCCGACAGCAGCAGGTTCTCGCCATTGGCGAAGGTGCCATTGGCCATGGCGCCGAAGCCACCACCCATGCTGATCAGGCCGACCTTGATCAGGGTCAGGCCGATCATCAGCACCACGATGCCGGTTACCAGCGGGGTGATCAGGCGTTTGACGAAGGGCAGGATGCGCGACACGCCCATCTCGACGAACGAGCCGGCGATTACCACACCAAAGATGGCCGCCATCACGCCTTCTACCGGCGTACCTTGCTTGACCATCAGCGCCCCGCCGGCAATCAGCGGGCCGACGAAGTTGAAGCTGGTGCCCTGGACGATCAGCAGCCCGGCACCGAACGGCCCGAAGCGCTTGCACTGGACGAAGGTGGCGATACCCGAGATGACCAGCGACATGGAGACGATCAGGTTGGTATCACGTGCGGAAACCCCCAGCGCCTGGCAAATCAGCAGGCCAGGGGTGACGATCGGCACGATGATCGCCAACAGATGCTGCAGTGCTGCCAGCAGGCCGATCAACAGCCGTGGCTTGTCCTCAAGACCAAGCACCAGTTCATTGGCAGGCGCCGCCGCGCCTGGGCTGTGTTCGTGTGAGCTCATTGCGAAAAGCTGCCCCGGAAGAAAAAAGGAGCGCATTCTACGGGGTGATGGCGAAATGGGGTAGAGAAAAGCACGATGGCGGCATGATCGGCGACCATTCGCCTGGTTATCTGACTTTATGGTCAGTTATTGGGCGCTTTTTCCCAGGTGTCGAACCTGTGGGAGCGGGCGTGCCCGCGAAGAATGCGACTCGGTGTATGGCACCGGCTTCGCCGGTGTTCGCGGGCTCGCCCGCTCCCACAAGGCTCCAGCTAAATCGATGAGTTGAGCGCCCACAAAAAAAGCCCGCCGAAGCGGGCTTTCTCTTGCAGCAATCAATCAGTCATCACGACCCATGATGCCAAACAGCTGCAGCAGGCTGACAAACAGGTTGTAGATCGACACATACAGGCTGATGGTCGCCATGATGTAGTTACGCTCGCCACCGTGAATGATCGCGCTGGTCTGGAACAGGATGCAGACCGACGAGAACAGCACGAAGCCAGCGCTGATCGCCAGTTGCAGGCCGCTGATCTGGAAGAAGAAGCTGGCCACCACAGCACCCAGCAGGACAAAGAAGCCCGCAGTGATGAAGCCGCTGAGGAAGCTCATGTCCTTGCGGGTAATCAGCACATAAGCCGACAGGCCGCCGAACACCAGGGCTGTCATGGCAAATGCCGAGCTGACCACCTCAGCGCCACCGGCCATGCCCAGGTAGCGGTTGAGGATAGGGCCGAGGATAAAGCCCATGAAGCCGGTGAGGGCGAAGGTGGACACCAGGCCCCAGGCCGAATCACGCAGTTTGTTGGTAAGGAAGAACAGCCCGTAGAAGCCGATCAGCACCACGAACACGTTCGGGTAGCCGACGCGCATCTGCTGGGCCACGAAGGCCATGACACCGCTGAAGGCGAGGGTGAGCGCCAGCAGGCTGTATGTGTTGCGCAGGACCTTGCTGATCTCCTGCTGCTCGACCTGCTGGCCGTGGTGTACGGCGTAATCCTGTTCGCGCATGGCGACACTCCTTGGTAAACCTGTGGTTTTAAGACGTTCAGATGCTAGGAGTCTATCAGAGCTCCCGCAACCCGCGACACAGAGAGTTTGACAGCTTGTTTCATTACGGTATTATGGCGGCCGCAAAACGAGCTGGAAGCGTGGCCGAGTGGTTTAAGGCAACGGTCTTGAAAACCGTCGATGGGCAACTATCCTAGAGTTCGAATCTCTACGCTTCCGCCAAATTTCTCATTAAAGCCCCTGAAAACGGGGCTTTTTTGTGTGTGATGATTTTTCTACCCATGTTTGTACCCACTTGAAGAAAATGCCTGTGATGGCGGTTTTGTATAATTTATCGAGTCGAGTGCCTGGCGAGGCACGGCTGGAGGGTTATGATTTGGCGAATTTTGTCAAGCACGGACTCTGCCAGATGCTCTCAAGCCCTTTTTCGATGATCAGATCAGTCAGCGAGGCTACAGCACCGGTAGTGAATATTTGCGAGAGCTGATTCGCAAGGACCAGGATCGGCAGCATCTGCGAGGCTTGCTACTGGCTGGCGCTGAATCAGGCCCAATTGCTCCTGCGGATGGTGACTATTTCGAATCTCTACGCGCCAAGGTTGTTAAGACTCAAGGATGAGGGCCAAGCCCGTCATTTCTTTGGGCTCTTGCCAACCAAGACGTAGAAGACGTTATCAGCTATTACCTTGGTGAGCAGGCCAAGCAGGTTGCACTCGGTTTTATCGATGCCCTGGAAAATGCCTATATCCACATCAGCCGCCACCCGGCCTCGGGCATGCCTCTGTACGTTAATGAGCTGAATTTATCAAGGTTGCTCTACTGGCCGCGGAGGCACTATCCCTATCTGATGTTCTACGTTGAGCGCGTCGACCATGTCGATGAATGGCGTGTTTTACATGGGGTGAGGGACATTCCTGGATGGTTGGTTGAAAGCCTCTCTCATTAGCTGCAAGCAGGCGGTCATCTATAAAAGCCATCGCTGGGTTCAGCACAGCTTAATAGGCTATATCTACCCATTTGTGATCGGGTGGGCGGTGCAAAAGGTCAGATCAGCCTTTCACTAGTAAGCGCGTGCTTGGTTGCAATGATGCGAAGTTCTCTTTGAACGCCCTTCATCCTTTTCTCTACCTCGAGTCGCGCTTGCGTTTCATCACCTTCGAAAGGAGGTTGAGCTGCCTCCAAAGACAGTTCCCACATGACGACAAGCTCGACTTGGCGTTCCAGGTGCTTCATAGCCTCTTCCAGCTGGGCCTTGAGGAGGGACTTCGCTTGGTTGGCTATTTGTCGCTCGATTTGGGCAGTTTTCTTCAACTGCTCTTCCCGCGCCTGCTGCGTCTTGGTCATGGCGTACAGGCCATCGATGAGGGCAGCGACTATCGAGGTTTCCGGTTGATCGTGCTTGTTGGCCAGGTGGCGGAGCCTCGTCACGGTCTTGGTCGGGAGGGAGAAGGTGCATGCCTTCCTGCCGTTGATCGGCGAGCGGTATCTACGCTGTCGTAGAGCGTTCTTCAAGCGCTCGATCAGTTTTATTCCTTCCGTGGTCTGTTCGATATCCTTGATGATCTGTGTCGTCCTGGCGTAGCCCGGGTTGTCGAATCGACCCAGGAAGATGTCTCTGGGGGCGCGCTTGCGCAAATAGGCTTCCGCCCACTCCCACTCGTTTTGGCGCAGCCAATTCGTGTTGTCCTCAGTCACCATTCCACCCTCTGTCTGGATGCCTTCTTTGTAATCCTGTCATGGGCATCCTGCAATGGTTTTTGTCGCGTTACGGTAACGTTATGCGTTTGTCGTATATTTATTTATGTAATTTTTTACAGGGTGTATAAACTGTTCTTTATTTGTCGAAGGATTTAAGCTTTGCTGATTATCGACTGCATGAGCGTGAGTCTGACGGGTTGTGGGGTAGAGGCAAGGTTTCTGCTGGAAGCAATGGCTTGCCGTGCTTTGCGCGATGGTGCTGACACGATTCCCGGCAATGCTAAGGCAATGGCCAAATGGCTCCATGTCTCGGAGCGGATGGTGAGCGGCGCCCTCGTCGAGCTCGTTTCTTGCGGTGCGATATGCCGACTGTCGAGAGGGGTGGGCCGGGGGCGACCAGCAGTCACTTACCGGATCGCTGCCGCAGAGGTTGCGCTGCTGGCGGAAAAGAAAAGCTCATATGGGGCACACGCCAAACTCCTTGAGCGACTGTTCTCTGGAGACGATCTGACAGTAGAGATGCTGGGGGCAGTGTCCAAGACTGAATCGAATAGTGCAGCGCTGAGCAAGGTTGGAAGGCCGGCGCCCCCAGGCGCCCGCGGTCGCTTGAGTGCATCCAACCGATTGCTGCTGGGAACGTTATTGGTGCGTGCTGATAGCTTCGGGCAGGTGACCGGGGTAAGCAATCTGGAGTTAATCCGACTCACGGGGCTCGATGCCGAGAGTTTGAAACATCGGCTCAAGCGGTTGCTGGCAGTGGGGCTGATTCGTACCTACGTGCCGGGAGCATCAAGCTCGGTTTTCAGGGCTGGGAAGATCTCGAGTTCCTATTTTCTCAACCTGAACCATCCAGCTTTTGGATTGAAGCGAAACTGTGCCGTCGTGGTGCACCGACTGGGCTGGGAAGATGAGAGGCGTGTCTCACATGAGGAAAGCCTATGGAGAGATGTTCTTCGTGTAAGCAAACATGGCAGCGAAGTTCGAACTGAAACACCCTCGGCTGTGATCCGCTTTCTTGCTGGACAGAGGGGAGTGGTGTTCAGGCTTCTTCAATTCATGCTCCTGCAATATGCATCCGAATTGCTTGCTCGTCACTGGCGTGAGCTCGGAGCTACAGGTTTTGTCGACGGTGGCTGGGTTCGAGAAAGGATCGAGGGAGCCTTGCGAAAGTCATCCATGCCCGAAGGTGGCCAGGACGATGTCGACAAGGAGTGGAAAGCTGTCATCAGCTATTTTCACGGCGAAGTGCTCAAGATTGCTCGGGATTACAGGTCAAGATTCGGGCAGGCAGATTGGATTGAGTTCGATTCGGGAGGCTTGAGCATACTGCCGGTTTTACACGGCACAGGATATTCGATCATTACGGTGCTATTGCGGCCACCTCCGGAGTGGCTATCCGAGTGCACGGTGTTGCTGGAGGAAAGGCCCGGTGTCGTTAACCCCGAGTCGTACAGTGGAGAGGCTGATATGGACTTGGTTACGCGGATTCACTACGGGCTTGCATCTTACCCGGCCAAGCGGTTGCTGATGAAGTAGTTCAAATTTTACTACCCCCGGCAATCCTCTGAACGAATACGAGGAGCCCGTTCATGAGGATCATCCGCCTGAAAGAAGTAATCGACTCGACTGGCCTGGCCCGGTCGACCATCTACAAGTACATTTCGGAAGACACCTTCCCGAAGCCGGTCTCGCTGGGCGACCGCTGTGTTGGCTGGGTCGAAAGCGAGGTGCACGACTGGATCTTGGCACGGATCGAGGATCGTGACCTGGCTGAGGGAGCACGATTGCGTGCCACCGGCCATCTGAGTGTGGCTAGCTAGAAATGATCATCTGCGCCATGACTGGCTACGGCTGGTCATGGCGCTTATGCCAGCAGTCTGATTCTGGGCGGGTCGACGATCTTCAGAAAGCCGGAGCGATGTTGCTCCCATCGTTCCGGCAGGCGCTGGTTAGGCACTGGCCACCATGGCACTGGCTCTGGTTTTTGTCCGGAATACATTTTTGGAGAAAACGTCGCTGTGGCTTGGAGAGCTGGTTGGATTTTCCCGAGCCAGTCGGAGCTTTCAGCTGCGGTGCGGGTAGTATGCTTTTACTAGCTATCACTACCCGAAGGCTTTCGCCTAACCCCTTAGTGGATGGGCATCACTGAGACCCAGCATACGGATGGGGAGCGATTATCTGTGACGGCTCCTCAACCAGCCGTTCAACTAAATCAGTTCGCCACGACAGGCCAGGTTCCTACCATCACGGATACGCTACGTGACCGAGCGTCCAGTTGAGAGTGTTCAGGCCAGGCGATGTAACGGTTAAAAAATCACACACTAGGCAGTGGTTATGACACTCCAATCCTGAGAGCTCATAACCATGTTCGATGATAACCGCACCTATAACCATACCGCCCAGCGTTACCCACTCCGCCATCCCGACAATTCCAACCTCCGTCTGCATTACGACGAGACCTTCGAAGGCCTACCCCTGATGGTCGACAAGGGGCCTTTCATCCGGGAATATCTGTCGGACCTCAAACGCACCATCGAGCTAGCCTTGGCTGAATATCCGAGGCTGTTGGCATTCAGAGTGGATCTCCGGTTACCTCAGGGCATTGATCTACCTGACTACGCCTATACGAATCAGGTGATCAGTCGGTTTTTCGAGTCCTTCACGAAGAAGATCCACTATCACCAGAGGAAGGTGGGTGAGCGTGGCTACGTTCGCGACTGCAAAGTGCGATACGTCTGGTGTAGAGAGGTTCCACAACGCGGTAGGCCCCATTACCACGTGCTGATTATGTTGAACCGTGATGCTTATTACACGGTAGGGCGTCTGGGTTCCGAGAGGGTGAACATGATCAGCCGTATGGAAGAGTCTTGGGCTGGTGCTTTGGGGGTATCGATCGAGCAGGTGAGAGGGCGGGTGCACATCCCCGAGAATGCTGAATATCGAGTCGACCGAGAAATCCGTCGTGGCAAGGTCGATGAATTGCCAGGGCTGTTCTATAGAGCTAGCTACCTGTGCAAGATGGCTACGAAGTCCTACGGAGGGCGTCAGCGAGGGTTTGGCGCCAGCAGGAGGTAGGACTAAGGTTATGTCGATCGCGAAACCTCAAAGCACAGATGTTAAACACGCCACTGGTCGAATGGGACCGCAAGCCAATTCAGCAAGTGATGATTCAACTTGGCGAATGTCTAAAGAAACCGGTTCAGTTCAGTCTTGCAAGAAAAGTCGGATCACAGCCTGTACCTTTGGTCCGAGGCTAGTGGAGTCTATATGGATGCTGCTGAGCTGGTGAAGAGCCAGGCAACCACCTGTAGAGAGACGATGGTCATTGTAATTCTAAATGGAGAATCTGGTATTCGATATAGAATTTTTTCCTATAAATTGCCAAGCTATAGGCCTCATCATTACAAGAAGAACGGTCATTGCTCATGCTCTTTGCACAGAAATGCTCCATAGGCGCTAAGCTTCTAGTGTTGCCCATCTTGTTCGTGCTTGGCTTACTGTTTGTCTCCACTATGGCCTATTACGGGCTGGCTAGGCAGCAGGCAGTGATCAAAGAAATTCAACAGTTGCGCTTTCAGCAATATCGACAGGTTTTGGACACTACGACTGCCTTGCAGGCGGCGATTGTAGGTGCCTATGCCACGGGCTCACGCATACTTGAATCAGGTGGGAGGACGGCACAGGAGGAACTGGAGTCCTACTTCGAGGACATACGATCTAGTGTCGACGATATGCGTGCCGGCCTTGCCAATGGGGCTCGTGAGACACGCTTGGGTGACGACGAAAAAGCACTCTATCAAGCGGTGCAGGAACAGGCTGCTGTTGTTACCCAGGGTCTGGATGAATTTCAGCGTACAGCCTTAAAAGATCAGACTCAGGCTACTTCGTTGTTAGGACGGATACGCGCCGACAGCGACGGCTTGCAAGCGAAGTTCAACCGCCTATTAGCGATGCAAGCGCAACTGACTTCTAATGCGTTTGCCGCGGCCGATGCTTCGCAGCGTCAGGTGTCAAAGATGCTAATAGTGGTGTCACTGGCCGCCAGTGTTCTGGCATTGCTGGTCAGTCTTTTGTTACGAGGGCAGATCTTGCGCCCCATCCGGGAAATCGAGCAGGCATCGATCAGGTTGCGAGACGGTGATCTGACGTACCGAGTGCGCTTGATCGGTGGCGACGAGATCGCTCACACTGCGCAGGCGTTCAATGAACTAATTGACAGTTTCCAGCAGGCGATGCGTCAGGTTGCCGTGGTAGCCGCCTCGGTCAGTGCATCGGCTGAGACGCTGGTAGGCGCCTCGGCGCAGGTGGCCGAGAGCTCCTCAGCACAGACCGGTGCGGTTGGGGTAGTATCGATGACCATCGAGCAGATGAGCGCCAGTATTGCCGCCATCTCCAACCATGCCCAGAGCCTGCGAGGTTCGGCCGAGGCTAGCTTGCGAGGCACGCAGGACGGACACTTGGCGCTGTCGCGTCTACTCGAAAACATCGACAGCGTACGGCTGGCATTCTTAGCGATTCGCGGCTCGGTAGGTGCTTTTGTCGAAAGCACCTCGGCGATTACCGCCAGTATCACCCAGGTCAAGGATCTCTCTGCACAAACCAACTTGCTGGCGCTCAATGCGGCGATCGAGGCGGCGCGGGCAGGTGAAAGTGGGCGCGGCTTCAGTGTGGTAGCAGATGAAGTGCGTCAGTTAGCGCAACGCTCGGCCCAAGCGGCCAATTCAATCAATGATTTGACAGTTAACCTTGAAGGCCAGTCCGAGGCGGTTGGCGACGCTCTGCATGCAGGCACTGTGGCACTGGATGACAGTGGCAGGCTATTGAGCGAACTGGAGAGCACTTTGCAGCAAGCTGCGGACCTAGTTGGGAACTCGACTAAAGGTGTAGACCAGATCGCTGATGCGGTGAGTGTGCAAAGCGAGGGCGGGCGAGGGATCGCGGAGCACATCGAGCACATTGCCCGTATGGCTGGGGAAGGAGATGCGATTACACGTCAAGTTTCTGGAGCGGTGGTATCACTGCGTGAGTTTTCGGAGGAACTGAGCCTGGCGGTGAGTCGCTTCCGCTTCTAAATCTGTTTTTGTGGGGAGCGGCGCATGCGCCGCTCCCCACAAAATCAGTGAGAGCTAACGGTTACGAATCAGTTGTAGGAACTCTTGGCGAGTGTTATACGAGTCGCGCATGCATCCGAGCATGACCGAGGTGCTCATTACCGAGTTTTGCTTTTCCACACCGCGCATCATCATGCACATATGTTTCGCCTCGATCACTACCGCCACACCGGCGGCATGGGTAACTTGGGCAATCGCTTCGGCAACCTGGCGGGTCAGGTTTTCCTGAATCTGCAGTCTGCGAGCAAACATATCGACTATACGCGCCACTTTCGACAGCCCCAGCACTTTGCCTGTGGGGATATAGGCAACGTGCGCCTTGCCAATGAACGGCAACAGGTGGTGCTCGCACAGCGAATACAATTCGATATCACGGACGATGACCATCTCGTCGTTGTCCGAGTCGAACAGTGCGCCGTTGACGATCTGCTCAAGGCTTTGCTGATAGCCATGGCACAGGTACTGCATGGCTTTAGCGGCGCGTCTTGGAGTGTCCAACAAGCCCTCGCGCTGCGGGTTTTCGCCAATGCCCTGCAGAATTTCGCGATAGTTTCGGGTCAGTTCCTCGTTCATTGTTGTCCCTGTTTAGAGTTGAATTATAGAAATTTTGTCGGTGGCTTGGCTGGCGTCGTGAAACTGTGCAGTCGAGCCATTACGCCATTGCTCCAGTAACAGCGCTTGACGCTGGTGGGCATGATGTAGAAAGCGCTCTTTCACTGGCCCGTAACCGCGCACGCTGTTTGGCAGCTCCAGCAGCTCGCGGGCTAGTTGCAGGTTGTCGCTGCGCAGGCCTGCGAACACTTCATCCAGAATGCTTTCATAGTTACGCAACCAGTTACGCTCGACCCTGCGCTCATGGGTATGGCCGAACGGATCGAGCCAGCTGTTGCGCAGTATCTTGAGTTTGGCCAGCAGCTTGAAGCCTTGCAGCATCCAAGGCCCGTAGCAGCGTTTTTTGGGTTCTTTGCTAATGCTGTTATCGTTGAGCAGCGGCGGTGCCAGGTGGAAACGCAGGCGGTAGTTGCCTTCGAACGTTGACTGGATCTTTGTCAGAAAGTCGCCGTTGCTGAACAGTCGGGCTACCTCGTATTCATCTTTGATTGCCAGGACCTTGAAGTAGTGGCGGGCAACGCTTTTGGACAGCTCGTCCGGCTGGCCCAGCAGCCGAGTTTCGGCCTCCATAAACTGCTCTACGCGTTGCCGGTAACGCTGGGCATAGGCTTTATTCTGATATTGCGTCAGGACGCTCATACGCCGCTTAACCATTTCTTCCAGGTTTTGCGAAAGTATGCGGTCGGCGCTTTGCTTTTTGCCGGCTTCCACAATGCTAAGTACCCGTGGCAAATCGTGGGCACTGCGTCGGCCCCAGGCGAAGGCTGCCAGGTTGAAGGCTACCGCGGTGCCATTCAACTCGATGGCCTGTTCCAGCGCCTCTTCGCCGACCGGTAACCAGCCTTTCTGATAGGCATAGCCCAGCATGAAGGTATTTGTAGCGATTGAATCGCCCATCAGAGTCGTGGCAATTTTGCTTGCGTCGACAAAGTCCGCCCGCGCTGCGCCAACGGTTTCGGCTATTTGCGCTGACATGCCTTGCGTATGGAATTGCGGGTCAGGGTGGCTGGCCAGATCACCGCTTTGCGCCTGCAGAGCAAAGGTACGCACGAACGCACTGGTAATGCTTTGCTCGCTGTTGACCAGAGCGTGCGTCACACCTTGGCGCAACTTGGATAACGTTTCGGTGTTGGCACTGACAACCAGATCGCAACCCAACAACAAGGCTGCTTCACCTTCGGCGATCCGCGGGGCGAACAACTGATCCTGGCGGGCAGCGATGCGAATGTGGGACCAGACGGCGCCGCCTTTTTGTGCCATGCCAGCCATGTCGAGGTTAAGCGTTCCCTTACCTTCGATAAATGCCGCCATGCCCAGTAAGGCACCTATGGTTACTACACCAGTGCCGCCCACACCGGTCACCAGAATGCTGTATGGCTCTTCGAGGGCGACGACCGACGGAGCGGGCAAGTCCCAGTCATCGTCGGCCTTGGCTGCCAGGGCCTGTGGCTTGCGCAGCGTTCCGCCTTCGACGGTGACAAAGCTTGGGCAAAAGCCGTTCAGGCAAGTGAAGTCCTTGTTGCACGAAGATTGGTCGATCTCGCGCTTGCGGCCGTACTCTGTGTCCACCGCCACCACCGACATGCAGTTGGACTTGCTGCTGCAGTCGCCACAGCCTTCACATACCGCTTCGTTGATCACCACTCGACGTGCCGGGTCGGGGAACTTGCCGCGCTTTCGACGCCTGCGCTTCTCCGCTGCGCAGGTCTGGTCATAGATGATTGCCGACACTCCCTGGAACTGGCGCAATTGCTCCTGGACCTCGTCCATCTTGTCGCGGCGTACTACCGGGACACTTTGGGCCAGATCATCAGTGCCCTTGTACTTCTCAACATCGTCACTGACCACCACTAAGCGCTGAACGCCCTCTGCAGCCAGTTGGCGGCTGATTTGTGCCACGCTGAGGCTGCCGTCCACTGGCTGCCCGCCTGTCATGGCAACGGCATCGTTGTAGAGAATCTTGTAGGTAATTTGCGCCTTTGCCGCGATGGCGGCACGAATAGCGAGAATACCGGAGTGGAAGTAAGTACCGTCACCCAAGTTGGCGAAGACGTGTTGGGTGGTGGTAAACGGCGCTTGGCCGATCCAGGCCACACCTTCGCCCCCCATTTGGCTGAAAGTTTGGGTTTGCGGGTAGATCCAGGCGGCCATGTAATGGCAGCCGATACCGGCCAGCGCGCGGCTACCTTGCGGCACCTTGGTCGAGGTGTTGTGCGGACAGCCAGAGCAGTAGTGCGGCACGCGTTCCATCAGGTTGCTGAACTGGCCTTTGCACGCCAGCTGCGCTTCCAAAAGGGCTAGGCGCATTTGAAGCGAACCGCCTGGGTGCAGGCGCAGGATTCGCTTGGCCAGGGCTCGTGCGATCATCGCCGGCGTCAGGTCATTTATAGCCGGCAGCAGCCAATCGGTGTGCGGCAGGCTCCATTCACCCTTGTCGTCGAACTTGCCAACGATACGCGGACGTACGTCCTCACGCCAGTTGTAGAGCTCTTCCTTGAGTTGGTACTCGATCATGTGGCGCTTTTCTTCCACCACCACAATCTCTTCCAGACCTTCGGCGAACTGTCGCACACCTTCAGCTTCCAGCGGCCAGACCATGCCGACCTTGTAAAGGCGCAGACCGATTTTTTGCGCTTGTGTTTCGTCGATCCCAAGGATGCGCAGGGCCTGGCATACGTCGAGATAGGACTTTCCCGAAGTGACAATGCCAATTCGTGCATTCGGCGAATCCATGACAATGCGATCGAGGCGGTTGGCTCGGGCATACGCCAGGGCGGCATACAGCTTATGCTCCAGCAGGCGCTGTTCCTGGGCCAGTGGTGGGTCGGGCCAGCGGATGTTCAGACCCCCTTCAGGCAACGCAATGGTCGGGATTACAGGCTGTACGCGATGAATGTCGATATCGACGACGGCCGCGCTTTCAACAGTGTCCGCCACAGCCTTGAGGGCGACCCAGCAGCCTGAGTAGCGCGACATGGCCCAACCATGCATGCCATAGTCGAGGTACTCCTGTACGCCGGAGGGCGCCAACACCGGCATCATCACTGCCTTGAAAATGTGCTCGGTCTGGTGGGGAAGGGAAGAGGAGCGGGCGCCATGGTCATCGCCTGCAATGGCCAATACACCCCCAAATTTTGATGTGCCAGCTGCGTTCGCGTGGCGGAAAACATCACCGCAACGGTCTACGCCGGGGCCCTTGCCGTACCACATGCCGAATACGCCATCATACATGGCACCTTCGAACAAATTGACCTGCTGCGTACCCCAGATCGAGGTTGCGGCAAGGTCTTCGTTCATACCAGGGTGGAACACTGTGTGGTGTGCTTTGAGGTAGTCACGTGCTTTCCACAGGGCCTGATCGAGTCCCCCTAGCGGCGAGCCTCGATATCCGGAAATGAACCCGGCGGTATTCAGACCGTTGGCCTGATCGCGTAGCCGTTGCATCAGGGGCAGGCGCACTAGCGCCTGAATCCCCGTGAGCAGTACATGTCCACTGTGTTGTACGTACTTATCTTCCAGAGAAACCGGGGTACTCATGTTCATCCTCCAGGCGTTGTTCTTGTATGGCTGCACCGGTAAGGGCGATGCCTTGTAGAGGCCGACTCTAGAAAGCAGGGGCGCGATCGTAAAATCACAAAAACAGCCGTGAGGTATTGGTGTTTCAAATACCTGCATGCGTCGGCATTGGCGGTGTTGCAGCTCAAACCGGGACTGTCGGGCCTAGATGCTAATTAAATATGGACAAATAATCAAAAAACGTTCAATTATTTGTCTTGAAGACGCTTGAGAACAAAACAGACAAGGGAGAAAGCCATGCGTGCAGCCATCATTTCCGAACGCAATGCGTTGCCACAGGTACGTGAGTTCAATGAGCCGCAAGCGCAAGACGGTGCGGTGCTGATCGACGTGGACACGGCCGGCCTTGGGGGGTGGGATGTGCTCGGGGCCTACCGTCTGGGTGTCGAATACCCTTGCGTCATCCGTGGTGAGGGCGTGGGACGAGCGCCGGATGGGCGGCGGGTATATTTCGGTGAGCGTTCGGTGCTGCCCTACGGTGCCTGGGCCGAGCGCACTTTGGTGCCGCAAGCCGAAGTGTGGAATGTGCCGGATGATGTGGACGACAAAACCGCGATCAGCATGGGTATTGCCGCTACCGGGGCCATCGTGCCGTTGGAAAAGGCTGAGATTCAGAAGGGCGAAAAGGTCTTGGTCCTCGGCGCCACCGGCACCCTGGGACAGATTGCCTTGCAGCTTGCGCGTGGCATGGGTGCTGGCAAGGTCGTTGGTGCTGCGCGTTCACAGGAAGCGCTTGGCCGTCTGAAGTCGCGCGGAATCGCCGACGAGGTCGTTACCCTGGGTGGCAGCGATGATGTTGACGCACTTAAGGAGGCAGCGGCCGGTGGCTTCGATGTGGTACTCGACCTGGTGTGCGGACAACCCTTGCTGACGTCTCTGAAGGCCACCAATTGGGGGGCACGCATTATGACCATTGGCACTGGTGCTGGCCGCCAGCTCAACCTGGATATCGCCGACCTGCTGTTTCGCAGCTTGTCGTGCATCGGGACCGGCCAGCGTCCCCCTGCGGACCGTGAACAGATCTGGCTGCGACTGTTGAAGATCGCCAGGGAACAGCAGATACACGTGGACTACTTGGATTTCACCCTTGACCAGGCCGCAGAGGCTTGGGCTGCTCAGATAGATGGACCGCACGCCAAGATCACGGCCACGATCCGCCGCTGAAGGCCGCAGCGGCAAGCGGTTTCATTGGTTCTGGCGGCGGGCTCGGCATAGCAGATGATCAAGGGCAAAGACGTTTCCATGCGCCAGCTTCGGTACTTCGTGGCGGCGGCTGATGCGGGTCAGTTCTCCCAGGCGGCTCTGAAGGTGCACGTGTCGCAGTCGGCCATCACCGCCGCGGTGCAGCACCTGGAAGAGACTATGGGTGTTAGCCTTTTCGACCGTTTGCCCTATGGCGTGACACTGACAGCCGAAGGCAATAAGTTTGCCCAGCATGCGCGGCATATCCTCGAAACGTTGCAGGACGCCCTGAGCGAGCCGCTGTTCCTCAGCCACTCGACACGGGGAAGCGTGCGTGTTGGGGCTTCCTACACGCTGCTGGGCTACTTCCTGCCAGCGCTGCTTGCACGATTCAAGCGCAACTATCCGCAGGTGGAGATCGAACTCGTCGACATAGATCGCCACAGCATCGAGCAGGCCGTTAACAATGGCGATCTCGACCTAGGCTTGGTGATAGTGTCCAACACCCCCAGCCTGAATGTGTTCTCCCATCAGGTGTTGATTCGGTCCCGCCGGCAACTCTGGTTGGCCATCCAGCACCCCTTAATGACTGCCTCCTCAATCAACCTCGAAGACGTGGCGCAGCACGCCTACATCCTTGCCACCGTGGATGAAGGTGACAGCTCGACGTTTCGCTACTGGGCGTCTCGTGGGTTGGCTCCCAACGTGGCTTTTCGTACTTCTTCCATGGAGGCGCTGCGCGGCATGGTCGGCCATGGCTTTGGCGTCGCCATTCTTTCCGACATGCTTTACCGACCTTGGTCCCTGGAGGGTAAGAGGATCGAGGCTCGGCCATTGACGGATGTCATTCCGCCCATGGAATTGGGACTGATTTGGCGACCCGACAAGCAGTTATCGATATCGGCCCAAGCGTTTCGACAGTTCCTGATCATGGCGTGTACGTCGTGAAACCTTGCTGGCCTTGCGTTGTTCCTCAGGGCGCTATGCGCAACACAGATAAAAATGAACAAAAATAAAATAAATGTCTATATTTTAATTGGTTCCGAAATTGCCGAACGGTGACCGTTCGGCCTGCTGGCCGATTACAACAAGGAGAACGCCATGCTGATCGATGTACACGCCCACCTGCTGACAGAGGGTATGCTGAACCGCCACGAATTTTGGGGCCCGTTCATGAAGGTGCAGGGGTTGACTGTCGGCCATTTTTCCCTAGGCACCAAGCAGCCGGCCAAAGCCACTAGCGACGCTGAGGCGCAAGTCAACCTATTGGCACGCATGACCCACGCCAGTCGTCGCAAGTTGATGGCCGAGCGGGGTGTCGACAAGCTGGTGGTCTCCACGCCTTCGCATTGCTTCATGTATTGGGCTGGTGATTTTGCCAACGAATACGCGCGTATTTGCAACGACGAGATGTCAGAGTTCTGTCGCGCCGACCCGGACCATTTCGACTTCTGGTGCCATGCCAATCTGGCCGATCCGCGCAACGCAGCCAAGGAAATCGAGCGAGCGGTAACCCAATTGGGGGCCAAGGGTGTATGCGTAGGCGGTGCCAACTTCAACGGATTGCAAGCTCATGACGAGCAGTTGTTCCCAGTGTGGGAGAAGCTCACACAGCTGGATGTACCAATCATGGTGCATGGCTTCAATCAGTCGATCTACTGGGGCGAAAAACATACCGACGACAAGTTCGAAACCACGTCCATTGTGGGCGATTGCGTCGATGAGACCCTGTTTTTCTGGTACCTAATCTGTGGAGGTGCCCTGGATGTCTTTCCAACCCTGAAAACCTACATCACCCATGCGGGGGGCATGGCGATCTTCCAACTGGGCCGACTCAGCGAACTCAACCAAGCTATGGCGCCCGATACGCGCAACCAGCGGCCGCTGCTGGACTATCTGCAGAACTTCTACTTCGATCTTGACGTACACGCACCTGGTTTGCGTCGTGGTGTCGCTGAAGTGGTGGGTTCTGAACGCTTGCTGTACGGTACAAACTTCGGTGGTGCCTATGACCACGGTGACCTGACGGCCGGGCTAGGACTATCGGTTGCGGATCGTGAGCGGATCCGCAGTGGTAACGCAATTGAACTGCTCAAACTGAAAGTGCCAGCTCACGCTGCGCGTGCTGTGACGCCGTGACGGGCAGTTTGCTGGCGATGAGTGCTGGGCGGCCGTATCCTCAACGTGTCGGGCGGCTGCCGCGACAACTCGGCGACCTCAGCGCCGCTTGGCTGACGGAGCTGCTGCAGCCGCGTTACCCCGGCATCGAAGTGCAGGCGTTGGCGGTGGTGGAGGTCCGCAATGGGCACACTACCAAGCTGCGCGCCAGGCTCGAGCTGAACGAGGTCGGTCAGCGCGCAGGGATACCGTCCCATGTCTGCCTGAAATCGAACTGGTCAGAAGGCTTCGAGAGCGGCGATATCTGCGAATTGGAGTCGCGTTTCTATCATCTGACCCGCGCGTGGTCCGGCGCGCCATTGCCTGCCACGTATTTCACTGATTGGGACGCCGATGGTGGTGGGCGCGGCGTAGTGGTAATGGAGGATCTTGGGCTGGCAGCCGGGAAGTTCGGCCACAGCACTGATCACCTGGGCGTGGATGGAGTCGCGCAGGGGCTGGAGTCTTTAGCCGCGTTGCATGCCGTGACCTGGGCCCACCCACGGCTGCACCGTCAGGTCTGGCTTCCGGTGTCGATGGCCAACCCGGTAGACAACGACGGCCTGCTGCGTATGTACAACTACATCAAGGTCAACCTGGGCAAGGATGACTACCGGCAGCGTCTACCTCGTTGGATCTATGAGACGCCAGAGCTCTTCAGCCATGCTTTCGATGAGTTGGCTGCCTTCGAGCGGGCACAGGTTTCGCCCTCTTGCTTGATCCATGGCGATTCGCACCAAGGGAACAGTTTTCAGCGTGACAATGGACAACGCATCTGGCTCGACTGGCAGTTGGCAAGACGCGGGCGGCCATGGCGCGATGTGGCGTACTTCATGCTCGGCGCGTTGACGATAGAAGAACGCCGCGCCGAGGGGCAACGGCTTCTGCAGGTGTACCGCGAAAAGTTGATCAGTCTGGGAGCGGCTGGTGTACTCGACCAGCACGCCGCCTGGGAGCAACTGCGGCGTTGGCCGGTGTGGGGCATGCAGACATGGATGTCGAACATGGATGACTGGGGGCAGTCAGGATTGCCGATGGTGGAGCGATTTTTTACCGCCGCCGAAGACTTCGACACGCTTCGCCTGCTGACACGAGGACGCAAGCCACGGCGTACTCCGGTGCTGGGCGAGGGCGCTCGTCCGCTGACGCCAGCCTATGCACACCTCTTGAAGGATTGAACATGGTCAAAACGCACGTGCATGGAGGTAAGCGAGGCTGAGTATGGCGGACTGGAGTACTACCTGGCGCGCTTGAGCGGTATAGATCGTTACGGCTTGGACGCGCTCCGCAATCGACTCCTAGTGGCTTAGGGCAGGGTACTTGCGGTGACCCGTACGGGTTGCCATTGGGCCAATGCAATTCCCAGCAGAATCAGTCCGCCGCCTACCGCGTGATACAGGTGCAATGGCTCACCGAGCAGCCCAATCGCCAAGGCTGCGGTGAAGAGAGGGACCAGATTCATCAGTGCCGCGGTTTTTTCCGGGCCCAGGCGTTGCAGGCCTTGCATCCACAGGCCCGGTGCCAACGCCGAAGCGAATAGACCAGCAAACAGAACCAGCGGCAGGCTCTGAGCGCTCAGGGCCATCGATGATGTAAGCAAAAATGGCGGTACCAGCATTAACGTGCCGCAGAGTATCTGTACATAAAGGCTTTCCCAGGTGGGCAGGGGGATTTGCCAGCGCTTCACCAGCACGCAATACAGGGCGTAGGACAGTGACGCCAGCAGCATCAGCCATTCACCCAGACCCACCCCGCGCTGCCAGAGCGATGGCAGGTGGCCCGCGGTCAGCAACCATGCCAACCCTGCGAATGAAACTGCCGTGCCTGTCAGTAACGGCAGGGTGGGGCGTGTGTTCAGCAGCGGGAAGGCTACCAGTACCGTCAGCAAGGGCATGGTCGCCAGGATCAATCCCATTGAGGTGGCACTGACCGTATGTGCAGCAAAGTAGGCCAGAGACTGATACAGCGACATGCCGAGCAATCCCAGTAGCCATAGTTTGGGCAGGTATGGCCGTATCCTCTGGCGCATTCTCCAGACCCTGGGCAGCATGACTGGTGACAACACCAGCAATGCGGTCAACCAGCGATAGAACGAAATGGCCGCGGGATCTATCACCCCCACCGACAGGCGATTGACCACGGTACTGGCAGCCCAGATCAGTGTGGCAAGCACTGGAAACAGCAGCTTCATTACGGGCGCTCTAGTGGCTGTCGGTGTTTCGAGCGGCCAGTGCCGCGGCAAAATCACGCTTGAGTGTCGGGAAGTAGGCAATCTGGCCACCCATGCCCCCGGCAATGTCTATCGAAGCCGCGCTGATGAAACAGGCGTATTCGCTGGAAAGGAACAACACCATGCCTGCAACATCTTCCGGTTTGCCATAACGGCCGATCGGCACCACCTTCATAACCATCGCATCGAACTCCTCACGGCTGACCCCGGGGCCCATCTCCTTGTAGTGGCGGTCCCACTGGCCAGTGTCGATCCAGCCCATGTTCAGGCTATTGACGAGAATATTGTCCTTGGCCAGCGACATGCCCAGCGAGCGCGAAAGCGCTACACATGATGCACGGTTGATCACCGAAGGGATCCCGTCGGGGGTCGGCACGGTGCCGGCCAGGGCATTGATCTCGATGATCCGCCCCCAGCGCTGTTGCCGCATGAACGGCACCACAGCCTGGACGAAGCGAAAATGCCCCATCTGCAACACATTGGCGTGTTCAAGGATGGCTTCCGGCGTGAGGGTCTCTAGGTTGCCCCCACGCCCCTGGCCCGCGTTATTTACCAAAATGTCCACGCCTCCCCAGGTCTGCACCACCTCACCGACGAAATGTTGAACACCCTGAGTGTCCGTGACATCCACGGCTCGGGCCAGTACCGCCTGCGCATGTTCCTGCAGTTGTGCTTCCGCTTCGCGGACGGCCGCCAAGCTACGTGCGCAGATGGCCACACGGGCACCTTCCAGTGCGAAGGCACGGGCTATCGCAAGGCCTATACCGCGTGAAGCACCAGTGACAATCACGCGTTTTCCGCTCAGATCGATGTTCATGCGGGGCAAGCTCCTTGTGATTCTTGTTGGATTGACGCAGGCACGTTGCGGGTGTCTTCAGTGGCTTGTTTACCGGAAAAAAGCCGGTTGAGCAAAACATAATTGAACAGTTAGCATTTTTGTGTGCAGTATTGACCATGCTTTTCTCCATGCCCTCTGACACCGGGGGCGATCAGCGGCAACAAAAAAATCGACTGAGATTCTAAATACAGAATTGAAATCTTTATATGGAATTATTTGTTTTTCTCGGTTAATTTGAAATCAAGCCATGGGCGCGCTTCACCGGTGAAACCTGCCGACAAGCTCACCCGAGCTGCTTAGGCAGGTGAGGTAGCAGTACGTCAGCACGGCTGTAGCCAGTACTTGGCCTTATACAAACGACTGAAAATAAAAATAAAAGGTGCCGTATGAAAGACATGACCAAGCAGGGAAGGCATGTGTTTAGCCGCAGCGCGATAGCGCTGGCAGTGCTCGGCGGGATGAGTGGAGCGCACGCTGTTTCGTTTGACCTGAGCAACCCTGACTACCGCCTGCGTTGGGACAATACCGTCCGCTACAACTTGGGCGTGCGCATGGAAGACCAAGACCACCGCATCATGCGGACCCCGACCTACGACGAGTCCGACAGCAAATTCGACAAAGGCGATATCGTTACAAATCGACTCGATGTGTTGAGCGAAGTGGATTTCTCCTACCTGAACGAATGGGGGGCACGCCTGAGTGCTGCTGGCTGGTACGACAATGCCTACCGTGACACCAAGGTCCACAGCCAGGTGGGTGGCCAGACCAGCTACGAAAATGGTCACTACAGCGATGAGGTCAAGCGCTATGTCAGAGGACCTTCTGGTGAAATCCTCGATGCGTTCGTGTGGAAAAACTTTCAGGTAGGCGATACACCGCTTAACGTCAAGATCGGTCGCCATACCAACTACTGGGGCGAGGGCCTGCTGTTCGGTGCACACTCAGTTTCCTACTCTCAGGCCCCGAGCGACGGTGTAAAAGCCGCTACCAGCCCGGGTATCGAGACAAAAGAAGTATTTCTGCCCATCGGCCAGATATCTGCCAAGGCCCAGGTCACTGATCATCTTTCCATCGCCGGCCAGTACTTCTATGAGTGGGACTACACCCGTATTCCCTACGGCGGGACCTACTTCGGCGGTGCAGACTTCCTGTTCGAAGGTCCGGATCAGATGCCAGCCGGTGCTGGGGCACTCAAGCGCGCCTCCTCCAAGTATGGTCGCGACAGTAATGCCAACTGGGGCGTGATGGCCAAATACAACGTTGAGGCGATCGAATCGACCTTCGGCTTCTACTACCGCCAGTTCGACGACTATCAGCCTTGGCTCGCACCGCAGGTCAAGGCGAACCTGGGTGAGTACCGCGTCGTGTACCCCCGCGGGGTCAAGCTTGCCGGTATCAGTTTTGCTCGTGTGTTCGATTCGGTGGCCGTGGGCACGGAGCTGTCATACCGCAAGAACGGCGCATTGAACGCCACTGGTGTCAGCACGCTGGATGACGAGGGGCCGCGTGGTGACACCATCCACTTTATCGCTAACGCCGTGTATGGCATGCCACGCAACTTCATTGCCAATAACGCGACCTTGGTTGGCGAGTTTGCCTACAGTCACCTGGTCAAGGTGACCGAGCATGACGAGTTGTTCAAGTACAAGGGCAATGCCGCCTGTACGGACGCCCGTACACCCGGTGTCGCCGGCTCCGGCGACGCGTCCGATGGTTGCTCGACGCGCGACTACTACGCGGTGGCAGTCAACTACACGCCGCAATACCTGAGCATCTTCCCATCTTGGGACATGGACGTACCTCTGACCATCAACTATGGCATTCATGGTAACGCTGCCTCGGCTGGTGGCGGCAGTGAAGGTGCGATGTCCTGGTCGGCTGGTGTGAAGTTCACCTATCAGCAACAGTATGAATTCGGCCTACGTTACGCCGATACCCGCGCCCAACCCAAGAACCTGGCAAATGGCACCGTCGGCGGCAATGGCGGCGTTGGTAACACAGACCGGGGCTGGTTGGCATTCACATTCAAAACCTCCTTCTGAACAAATCCAATAAAAACGGAGACTGCCCGAATGAAAAGACAATTGGCCTTGTCCCTGGCGCTGTTCGGCATCGCTACCTGCAGCGTGGCCGCGGTCAGCCCGGAGGAAGCGGCGCAGCTAGGTAAAACCCTGACCCTTTTCGGTGCGATCAAAGAGGGAAATGCAGAGGGCACGATCCCTGCCTACGATGGCGGGTTGCGTACTGCACCGCCAGATTTCAAACCAGACAGCGGGTTCTGGGCCGATCCATTCCGCAATGAGAAACCCTTGTTCCGCATCACTTCGCAGAATATGGCCCAATACGCTGACAAGCTCAGTGAAGGACAAAAGGAAATCCTCAAGAAATACCCGGAGTACTACTTCGATATCTATCCGAGCCACCGCACCACGGCATATCCAAAGGAGGTGTTGGATGCCACGGTACGCAACGCCACCACTTGTAACACACAGAGAGACGGGCTGGCAGTCGACCCGGCCTGCCGTGGAGGGTTGCCATTCCCGATTCCGAAGACTGGCAACGAGGTTATCTGGAACCAGCAACTGCGATACAAGATCGGCCCCGGGTACTCCACCACCAGCTCCTCTAATAGCTGGGTGATGGATGCGAATGGTCAGCGGACCAAGGCTGCCGAGCAAGCCACGTTCGAAGAGCAGCCCTACTATCAGCCTACGCAGGCCGACCGCGATCCAATGATGTATGCCCGTGTGTATTCACTGAACAACTATCCGGCACGCCGTTCGGGTGAAGTCACCGTACTCAACGATTATCTGGACCCTGCGGCCAAAGCGCGTCGAGCCTTCAGTTATTCGCCTGGCCAGCGGCGGGTGAAGCTGGCGCCGGAGTTTGCTTTCGATACGCCAGTCGCTAGCCAAGGCGGGGTTACGCTGTTCGATGAGCTGCAAATGTTCTCGGGCAGTCAGGACCGTTTCGATTACAAGCTGGTGGGCCGAAAGGAGATGTTCATTCCTTACAACGCCTACAAGTTCTACTTCGAGTGCAACCAGGACGAGCAATTCCTTAAGCACCATGCCAATCCGGCGTGCGAGCGTTGGGAGTTGCACCGTGTATGGGTTGTCGAGGCCACGCTCAAGCCGGGCAAGCGACACGTCTACAGCAAGCGAACTTATTACCTAGACGAGGACACCTTTGGGATTGGGCTGTACGACGCCTGGGACCAAAGCGGTGCCTTGTATCGCGCGATCTTCCTCAGTGGTGTGCAGTTGTACGACAAAAACTTGCCGTACAACGTGAAAAACGTCGTGTATGACTTCAACAAAGGCATGTGGGCGCTGCTCAACGACGGGTTGAAGGGCGGCTACAAGTTCGTCGATACACCACGAACCGAACGGGACATGAACCCCGAGGCAATTGTCGCTCGGGAGACCCAGCGCTAAGCCCTCCGGGCTGGTTGTGAGCTGCGCGCGTGCAAAGTGGTTCGCAGTTGAAAACGTTGTTCCTGAGCCCGGCAATGAGTGGCGCTTGTTGTCGGGTAGCAGGGCGACTCTGGCATGGTGAGGATAAAAACAATGATTAGCCAAGGCCTAGCAAGACCTAATTCTTTGAGTGTGCACTTGTTGAGTGCGGCTCTGATTCCTTTGTGGCTGGCCATGATGGGGACAACCCAGGCTGGCACGCCCACCATTGATCCGCTTGAAATGCAGGCGCCGACACTCGCACAGCCGCTGACCGCACCGTTGATCAGCGTGGCCCGCGCCGGCGACGTGCTGGTCGGTGTCGGCCTGCACGGCCTGATTCAACGCTCCCACGACAATGGCACCAGCTGGGAGCAAGTCCCCAGTCCGGTGTCCAGTGACTTCGTTCAAGTGCGCTTCAGCGATGCGCGAAACGGCTGGATTGTCGGCCACGACTCAGTGGTGTTGCACAGCAGTGACGGCGGCGCCACATGGGTCGTGCAGATGGATGGGCGCAAGTTGTTCAGCCTGCTTGGCAGTGTCTATGGCCGGCGGGCCGAACAGGGCGACCAGGAAGCCGGCGATCTGGTCCAGGAGGTAAACCGCGCGGTGGCTACGTCCGCGACACCCGCTGTGATACCGGCGCCCTTGCTGGACGTGTTATTCGACGCCAGCGGTCGCGGCTTCGTCGTAGGTGCCTTTGGCATGATCCTTCGAAGTGAGGATGCCGGCAGCACCTGGCAACCCTGGCTCGAGCGCGCAGACAACCCACGCAGAATGCATTTGTATGGACTGGCGGAGCGCAATGGCACGTTCTACATCAGCGGAGAACAGGGTGTATTGCTGCGCCTTGAGCCTGGCCAACAGCGCTTTGAAAAAATCGAGACGCCCTACACCGGCACCTATTTTGGCATCGCCGCCTTTGAAAACCTGCTGCTGGCCTACGGGCTGCGCGGCAATTTGTTCGCAAGTGTTGATGATGGCCAGCAGTGGCAGCAGATAGAAACCGGGATCGACACCAGCCTGGTCAGCATTGTGGAGCAAGGACCGGCGCTAGTGATGGTGAGCCAGGGCGGGCAACTGGTCAGTCTGGATCTCCACAGTCTCAAGGTCACTCCGCTGGTACAAACGCGCGTGGGCGAGGTGTATGCAGCAAGCGACACGAAGCAGGCCGGGCGGCTAGTGGTGGCACGCTTTGCCGGTGCCAAGGTCATCGATATCGCCCGGGCTAACTGACGCCGTCGGCACGATTCCCTAACGAGAAAGAAAACATGGTCGAGCAAAAATTCAACAGCGGGATGCCAGTGATCACCCACCTGGAGGACTTCGATAAAAGCTCCGGCGGCTGGTTTGAGCGGGTGATCTTCCGTAACCGCATGTTGGTCATCGTTGCCTGCCTGCTCGCCACCGTGGTGCTGGGCTTCTTCGCTGCACAGCTGCAGGTGAACGCCAGCTTTGAAAAGATGATTCCAAGCTCCAGCCCGTACATCAAGAACTACCTGGCTTACAAGAACCAGTTGCCGGGCCTGGGGAACAGCGTTCGTGTGGTGGTCGAGAACAAGACGGGCGATATCTACGACGCCGACTATCTGCTGGCCCTGCAGAAGGTCAACGACATGTTGTACCTGATTCCTGGCGTAGACCGCTCATGGATGAAGTCGTTGTGGATGCCCATCGTACGCTGGAAGGAGGTCACGGAGGAGGGCATCGATGGCGGGGCGGTGATGCCATCGGACTACGACGGCAGCGAACAATCCATCCAGGCCTTGCGTCGTAACATCACACGCGCCGGCATCATCGGCAATCTGGTGGCCAACGACAGCAAGTCGAGCATGCTAGTGGCACCGCTGCTCGATACCAACCCGCAAACCGGCGAGCCGCTGGACTACGGCGTGTTCTCCAAACAGCTCGAAGAGAAGATTCGCGCGTTAGAGAGCGACAAGATCGGCATCCACATCGTTGGCTTCAGCAAGCTGGTGGGCGACCTGATCGATGGTCTGTATTCGGTCATGCTGTTCTTTGGTGCCTCGGTAGTGATTGCAGGGGTGTTCGTGTACTTCTACACCCGTTGCCTGCGCAGTACGCTGCTGCTGGTAGGCGTAGCGGTGGCTGGCGTGGTCTGGCTGCTGGGGCTGATGCAACTGCTGGGTTACGATCTGGACCCTTACTCGATTCTGGTGCCGTTCCTGATCTTCGCCATTGGCATCTCCCATGGCACCCAGAAAATGAACGGCATTCTCCAGGACATCGGCCGCGGTACACACAAGTACGTGGCGGCGCGTTACACGTTCCGTCGCCTGTTCCTGACCGGGCTCACCGCGCTGTTGACCAATATCGTCGGTTTTGCAGTGCTGGTCATCATCGACATCCCAGTGATCCGCGATCTGGCCCTGACCACGAGCATCGGTGTGGCGGTACTCATCTTCACCAAGTTGCTGTTGATTCCGGTGGCGTTGTCGTACCTGGGCGTGAGTGCCAAAGCCGCGCGCATCGCAATCGCCAAGGACCAGGCGGGGGAGGCCGGACAAGGTATTTTGGGGCGTGTTTGGCGTGGCCTGGACCGTTTTACGGAGCGCCCGATGGCCACCGCGATCATTGCTTTGTCGCTGGTGGTGACACTGCTGGGCAGCATGGTGATGATGCACCTGAAGGTGGGCGACCTGGATCCAGGGGCTCCCGAGCTGCGCCCGGACTCGCGCTACAACCGCGACAATGCCTTCATTACCCAGAATTACGGGCTCTCCAGTGACCAGTTCGTGGTCATCATGAAAACCGACGAAGACAGTTGCAGGCTTTACCAGGCTTTGCAACGCATGGACAAGTTGGCCTGGCAGCTTAACCGGACTCCGGGGGTGCAGACCACCCAGTCTCTGGCCGAAACCGTGCGCATGATCAGTTCGGGTATGGCCGAGGGCAGCCCGAAATGGCTCAGTATCAGTCGCGACCAGGCCATTACCAACGCGGCGGTGGATGCGGCAATGATTTCCGCCCCTGGAATCACCAATCAGCAGTGTTCGGTTACCCCAATGATTGCCTACCTGGCCGATCACAAGGCAGACACCTTGAGCCGGGTTCTGAAAGTATCGGAAGCGTTCGCCAAGGAAAACAACACCAGTGCGGACGCCGATAACCCAGTGGAGTTCCTGCTGGCAGCGGGCAATGCCGGCATCGAGGCCGCAACCAACATCGAGGTCGAGAAGGGCATCATCACCATGTACCTGGCGGTGTACGGCGCAACGGCGCTGCTGTGCCTGCTGACGTTCCGCAGCTGGCGCGCGACGGTGGTTGCGCTGATCCCTCTGCTGATGACCACGATCATCTGCAAGGCGCTGATGGTGTGGTTGGGCATCGGCCTGAAGGTCGCGACGTTGCCGGTCATTGCGGTGGGCGTCGGTGTCGGCGTGGACTATGCGCTGTACCTACTCAGCGTACAGCTGGCGGTGCAAGAGCGCGGCGCCAGCCTGGCAGTCGCCTACCGTCGTTCGCTGGACTTCACCGGCCGCGTGGTCGCGCTGGTCGGCCTGACCATGGCGGCCGGGGTGATTACCTGGGCCTGGTCACCCATCAAGTTCCAAGCCGACATGGGCATCCTGCTGACCTTCATGTTCCTGTGGAACATGCTCGGGGCGCTGGTCCTGATCCCGGCACTGTCACATTACCTGCTCAACCCCAGACGCAACGCCAAGGCCGGGACCACCCTGGATCTTGACGAGGCCCGCGTGCAGCAGCGCCCCGACAAGCCTGCAAGCGTGGCCAAACGCCATGCATTGCCCGCGCCCACCGTACGCGGCGTGCCCGCTGACTGAAAAGGCCGGGTATAGGCCTTGCCAACCCCTTTGAGGAGAGAGAAATGTTCGAATTACTGATGAGTGCCGACATGATGGTGCCGGACCCGGACGCCATGACGGAAATACTGGTCGACAAGCTCGGTATCTACAAGCATGAACGCTGGCGCCAGGCGTTCGACAATCACCCGTACATTGCGCACTTTCTGCGGGTGCACAAGTCTCTGGCAGTGTCTCCCACGCGCATTGAGCCGCAGTGGCACCTGGATCGCCCCAATCCGGGCGACCCGCTGTTCCATGAGTTCCTGGAGAGTCTAAAGGACTACCAGGGCCGCCATCGGCCCATGCTGACCCACTCCATCGTGCTGGCGCTGCATGGTGACAAGTTCGATGCGCTGGTGGACAAGCTGATGCGCCGTCGCCTGCCTTTTCGCATGGCGCAGCGTACCCCGGAAATGCCATTCGATCGTCTATGGCTCGGTGCGACCCCCGAGAAGCCCTGTTACCAGCCGTCCGTGGATGGGGGCCTGTGCATCGAGATCATGCCGACCGAGCCATTGCAGATGCCGGCCGAAACCTACCAACTGCCGCCGGTCAAGCCGCGAGATCTCAAGCCCGGCGACATGGTGCGCGTGACCGCCCGTGGGTTCCTGGTGCGAGACCTGGATGAAACTCTGCGCAAGATTTCCACCAACCTGGACTGGGAACCGAGCGGGCCGGTAGAGCATATCGCCGGTGAAGGATATCGCCGTGCACGCATGGGGTTCAGCGTGCCCAACAGCGCCACCCTCGATGTACTGGAGGCCACTTATTGGAACACTGATGCCGGCCATTACCTCAACAACTGGGGGCCGGGCCCTTACTACATCCGCATCGGCGTCAACGACTTGGCCGCCAAGGCCGAGGACCTGCGCGCCCGCGGCACCCGTTTTGAGTGGGTTGAGTCATCGCAGGCGGTGGACGGCCGGGCGCTGATCAAGGTCGACCCGCAAGAGCTCAATGGTCAGGTGTTCGAGTTTGAGGAGTGCCCTGCATGAGCACAGCGCTGAGCGAGCAGGTGATCAACGAGGCGGTGCGCGTGGAGTGTGACGCACGGGTCGGCTGGGTGGTACTGACTCGCCCCAACCAGATCAACGCCATCAATGACGCGATTCGTCAGGGGGTACCGCAGGCGCTGACCCTGCTGCAGCAAGATCCCGAGATTCGCGTGATCGTGATTCGTGGTGAAGGCGAGCGCGGCTTCTGCGCCGGCGCCGACATCAAGGAACGCCGTGGCCCTGAATCCAGCCTTCAGGTTCGCCAGCGCATGGAAAAGGTGCGCTGGATCGAAGCTCTGGACGGTATCGCCAAGCCGGTGATCGCGGCCATCCACGGCTACTGCATGGGCGGCGGGCTGGAGCTGGCGTTGGCCTGCGACATTCGCTTCGCGGCGCCCAATGCGGTGTTTGCGCTGCCGGAAACCGGCCTGGGGCTGATCCCCGGTGGCGGCGGCACGCAACGTCTGTCGCGTGTGGTCGCACCGGGCCAGGCACTGGACATGCTGCTTTCTGGTGATCGCATGGATGCAGCACAAGCGCAGCGCATCGGGCTGGTAAGTCGGGTGGCCAGCGACAACCACGGCCTGCTGGAGGAGGTCACGACCTTTGCCCGGCGTATCGCCGCCAAGCCGCCCACCGCATCGGCCTTCGTCAAGCAGGCGGCCCGTGCCGCGCTGGAGTTGGACCTCAAGAGCGGACTGAACCTGGAGCTCGACTTGTTCGCGCTGCTGGCACCTACCCACGACGCGCGCGAGGCTGCCCAGGCCTTTAGCGAACGGCGTGAGCCGCGTTTCACCGGCGAGTGACGGGCTCACTTACAACAAGGAAATCCACATGAGTACAGGCAAGCTGGCAGGACGGGTGGCCATCATCACGGGCGCCGGTGGCGGGTTGGGGGCAGAATGCGCCCGCGTGCTCGCCTCCCATGGTGCGAGCATCGCCGTGGTCGACATCAACCTGGACGGGGCCACGACGGTTGCCCAATCGTTGCTCGACGAAGGGCACCAGGCGTTGGCGATTCGCACCGACGTGTCGTCGGAGGCCGACGTCCAGGCGATGGTTGCCCAGGTCAGGCAGCGGTTTGGTCGTATCGACGTACTGCACAACAATGCGGCAATCCTCAATGCTGAGCAGCGCCAGGCAGACCGCGATTTCGTCAATCTCGACATGGCGGCCTGGGACCGCGCCATCGCCGTTAACCTGCGCGGCGCGGTGTTGTGCACCAAGCACGTGATCCCGGCCATGCTGGAACTGGGCAAGGGCTCGATCATTTTCGCCACCTCGGGGCTCGGTATGCAGGGTGACATGTCCCTGACCGGATACGCTACCTCCAAGGCCGGCCTGATGATGTTACCGCGCATGGTGGCCTCGCAGTACGGCAAGCAGGGCATTCGCGGCAATGCCGTACAGATCGGTTTGGCGCCCTCCGAACACGCCATGCCGCCGGCGTTGCTAGACATCCTGCGCGACAACCACTGTACCGCCGAACTAGGCACCCCGCGCCAGATCGCCGATGTCGTGGCGTTCCTGGCGAGCGACGAGTCGTCCTTCGTTACCGGCAGCACACTGGTGGCCGATGGCGGGTTCAGTACCCACACCCCTTCATTGGTGGCCATGCGCTCGCTATTCGCGCAGATGGGCAGAACTGGCATGTGACCCCCGCGGCGACGCGTACCTGCGTCGCCGCAGCTGACCTTCGACTTGGAAGCATGTGATGAACCAGACGCAATCCGCAGTAAACCCTGATTTTGATGTGATCGTGGTCGGCGGGGGCACCAATGGCCTATCTGCTGGCTGCTACCTGGGCATGGAGGGCAAGAAAGTGCTGGTGCTCGAAGCCCTGGACAAGGTGGGTGGCATGGCCTCCTCGGGCTACCTGATACCTGAGGCGCCGCAGCACTTGGTTCACCCCTGCGCGCTGGACATGATGTCGATGCGCGTGCACGCCCACGTGCCGGCGGAGCTTGGCCTGGAGCAACACGGCTTCAAATCGGTGGAACTGGCGCCGGGGTATGTGTATCTGCACCCGGACGGCCAATCGCTGATCTTCTGGCGTGACCGCGAGCGTACCGCTGCCGAGATCCGCCGCTTCAGCACCCGCGACGCCGACGCGTTTCTTGAATTCATGAAGGTCATCGACCTGTTCCTGGAGATCGCGCTGCCGATGATGCGGGTCGATCCGGCCAAGGCCAACCTGGGGGTCAAGCTGCGGATGGTCGCCACAGCAATCAGGCATAGGGCCCTGAAGCCCGAACTGATGGCGCTGATGACTGGGTCGGCTCTGCAGGCGGCGCGCGAACGATTCGAGCATCCGATCACCCGCTCGGCGATGTGCGCGCTTACCGGGCTTGCGGGCGACATCACAGCCGACGGCGGTGGCATCTACTACGCCCTGCTAGGGTTCCTGCACCGCTTCGGTGTGGGGCGGGTGATGGGCGGCATGCAGCAGTTGAGCAATGCCATGCGGGCCCGCCTGGAGGCGTTGGGCGGCCAGGTGCTGGTGTCGGCCAGCGTCAGTGAAATCGTGGCCAGTGACGGCGTGGTCAAAGGCGTGAAATTGGCCGATGGCCGTACCTTCTCTGCCCGCGCCGTGATTGCCGGCTGCCACCCCCGGCCGGCGCTGGAGATGGTCACTGCCGGTCAGCTTCCCAAGCATCTGCTGACCCGCATCGCCATGGCCCCGGCCAACGCCAAGGGCTCGGGCCCGTTGAAGGTGGATGTGGCCCTACGCGGGCAGATTTCGCTGCCACGCTTCGAGGCGGTGCGCGGCGATGGTGTCGACTTGCGCAACACCTGTCTGCTGATCGGCACCGAAGAGGCCGTGCTGGAGAACTTTGCCGCCTGTGCGCGGGCCGAAGTGCCGACCTTGCCCTACATCACCATGGCCGTACCCAGCGCCGCCGACCCGTCACAGGCGCCTGAGGGCCAGGATGTGCTGTACATCTACCCACCGGTGATGCCGGTCAACCCGAATGAAGGGTGGGATGCCCTGCGTGAGCGAGTGGCTGATCAGGTGATCGAGCAGTTGTACGCCTATGTCGACGGTATCGAGGGGCAAATCATCGGCCGACGCATCGAGGCTGCCCCGGACTTCACCGCGCGCCTGAATACCGTGAATGGTTGCGTGGTGCATATCGATACCACTTCGATGCGCTCCAGCACCATGCGCCCGGCGCACGGCCTGGGTGGCGATACGCTGCCGGTGGCGGGGTTGTACTTGGGCAGTGCGGGCATCCATCCTGGGGGTGGAGTCAATGGCATGGCAGGCCGGCTGGCGGCCAGGCGGGTCAGCCGCTACCTGAGCAAGTCGCGGCGCTGAAAAGCGCCCCGTCTACAGGGGCCGCAGACAGACGAAACCGGCAGCCGTCAGAGGCTGCCGTTTTTCTTTTCTGCGTTCAGAGACAGGCTCGCAATGACGAAGTCGGCCGAGTATTGGCGCCAGGTAATCATGCCTTCGGCAGAGTCGGTATCCAGGCCAGCGAGGGTCGACATCGAATAGCGGTTGGTGAACCAGCCCGTGGTCACCAGCGAGGCACAGGCCAGTAGCAGGCGTGGGTTGATGTCGGCGCGAAAATCCCCGCTGGCGGCGCCCCTGCGTAGGATGGCGTCGAGCTTGGCAATCAGTGCCGGCGCCATTTCTTGGAAATGATTACGAGGTGTTTCGTGGGCGTCGTGATAGCGAATGCCCTCCAGCGCCAGGCTGCCGAGGAAGGGGTCGAGCCGGTACTGGTCGAAGAAGTGATTGAGGACGGCACGCAGCGCCACAGGCGGTGGCAGTTGCTCGACCTCCAGGTTCACCAGCTCGGACATGATGTGGCTCGACGACTCGTCCAGTACCGCTACGAACAGGCCTTCCTTGGAACCGTAGTAGTGGTAGACCAGCTGTTTGGTGACGCCGGCCTCCCGAGCTATTTCTTCCACCCGTGCCCCAGCCAGGCCTTTCTTGGCGAACTCGACACGTGCAGCCGCGAGCAGCCGTTTCATCGTGCTGCGCTTGCCCTGTTCGACACCGTCTGTTGCTTTGACTACCACCCTGGACTCCTCATGCCGGTGTTGGCCCTTGTTGTTCACACCTTGAAGCATTTACCCGGCTGCCTTCGTTTGACCCCGAGTCAAACGAATCGGAGCCGCCCCTTACAGACAAGGGCATACCATAGGTTGGCAGGCGATACATCCTACGTAAAGCGCAGAAATATCGGTGCGCAGGCAAGAATAAAAACAACACAGGAGATCCTGATGAGCAACGAAAGTGCAGCCCTGGACCTGGCAACGGCGTACAACGCCGTGTCGGAAATGTACCGCGGTACCGATCTGGACATTCACGCGGTGTGCCGCGAGCAACGATTGAAATCACCCATCTACGAAGGCGATTTCATCACCCAGTTCGGCGTGCCGACCAATGCGGGCACTCAGCAGGGCACGCGCCCGACCTTCGCGTTGTTCAAGTACCAGGACGTGATGAGCGTGCTGCGCGACGGCGCCACCTACACCAACGGTTTCATCGCTGAGGGCCTTGGTGCGTTTTTTGATGGACTGATCATCCTGGCTATGGACGGTGACGAGCACCGCAAGGTGCGCGCCTTGTTGCAACCGGCGTTCATGCCCGAAACGGTCAACAAGTGGCGTCCGCAGATCGACCAGGTGATCCGCGAGGAATATATCCATCCGATGCTGCCGGCGAAAAAGGCCGACCTGATGAAGTTCGGCCTGGAGCTGCCGATTCGCATCATGTACGCACTGATGGGGTTTCCCTCCGACGACCCGTCCAAATACAAGCAGTACGCGGCCTGGGCACTGGCCATCGTGGGGGGCAACCAGATCGACCCGAGCAAGATGGTCGAGGCGCGCCGCCAGGCCGGGATCGCGGTTAAAGGGCTATACGACGCGCTGGCCGAAGTGGTGGTGCAACGCCGTCAGGCGGGCAGCCAGGGCGACGACGTGGTGGGCCGCCTACTGCGCGCCGAATACGAGGGGCGCACGCTGAACGACCATGAGGTCATCACCTTTACTCGCTCGTTGCTGCCGGCGGCAGGTGAAACCACCACGCGCATGTTCGGCTCGGTCATGACCCTGCTGCTGACCACGCCGGGCCTGCTGGAGCGGGTCAAGGCCGACCGCAGCCTGATTGCCAAGCTGATGGACGAAACCACGCGCTTCGAGCCGGTGGCCACCTTCAAGGTGCGCGAGACGGCCAAGGACGTCGAATTCCATGGCGTAAAAATCCCCAAGGGTTCGTTCGTGCAGTGCATGGTGGTATCGGCCAACCGCGACGAAGACGCCTTCGAAAACCCTGACGTGTTCGACATCGACCGCAAGCCCAAGCCTTCCTTCGGCTTCGGTTTCGGTCCGCACATGTGTATCGGCCAGTTTGTCGCCAAGGTCGAGATCAGTTGCGCGGTCAACGCCATCCTCGACCTGTTGCCCAACCTGCGCCTGGACCCCAGCCAACCGCTGCCGATGATTAGCGGCGCGCAGCTGCGCGGCGTATCCAGGTTGCCAGTGATCTGGGACTGAGCCTACCTCGGATACCACATTTAGCTTTACGGCCTTACAAAAACAACAGAGGGCACTATGAGAACGTTCAAGACCATTCCAGAGCGCGGCGACTTCGGCTTCCAGCAACTGGTGGGCCCGCACAAGGTAAGCGGCGCCTCGATGTCGGCCGAGCGCGGCTTTTTCGGCCTGCACCTGAGCAAGAGCTCACCCTTCGGATCGGTGCGCGATGAGCAAGGCAACATCTATTCCTTCGTTCGCTCGCTGATGGCCCCCAACGGCACGCCGAACCCGACCAAGTTCTTTTACCTGAACAACCATGTCGACAAGGTCAACCTGCGCATGGACCACGAGAAGATGGCCAAACAGGCGCTAACGCCCATGCCCGTGCACAGCCTCGACGGTGATACCGCGCGCTGGGCCAGCCAACCGGGGGAACCGGGCAATGCCTGGGAAATCACTGCCAGCAGCGAACGCCTGACCTGGAAGGAGGAGGGCCTGTTCGCTATCGAGGGTCGCCTGCTCGGGCCGGGTTTGCAATGGTACTTGCCGGGCGTGGAGTGGGGTACGTTCTATGTTTCGCAGTTGTGGGATGTGGCGGGCGTATGCGAGGGTCGGCCGGTCAAAGGTGCGCTGGCGCTGGACCAGTTCTACATGGCTGAAGGCGGCGCCATCCATTTCAAGAAAGACCTGGTGGTGAACAACAACAAGCACGTGATCTGGTGGTCGTTCGTCACCGTGTACAAGGACGGCACCTGGGATACCGGCTCGTTCATGGTCGGCCACGACCATCTCGGCTATGCCTTCTTCAACAATGAAAAAGGCGAAGTGCGGGTGACCACCGACATCGAAGGCCAGACCGAGCACAAGGACGGTAGCTACTTCCTGAAGTCGGCGCGGATCGTGCTGGAAGGCAAGGAAGAATGGGAGTTCCTGCCGGACGAGCGGGGCGAGATGATCGATTTTGTCGGCGGCTTCCCGATCACTGCCCAGCAGGAAGGGCGCTGGCGTCGGGTAGGCGATACCCGTGAGCCGTCGCACTGGCTGGGCTGGGGTGAATCTGACCGGCGCAACGGTTCGGCGCGTAATGTGCCTGGCAAGGATCTGTAACGCTGCACTGTGCGCCTGCCTCGGTGGGCAGGCGTATGCATAAAGCAAAACCCTCAACCAATAACAACAACGGGGAACCGCGATGAAGTTTCGCGACAAAGTAGTACTGGTAACCGGTGCGGGTCGTGGCATGGGTCGGGCGATTGCACTGGCCTACGCGCGCGAAGGGGCGCGGGTGGTGGTCTCGGCACGTACTGCGCGCTACGGTGAAGACACCGTCGAGCAGATCCGCGCACTGGGCGCCCAGGCATGCCTGGTGGGCGGCGACATTGCCGACCGCGATGCCATCAGGTCGATGGTCGAGGGCGGCGTGGCGCAGTTCGGCGGCCTGGATATCGTGGTGCACTGTGCCGCCGACACCCGTCACGGGTTGATCGCCGAGATGCCGGACGACGCGTTCGATCACATCGTGCGCAGCAATATCCAGTCGCTGTTCTGGCTGGCCAAGGACAGCGCGCCGTACCTGTCCAAGGCCCCCGACAAGGGCCGGCTGATCTTTATCTCCTCCGGTGAAGCCAACCGCAAATACACCCCGCGGCTGATCGCCTATGGTTCCAGCAAAGCTTTCATGAATGCCTTCGCCCGTGGGCTGGCGGTGGAATTCGGCGCCATGAACATTCTGGTTAACGTGGTCGAGCCCGGCCTTATTGGCACTGATCACATGCTCGAAACCCTGGGCGAGGAGCTGCCCCACAAGCTGGCGGCGCATTTTCCGGTCGGGCGTCTGGGCGAGTCTGCCGACATTGCCAATGCGGTGCTGTTCCTGACCTCCAACGAGGCGTCGTATATCACTGGCACCTCGTTGCTGGTGGACGGGGGCGCCACCATGGTGGCGTTGCCCAAGGTCGAAGAAATCCTCAAGGGCCAGTAACGCGCCGCGCTGCTACGGGAGTGAAAGTGCATGACTACAGACACACGTGAGCGCCAACGCGCTGGCAACGATTTTTCCGAATTCAGGCGCGGCTGGCGCGTGGTGCTGTTGGGGCTGTTCGGCATCTGCACCAGCATCACCGCCGCCTTGCTGTATGCGTTCGGCACCCTGGTGATTCCGCTGGAACAGGCCTTCGGCTGGAGCCGGGGCGACTTGCAGGCCTCGATTTCCTTTCTGTTCGCCGGGGTGGCCATCTCCACCCAGATGGTCGGTTGGCTGTATCGGCGCTACGGCCTGCGTCGGGTCGCCATCGTCTCGATCATGCTGCAGATCGTCGGCTACTTCGCCATCACCCAGATCCAGGGGGCAATCGCCTGGTTGTACCTGGCGTTCTTCAGCATGCCGATCGTCTGTGCCGGTACCATCGCCATCACCTGGACGCAGCTGGTCAACCTGTGGTTCGAGCGTAACCGGGGGCTGGCCCTGGCGGTGATCCTGTGCGGCACCGGTCTGATGGCGATGATCCTGCCTCCGTTATTGTCCCGGCTGATAGGTGCCTATGGCTGGCAGGCCGGTTTCATTGCCCTGGGGGCGATGCCGCTGCTGTTCACGCTGCCGCTGGCGTTGATGTGGTTGCGCATGCCGGTCGAGGTCGCCGCGGCCGACCCTTTGACGGCGCAGCCGCAACCGTCGTTGTCGGGCATGAGCTTCAGACAGGCGCTGCGCTCGGGCAAGTACTGGGGTTTCAATATCGCGTTGATCCTATCAGTGTCATTGACAGTGGGCATGGTCACCAACATTGTGCCGATGCTGCAAAGCAAGGGCCTGAGCGCGCAGCAGGCCAGCCAGATCTTCAGTACGTTCGGCATTTCGATCATTGGCGGGCGCCTGCTGGTGGGGTACCTGCTGGACCGCTACTCGCCGTCGCTGGTGGCGGCGGTGAGCCTTGCGTTACCGGCACTGGGGTGCGCAATCTTCTTTTTTGGCGGCTCGCAGCACGTACCGCTGTTGATGCTGGCGACCCTGTGCATCGGTGCCAGTGCCGGCGCCGAGTTTGACCTGGCGGCGTTTCTGATGGCGCGCTACTTCGGCCTGAAGGACTACGCGCGCATCTTTGGCCTGCACCTGTGCCTGATCACCATCGTGTCCGGCCTGGTGCCGATGCTTTTCGGCCACCTGTTCGATGTGTACGGCAGCTATTCGGCAGTACTGGTGAGCTGCTTCTTCTGCGCCATCATCGGCCCGATCATTCTGCTGTGGCTGAGAATGGAACCGGCATTTCAAGCGCTGCAGCGTCAGCTCAAACAACAAACTGCCTAGGGACGACCCTTACATGACAATGGACAAACACGTGATCGAAGACTTTCTGCACGGCCAGGTCGACTGCTGGAACCGCGGCGACAAGGAAGGCTTTTTTGCCCACTACCGCAGCGTGTCACCCAATGGCTTGAGTATCGAGTATGTTGGCAAGCCGCAGCATGACGCTTGGCAGGTGCTGGAGGGCATGTGGGCGCAACAGCAACCCAAAGTTCGGGTCGAGGTACGCCAGTGCATCATCAATGGCAATGAAGTGGCGTGCCACCACTTGAACGCTTTTCGCGAGCAGGACGGTGGCATAGAGACGATCGAGCTGTACCGGTTCGAAGGGGGGCGGTTGTCCGTGCGTTACTTCATCAACCAGTAGAACCATCGGTAGAACAGGAGAGCTCGCGCCAGGCTTCTATCTGAGCGAGCATTCCGGTGAGCTTGACGCTGATCTGGCCGTAGGCGTCGGAACCGGCCAGGTAGCGCAATGGTGGCTGGTCGGTGTTGGCCAGGCGCACCAGGGCTTCGCCCAGCTTCGCCGGGTTGCCGCCCTGTTGATGATTGCCGGCAGCCGACGCAGCCTTGACCTTGGCCGTGAACGCGGCGTAGTCCTGCAACCCGCGTTCACCGAACATTGCGGAGCTGGCATCGAGAAAGTCGGTGCGAAACACCCCGGGTTCCACCAGCGTGACCTTGATGCCGAACTGCGCTACCTCCTGGGCCAGGGATTCGGAGAACCCCTCCACCGCGAATTTGGAGGCGCAGTATAGTGCGGCGCCTCCCATGCCTAACACGCCGGCCATGGACGACACATTGAACAGGTGGCCGCTACGTTGTGCGCGCATCACCGGCAGCACGGCGCGGCACACGTTGAACACACCGAACACATTGGTGGCGAACTGCTTTTCGGCATCGCTCGGCAGGTTGTCCTCGAAGGGTGCCAGTTGGCCATACCCGGCGTTGTTGACCAGCACGTCGATTCGACCGAAGCGGGCCACTGCCTGCTCCACGGCGGCCAATGCCTGCGCTTGATTGCTGACTTCGAGGGGCACCGCCAGCACCCGGTCGCCGTACTCGGCAAACATGCCTTGCAGGTGCGCCAGGCGCCGGCCACTGACCACCACGCAGTCACCGTCCGCCAATGCCGCCCTGGCAATGGCGGCGCCCAACCCGCGGCCCGCACCGGTAACAAACCAGACCTTGTTCATTGCATCGCTCCATCAGGTTGCGCAAACGCCGCGCTGGGCCCTTGGGGGTACAGTGCGGCGAGATGTGGGTGAGGGCTGTCAGTCGCGGTTAGCCGCTTCCCAAGTCTTGAGGTCGAAACCTTCGGCTGCTGCTTGAGCCGCCGTCAGCCTGGGTGCGCGGGCGAGAATCTTGCGCGCGGCCATGTGGTCGCCCAGGCGGTTGCAAGACTCCACAGCCACCAAGCGCTCATTGCGAAAGCACAGCACCGAAAGTTGCCGGTCATGGGCAGAACCGAGCACAACCGTGCTGTCGTAGCCGCTGGACAGCCCGGCGATCTGCAGCTTTAGGTCGCCTTGATCGGTCCAGAACCAGGGTAGGGCGGCATAGGGCGAGGGCTTACCCATCAGGCGCGCGGCCACGGTACGCGCCTGGTCGATGGCGTTCTGCACCGACTCGAGTCGGGTGTGCTGCTCTTCGTTCTGTACACATGGAAAGCTGGCCACATCACCGAGTGCGGAAATCTGTGGGTCAGAGGTGAGTAGGTGGGCGTCCACCTTGATGCCGTTCTCGATGTCCAGGCCGGCCTCGGTGGCCAGTTGCGTATTGGGGATAACGCCGATGCCGAATACCACCAGGTCAGCCGGCAGGGTGCGGCCATCTGCGGTTTGCACGCCGCACACCTTGCCGTTGTCGTCGAGAATGCGGGCAAGGCCTTGGCGGAAATCGAAGTGCACGCCCCACTGCTCATGCGCCTGGCGAAACAACTCGGACATTTCCCGCGACACCGCACGCGCCATGGGGCGCTCGCCCAGCTCCAGCACATGCACCTGCGCACCCTGGGCGGCGGCTACCGCGGCAAACTCGAGGCCGATAAAGCCTGCGCCGACCACCACCACGTTGCGCGCCTGCCTGGCCAGCGGCGCCAGGGCGTCGGCATCGGCCTTGGTCTTGATGCCGAACACCTGAGGCAGCTCCGCGCCAGGCACTGGCAGCGGGCGGTTGTGCGCGCCGGTCGCCAGTATCAGGTGGTCATAGCTCAGGGCGGTGCCGGAAGCCAGCACCACGCGGCGGTTGAGCCGGTCGATGGCGGTGGCCGGGTCGTGCAGCAGCTCGATGCGCTGGGTGGCGTAGAACTCGGCCGGGCGGAATAGCAGGTTGTTTTCCTGGATCTTGCCGAGCAGGTAGGCCTTGGACAGTGGTGGGCGTTGGTAGGGCAGGCCGGGTTCATTGCCGATCAGGGTGATACGGCCTTCATAGCCTTCCTGGCGCAGCGATGCGGCCACTTGGAATCCGGCTTGGCCGGCACCGACGATAACGACTGAGGCGAGGGTCATGAGTACTCCTTGCAACGCATTCAGAATTGCGAAGAGGGCAGGTGCAGTACCATGCCTTCCATGTCTTCACTGATAATCAGTTGGCAGCTCAGGCGGCTGTTGTCACGACGCTCGAAGGCGTACTCGAGCATGTCACTCTCCATGCTTTCCGGTGCCTGCACCTTGTGCAGCCACGCTTCGTCTACGTAGGTGTGGCATGTGGCGCAGCTGCAGGCGCCGCCGCAATCGGCGGGCAGGCCCGGCACGCTAGCGAACGTGGCGGCCTGCATGACCGACTGGCCGACTTCGCCGTTGACCTGATGGTGGGTGCCGTTATGTTCGATAAAGGTCAGTGTGGGCATGTTCTGCTCCGTTTCTTGTGGGCTCAGGAGTGGCTGGGCAAGGGCTGCGCGTCGAAGCGCGGCACTCGTCCAAGGGTCAGTAGCAACAGCGGGCCGACCACGCAACATGCGGCGCTGTACACCAGCATGGCGGTGTATGAGCCGGTACGTGCGAGTAGGAAGGCGAACAGCAGCGGCGCCAAGGCCGATGCCACGGTATTGAGGCCCTGGTGCACACCGAATAACCGGCCGTATTCACGCAGGCCGAAGTAGCGCGCAATCAGGAACGCGGCGATATCAAACTCTGCCCCGGCGCCGAACCCGACCAGCACGGCTGCCAGCATCAGGGGCATGAACTCGGTGGTGCCACTCAGGTATACCAGGCAGCCGACAGCGGGCAGCAGCAGGCTGCACGCTGAGACCACCGGCGGCCACAGGCGGTCGAGCAGATAGCCGATGACCATACGCCCCAGGATCAGCGAAATACCGAAGCCGCTGAAAATGGTGGCCGCATCTGCCGCCGATAGCCCCTTGGCTTGGAGCATCGGCACCGTGCTGGTGACCATGCCGACAATCGACGAAATTACCAGGCCCAGCGCCAGGTTGCAGGTCCAGAATTTCAGCGAGCACATGCCTTCGCGAAAGCTCATGCCCGGCAATTGCTCCAGGGCGTCCTGCCGGGTGGTATCGGCGGCCTTGGGCAGCTTGAACCACAGCAGGATCAGCGGCAGCAGCACCAGCAGGTTGAGCAGCGCAAGGATCACGAAGGCCGCACGCCAGTCCCACTGCTCTATGCCCCACGTCATCAGCCGGGGAACGGTGGCGGCGGTGACGCCGGTACCTGACAGGCCAATGGCCAGCGCCAGGCCGCGATTTCGGTCGTACCAAAGGCTGATCAGTTGGGTCCAGGTCACGGCCAGTGCGCCCATGCCCACGATCGGCAGCAGCGCAAAGGCCAGGTACATCGACCAGATCGAAGAGCTGACCTGGGTGGTGGCCAGGTAGCCGACCGACAGCAGCAACAGGGACACCACGGTGACGCGCCTCATGCCAAAGCGCAGGTTGAACCAGCCCACTAGTTGCAGCGACACCACCGCGCCGCCAAACAGGAAGGTGATGCACGCCTGCAATTCGCTTTTGCCCCAGCCAAAGGCATCGCCCAGCGGTACCACTAGCGTGCCAAAACCGTACAGAAGCGCGGCATTGATGCTGATGGCCACGCCGGCAACTGACAGAAGCAGGATTCTCCAGCTGTGCCGGAACTCGTGCAGGTCGATGGCCGCCTGGTTTTTCGAAGGGTTCATGAGTTGGCTTCCTTGTAGGTTTTGTTGAGCCAAACACTGCATTTTTTGTGTGAAAACCGTGATTTCCGGTTTGTCCAGCACAGCCGTATGACTCACAGACAAACGAATGTGCTGCGCTGCGCACCCAGTTGAATCACCCTCGGTCACGCCATGTTCAACATCGCGCTGACCGCAGAGCGTTTGCCAGGGCGCAACCGTGGTTCACTGCTGCAACTGAGGCCGAGCATATCCTCGCTAAAAATAAATTGCACATAAAATAAATAAGTGTTCATAATTTGCTGAGACTGAACCTGATAAGGAGAAAAAAATGAGTTCAGAAAAAGCGCAGTTCAAAGCTGTTGCCGACCGTAGCCGCTGCTGTGGTTACGGCCTGTGCGCCACCATTTGCCCCAGTGTGTACAAGCTCGATGCCGACGGCCTGGTGTACTTCGATGACGCTCGGGTACCCCCCGAACTTGAAGAAGATGCCCGCGAGGGCGCTGCTGCTTGCCCGGCCGAAGCAGTATGGCTGGAGCCCATCGACGCCCAAGACTGCCCCGCTTGAGTACACACTCACTTGAGAGGGTGTCATTACCAACGAGTTGAGGAGGTGCTGATGGGACGTTTACACAACAAGGTGGCCCTGATTACCGGCACCGGAGGCGGCCAAGGCCGTGCGGCAGCGCTGCGCTTTGCCCGTGAAGGGGCGATCGTGGTCGGGTGCGACTTCAATGCCGAGGGCCACGAACAGACCCGTGCCCTGATGAGCGACGAGGGGTTTACCTTGTATGGCACTGCCCCCGTGGACCTGGGCGATCACGAGCAGGCCAGGGCGTGGATCGAGGCGGCCGTCGCCGAGCACGGGCGCATTGATGTTCTCTACAACAACGCTTCAGCAGCGCGCTTCGGCCTGGTGAGTGAGCTGTCGATCGAAGACTGGCAGTACACCCTGCGTAATGAAATCGACCTGCTGTTCTATACCACCAAGTACGCCTGGGCATACCTGGCCGAGCAGCGCGGAGTGATTATCAACGTTTCTTCCACTGCGGCGTGGGGCGGTTCGAAGGTGGCCGGTATCAGTGCCCACGCGGCAGCCAAAGGCGCGGTAGTGTCGTTTACCCGGCAATTGGCCGTGGAGGGAGCAGCCGTCGGTATTCGTGCCATCAGCCTGAGTCCTGGCTTCGTCGCCACGCCTGGCACTCAAGCGTTTCTGGAAAACCCCAAGGCCCGCGCCATGCTGCTCGACGGTGTGCTGATGGATCGCCCCGGCGAACCTGAAGAGGTGGTGGCGCTGGCGGTGTTCGTGGCTTCCGAAGAGGCCTCCTTCATTACCGGTTCGGACTTTGTCATAGACGGCGGGCTGCTGGCGGTCTAGCCCTGCTGCGACAGCGCGAGCGATAGTTGGCATCGTTTCATCTCGAACAAGAACAAGGTGAACAAATTGGACATCATTGGTATCGGTTATATGGGCTTCGAAACCCCTGATCTTGACGCCTGGCGCGAGTATGGCCCGCAGGTGATGGGCTTTGGTATCGGCAAAAATCCGCCCGGCGACCCGGCGTCGCTGTATTTCAGAATCGATGATCGCCGTCACCGCTTCGCATTCCATCCGGGTAAGGTGGACCGCATCGCGTATATCGGCTGGGAAGCCATCGGGCGCATGGCGTTCGAGGATGGGATCAGGAAGCTCGAGGCCGCCAACGTGGCCTACACCCGTGGTGACGCGCAGCTGTGCGAGACCCGCGGCGTGCGTGAGGTGGTGCGTTTTCGTGACCCGGTCGGCTACCAACATGAGTTGTTTTACGGACAGAAATGGCTGCCGCGTTCATTTCAGCCAGGGCGCCCCCACAGCGGCTTTCTGGCCGACGAGCGCGGTGCAGGGCACGTAGTGCTGATCACTCCGGAGTACACCCCGGAACTTGAAGACTTCCTGCTCAATGTCATGGGCTTCAGCTGGTATGGCGCGGGAGCGGGCAAGGGGCGTACCGGCTTCTTCCGCTCCCGGCTCAACCATCACACCAGCCACGACATCGCCTATGGCCATGGGCCCGGGCGAATGGGCGTCCAGCACGTCGGGCTGTTCGTTCGCAACGTGCGTGATGTGGGCGAGACCTACGATATCGTGCGCCAGCGCGAACTGCCGATGATGATGACGCTCGGCCAGCATGCGCAAGACCCGCACCTGTCCTTCTATCACTACAACCCCTCGGGTTTTGCCTTCGAAACCATTGCTGAAATCGAGCCGTGGCAAGGCGACCCCTACGAGCTGAACCCCGAAAAACTGAGCCTGTGGGGCCACGAGATGGTGGGGCCCATCCTGGGACCGAGTGTCAAGACTCCCGAAGAGGTCCATGACGCCGAGTATCTGCCTACCTACCTGGCCCGGCAGTGACATGCGCCTGGCGCGGATCGAGCTGGGCGGGCAGGCGTTCTGGGCATTGGTAGACGCCAGCAGCGAGCACTGCAGGCAGGTTCGGGCGCCGTTCGCGTGCTGGGCGCGGCTGGGCGCGGGGCTGCACCTGGACGCTCTGGACCTGGCTGGCGAACGCCTGCCGTTGGCCCGGGCACGTTTGCTGCCGCCATTGGAACCGGGCAGCCGCGTGTTCGGCGTGGGCCTGAACTACCTGAGCCACCTCGAACGCCTGGGCAGTCAGGCCCCGGCACACCCACTGGCCTACCTCAAGCCCGAGTCGGCCTTGGTCGGGGCCAATGACCCGATCAGGTATTCGCCGCTGACCAGGCAACTGGATTACGAGGTGGAGCTGGTGGCGGTAGTGGGGCGAGCGCTGCAGGATGAACCCCGCGCCAGCGCCTGCCTTCTGGGTTTCACTGTGGGTAACGACATCAGTGCACGCGATGCGGGCCAGCAGATCGGGCGGCTCGACCTACTGACCCAGAAGGCCATGGACTGCACCACGCCCGCAGGGCCGTGGATCGTGACGGCTGACGAGCTGGGCGGCGAGCAGCAGCCTGCGCTGGAGATGCGCCTGAGCGTCAATGACGAAGTACGCCAACACGACAATACCCAGCACATGATCTTCCCCCTGGACGAGCTGCTCAATTACCTGGATGCACGGATCAAGCTGCGCCCCGGCGACCTGGTGTTCACTGGCTCCACGCACGGGGTGGGCCTGGAAAGCGGGCGCTTCCTGCAACCGGGTGACCAGGTGGTGGCGCAAATCTCCGGCATCGGCCAGCTGCGCAATACCATTGCTGCGCCGTGCCCGCTCGGCCCGGCCCGCGCGGTGGGGCGCCTGGGGCTGCCGCTGGATCACTAAACCCTGATGGGCTAGACGTTCTAAGGAGCAATGATGAGCGAGGGTTCGGCGTGGGCGCCATTTCGCAACCGGGCCTTTCGGGGCTTGTGGCTGGCCGGTGCGGTGGTGAATCTGGCGATCTGGATGCAGACGGTCGGCGCAGCGTGGATCATGACCACGCTTACCGCCTCACCAATCATGGTGTCGCTGGTGCAAAGCGCGGTGACACTGCCGGTCTTTCTATTCGCACTGCCGGGCGGGGTGCTCGCCGACCTGGTCGACCGACGTCGCTGGCTGATCGTCACCCAGTGCCTGATGGTGTTCGCGGCCATCATGCTCAGCCTGTTGGCCGGGTTCGAGCGCCTCGAAGCCTGGGGGCTGCTGGCTTTCACCTTCGTGCTGGGCACCGGCAGCGCGCTGGGTATGGCGGCGTGGATGGTGACCATGATCAGCGTGCTGTCGCGTGATCAGGTACCGGCAGCGGTCGCCCTGAATGGCATTGCGGTCAACGCCACCCGTGCCCTGGGGCCGGCCTTGGCCGGGGCGTTGATTGCCTACTGGAACAACACGTCTGTGTTCGTGCTGATCGCGCTGTGCATGGGCGCCGTGATGTTCTTTCTGTTGCGCCTGGCGCCGGCACCGCCTGTCCACGGGCTTCCGCCGGAAACCCTGATAGGCGGTATGCGCAGCGGGCTGCGCTACATTCGCCATTCGGCGGTACTGTCCAGCGCAATGCAGCAGGTGCTGGTGTTCACTGCCAGCGCCAGTGCTCTGTGGGCGCTGATGCCCCTGGTTGCGCGCCAGCAACTGGGCATGGGCGCCGGTGGCTACGGCCTGCTGATGGCATTCCTGGGGGCGGGGGCGGTACTGGCTGCACTGAACTCACCTCGCCTGCATCGCAGGCTCGGCCTGCGTCAACTGATTGCCTGCGGTACCGCCGCCTTTGCCGCCGCCGCGCTGGCCGCTGCGTTGTCGAGCAACCGCTACCTAGTGTGCGTCATGATGCTGTGTGCCGGGTTCGGCTGGATGGCGGTCAACGCCACGCTCTCTTCGGTGGTGCAGACTTATGCCGCCAACTGGGTGCGCGCCCGCGTAGCGTCGATGTACGTATTGACCCTGATGGGCGCGATGGCCTTCGGTGGCGCCGCCTGGGGGGTGCTGGCCGAGTATGCGGGGCTGCAGGCAAGCCTGCTGGTTTCGACGCTGTGCCTGTTCGCCGGGGTGCTACTGACGCGTAACGGCCGTGTGGAACTGGGCCAAGAAGCCGACTTTGCACAGGCGCCGCTGACCGACAACCTTCAATTGCAGGCCCCAGTGGCGCACGCCGACGGGCCGGTTTCGGTGGAGGTGATATACGAGGTGCCTGCGCCGCAGCGAGATGATTTTCTGTTGGCGGTGTATGCGGTAGGCAAGGCGCGGCGGCGCAATGGCGCGCAGAACTGGCGGCTCTACCGCGACATGGCCGAGACGCAACGCTACAGCGAACGGTTCATCGTCGAGTCCTGGCTCGACTACTTGCGCCAGCAGGTGCGGGTGACCCAGGCCGACCTGGCTCTGGAAGGGCTTTTGCAGCAGTTTCGCCGCGAAGACCTGCAAACCCGCCGGCTGATCTACCAGCCGCCGCTGAACCCATAGGCTCCGGATCGCGGTAAATTCCCATGTAAAACTTTACGGGGCGAGTAATTCTCAGGCTAGAATGTTGGTAACAACTAGTTACCGGACGCAGTATGGACACTTCAGACATGAGCGACACCGCCAAATCGGCCAATGCAACCCTCGTCAAGCCGGTATCCAACGCCATACGCATCCTGCGTCATCTGAGCCAGGTCGGCAAACCTGAACGCTCCTTGGATATCGCCCGGCAGCTTTCCATCAACCCCAGTACCTGCTTCAACATCCTGCGTACCCTGGTGCAGGAGGATGTGGTCGATTTCAGCCCGCTGTCCAAACGCTACTCAGTGGGCTCCGGCCTGGCGCGCCTGGTGGAGCAACTGGTGACTCAGGGTCATCGCGTGCAGATGGCCAAGCCGTTGTTACAGAACCTTGCGTCGCGGCTGCGGGTGACCATCACGCTGTGGCGCAAGATGAGTCCGGACCGGATCGTGATCGTCAGCTCCGCGGCCAGCCCCACCGATGTGCGCATCGACATGGCCGAAGGCCAACGACTGCCGATCCTGATGGGCGCAAGCGGGCGACTGTTCGCCACTCAGCTCGACATGCACGACCCGCTGGTGGAAAGTAATTTCGAGAAGATCCGCTGGGCCCGGCCGTTGTCTCTGGAAAATTACCGCGAGGACGTCAAAGTGGCTGCCGAGCGCGGCTGGGCGATGGACGATGGGCATTTTTCCGGCGGTATCCTGGCCGTGGCAGCGCCGATCTATTCTCCTTCCAACAGCATCGAGTTCACCGTTTCGGCGGTGATGTTCCGCGGCCAGCGCGACGAAGAGGGCCTTGCCGAGATGGGCAAGGCGCTGATCGAGTTCTGCAACGAAGTGGCCTGCGTACTCTACTGAACCCCGTCGCTATTCGCGTACCAACAGTAAGCTGCCCCCCAGCGGGCCGCCGCCTGCGGCCACCGTACTGACGCCATGGTCGCGGGTTTGCCGGCCTTCGGCGCGCCCCCACAGTTGCAGGCACGCCTCGTGCACATAGCCCAGCCCGTGGGTGCGCCCGCCTGACAACTGCCCGCCATTGGTGTTGATCGGCAAGCTGCCTTGCAGCGCGATACGCCCTCCACCTTCGACAAAGGACCCGCTTTCACCCACCGGGCACAGACCCAGGGCTTCCAGCCAGATCAGGGTCAGGATTGAGAAGCCGTCGTACAGCTGCGCTGAGCCGACGTCCTGCGGGGTGTAGTCGGTGCGCGCCCACATCATCTGGCCGACATCGAAGGCGGCCATCCGGGTCAGTGAAATCTGGTCCCACGACCAGGGCTGGTTCAGCGCGGCGCCCATCGCCTCGATGCGGATCGGCCTGTTCGGCAGATCCTGGGCGACATCGCGATGCGACAGGATGATCGCGGTAGAGGCATCGCAGTGCACATCGCAGTCGAACAGGCGCAGGGGCGAGGAGATCATCCGCGCGTTCATGTAGTCGTCCATCGTCATGGGCGTGCGGTACACCGCCTTGGGGTTGCGCATGGCATTGCGTCGGCAGGTGAGGGCGATCTGTGCCAGTTGCTCGGGGCGGGTGCCGTACTCGTGAAAATGGCGCTGGGCATACAGGGCCATCAGGTTGATTCCCGAATGCACATTGAATGGGGTGAACCATTGCCAGGCGTAGCTGTTGTCGCGGCCCTGGGTTTTGGCGGTCAAGGCGCCGGCCTGGCGGTTGACTGCGCGTGCCGAGGCTTCGGTGATGGTGCGGAACACCAGCACATGCTTGCATAACCCGGCGGCGATCGCCATCGCCCCGTTGATCACCCCAGCCAGGGGACCCGGTCCTTCGTAGCCTGCGCCAAACCAGTTGACGTTGAGCCCCAGTGCACTCTTCAGTGCGCTGGGCCCCACCGGGGAAAACGGGTCGCCATTGTTGTTGTCGCCGGGCCAGCAGGCCACCCCGTCGATATCGCTGCGTTGCAGCCCAGCGTCGGCAATCGCTTGCAGGCACGCATCGAGGGTCAGACGCATGGCTGATTTGTCCGACGGCCGGCCGACTTCCGACTGGCCGATGCCGGTGATGGCCACGTCTTTTTCGTAACGGTGATCGAACATCATTGAGCCCTCTCGAACAGGGGCAGCCACACGTCCTCGACATTGAGGAAACTGACCCGAACCGGCATGTCGATGTGCACATCCGTGACCGGCATGCCCACTACGTTGCTGATGAACTGCAAGCCGGCCTGTTCGGCGAGTTCGATGATCGCCACCACGTAGGGCACCTCTAGGTCGGGCGTCCAACCCTGATAGTTGATGGTGAAGCTGAGCACCTTGCCCCGGCCAGACACCACTTCGGGGCCCACCTCAAAGCTGGCGCACTGCGGACAGAGCGGAGCAGGCGGGTGAAAGTAGCGGCTGCACGCGGCGCAGCGGTGGATCAGTAACTGGCCCGTTTCACCGCCTTGCCAGAAGGCGCGGTTGTCGGCGTTCAGTGCAGGGAGTTTTCTAGGCATCAGCAGTCCGTGGTGAATGTTTGACATGGAGTCACACAGTATCATTTGCACATATTTTGGAAAAGTGTCATATATTGGCTTAGGCGAAAGCACGAATCGACCGTTCGCGCGGTAAAACAACAAGAGGATTTGGCTATGTCCCAGTCATTACTGGACAAAAGGGTAGTCGTCACGGGCGGTTTCGGTGTCTTGGGCAGCGCGCTGGGCAAGTACTTGCTGGCGCAGGGCGCGCGAGTGGCCCTTCTGGACCGCAGCGAGGCACCTGCCGACCTGCTCGATACGCACAACCTGCTGCGGCTGGGCGGCGTCGATCTGACCTCGACCGAGTCGGCCGCTGCCGCCTTCGAACAGGTGGCAGCGCACTGGGGCGGCGTCGATGGCCTGGTCAATGTCGCCGGCGGGTTTGCCTGGGAAACCCTCGAGGGTGGCAGCCTGAACACCTGGGACCGTCTGTACCAGATGAACGTGCGCACCGCCGTGGTAAGCGCCCAGTCGGCGCTGGCTTACCTGCTGCAGTCCGGCGCCGGGCGAATCGTCAATGTCGGCGCGCTGGCATCGGTCAAGGCCGCTGCCGGCATGGGCGCCTATGCTGCTTCCAAGGCGGGGGTGGCCCGGCTGACCGAAGCCCTGGCCGAGGAGCTGAAAGACCGTGGCGTGACGGTGAACGCGGTATTGCCCAGCATCATCGACACCCCAGCCAACCGCGCTGACATGCCTGACGCCGACAGCAGCCGCTGGGTGACCCCGCAGGCACTGTCGGGGGTGGTCGCGTTCCTATTGTCCGATGAAGCGGCCGTCGTGACCGGCGCGTTATTGCCTGTGAGCGGTCGGGTATGAGGCTGGTCACTTATACGGACGCCAATGGCGTTGACCGTGCCGGTGCACTGCTCGACCAGGACCGCCAGGTGCTCGATCTGCAAACGGCCTATCGGGTGATGCAAGGGGGCGACAGCGCCGCTCTGGGTAGCATCCTTGCGTTGGTCGAAGGCGGTGATGCGGCGCTGGAGCTGGCCCGCGCCCTGGTAGCCAAGGCGCCCTCGGCGGCTGTGCTGGAGCGCTCTGCGGTCAAGTTGCGAGCACCGATCCAGCCACCACCGCAAATGCGCGATTGCTCCTGTTTCGAACTGCACCTGCGCCAGAGTTTTGCCGCCGCCCGGCGTGCCCGAGCGCTGCGTACCGACGATCCCGAAGCGACCTTCAAGGCCATGAATACGCGTGCCGACGACCGAGTGATTGAGACCTTTAACAAGCAGCCCATCTACTACAAGGGCAACCGCTTTGCCGTGGTGGGCATCGACGACGAGTTCCAGTGGCCCAGCTTCAGCTGCGCGATGGATTTTGAGCTGGAGTTCGGCTGTTACATTGGCAAGCGAGGCAAGGACATCAGTCGTGAGGCCGCTGGCGCGCACATCGTCGGTTACACCATTTTCAACGACATGAGCGCCCGCGATGCCCAGGCTCTGGAAATGCCCGGCATGCTCGGCCCAGCCAAGAGCAAGGACTTCGACACTGCCAACATCATGGGCCCATGCCTGGTGACTGTGGATGAACTGGGAGACCCCTACGACCTTAACATGTTGGCGCGGGTCAACGGCGAGGAGTGGGGGCGTGGCAACACCCGGGACATGCGCTGGCGATTTGAAGACGTGATCGCCCATGTTTCGCGCTCCGAGACTCTATACCCCGGCGAGTTCCTGGGCTCGGGCACGGTGGGTAACGGCTGTGGCCTGGAGCAGTTGCGTTACCTCAAGCCTGGCGATGTGGTCGAGCTGGAAATCGACGGTATCGGCATGCTGCGCACCCAGGTTGGCCGCAAGGCGGCTACTGAGGCCTGACACTGAACCGCCAAGGGTCTACTTTTTTGAACGTGAATTAAGTGTACAAAAATTAATAAAGTGTCTTATATTTCGTTGCGGGCCCGCCGTGACACCCTGAGCAGGAGGCAATCATGCTAACAAGAACAAGCCCCGTATTGTCTGATGGAACCAAGGTCTCGGACCTCATTTATCCCAACACTCGCGAAGTGCAGATGCGCGTGCTGTCCGACCGTGAAATCTACGAGCTGGAGATGGAAAAGATCTTCGGCAAGATCTGGGTACTGCTGGGCCATGAAACGGAGATCCCTAACGCCGGGGACTTCATGGTTCGCGACCTGGGTTCTGACTCGGTGATCGTCGCCCGTGGCAAACAAGGCGAGGTGTTCGTCACCTTAAACGTGTGCCCGCACCGCGGCATGCGCATCACCACCGCCGATTGCGGCAACACCCAGATCCATAAATGCATCTACCATGGTTGGGCATTCCGTCCGAACGGGGATTTCATCGGTTCGCCGGTGGAGCGCGAGTGCATGCACGGCAAGATGATGCCTAAAGAGGAGCTGGGGCTGAAAAAGGCGCGGGTCACGTTGTATGGCGGCCTGGTGTTTGCCACCTGGAACACCGAGGGGCCGTCCTTCGAGGAGTTTCTGGGCGACGCTAAGTGGTACTACGACATGCTGTTCTGTCGTTCCGACAAGGGCATGGAAGTGCTCGGTCCGCCTCAGCGCTTCATCGTCAACGCCAACTGGAAAACCGCTGGCGAGCAGTCCGCCGCGGACGGCTTCCACACCCTGACCCTGCACCGCTGGCTGGGCGAGGTGGGCAACTATGCGAAGAAGGGCGAGGGTGAAACCGCCGACCTGAGCCCGGAAATGATCGGTGTCGAGATCAGCTCGCCGCATGGCCATGCCCTGCGTTGCATCGACCTAGCCCGCAAGATCAAGCGCCTTACCGGCCTGGACCCGGCCGAGCTGAGCGTGCAGCAGAAGCTTGAAGCACTGCCACCTGCCGGCATGACCGCCGGGATGGTCGAGCAGCTGGCACGCAACCTGAGCGACGAGCAGTTGCAGGTGCTCACCAGCATGCCTCCACAAGTGGGTGGAATGTTCCCGAATATTCTTTTTGGGTTTGTCTACATTCCACAGCCCGACGGCAGCGTCGTCGGTTCCATGACCCTGCACGCCTATGTGCCGCAAGGCCCTGACAAGTTGGAGTTCGTCAACTGGGTGTTCGCCGAGAAGGACGCGCCACCAGAGCTGCGAGACAAGATGCTCAAGCAGACCATTCAACTATTCGGCACCTCCGGCATGGTCGAGCAGGATGACTCCGATACCTGGCCGCACATGACGTTGGCCGCCAAGGGCGCGATGGGGCGTAAGAGCACCCTCAAGTATCAGGCCTGCTACGAGACGGGTGCGCCTGAAGGCTGGCCCGGCCCGGGCATTGTCAACGAAGGCTTTACCAAGGACGACACGCAGTGGCACTGGTGGCTGTACTGGCACGAACTGATGACCGCCGCGGATGAGGCATGAGCATGGGGGTCGCTCGCTTTTCGAAGCGGCCCTTGTGCTGTCGCCTCAACTCGTCACCCTTCAAGTAGAAGAACAACAATGAGGAATTGCTCATGACGCAGGTTCAGCAACGCGGCGTGGAGGAGATCCAGCCTGGCTCCCCGGTCGGCACACGGCGAGTACCGGTGGGGTCGGCGCTCTACAACGACGTGGTGACCTTCCTTTTCGAGGAGGCCACCTTGCTCGACCAGATTCGCCTTCAGGAATGGGCCGAGCGCCTGGACACCGACCTGGTTTACACCGTGCCGCTGCGCCAAACGCGCCTGGCCTCGGAACTTAAGACCACGATCGTGCGCAGCGTGCAGCACTACCACGACGACTACCGCTCGATGATGGGGCGCATCCTGCGCTTGTCCGGCAAGAGCGCCTGGGCAGAAGACCCGCCTTCGCGTACCCGCCGGCTGGTGACCAACGTGTTCGTGGAGGAAACGCAGAAGCCTGACGAGTTCGTGGTCACCAGTTACCTGTTGCTCACGCGCAGCCGTTTCAAAGACCACCACGTCGACATCATCAGCGGTGAGCGGCGCGATGTGCTGCGCCTGGGGGCGGCCGGGTTCAAGCTGGCGCGGCGCGAGGTGATTCTGGACCAGGCGGTGCTGGGCACCCCCAACCTGGCCATCTTCCTCTAAAGCGTCGTGTAAAGGCCACGCGGCTTGTCACGCCGCGTGGTCACCGGGCATGGCACGCAGCCACGCCTGGTCCTGGGCGCACAATGCCTGTGGGTTGTTGCTGAAATCCAAGGTCGAGCCCTGCATACGCAGTGCCTGTTCGGCGCGGGCCGGTTGCTGGCTGTAGCAGCGACCGCTGCTGACGGCGTGGGCTTGTTCGTCGAGGTTGTAGGCGCGCCCCATCGATATAAGCGTGCAACGGCGCAGAAGCAGCGACGCTTCGGCGGTGTCTTCGCTGAGGGTGCCCAGCGCCCAGCGCGCCATCCCTTCGCGAAGGTTGACCCCTGCAAAGGGTGGCGGCCCTTCGATCATCGTACCGTTCACTTCCCAGCTCAGGACCTGCCCGCTGTTGCAGCTCAGACTGGCGCGGGTATGCCCGTCGATACGTGCGCCGACCTGGATCTCGTAGCGCCGCTCGCCGGCGCCGCGGGCGGCGCGCGCAATAGCCAGGCCGGCCAGGTCGAGCAGGTGGGTGCATTGATGGCTGGCGTCAGTGTGCCGGGTGACCGAATGCGCAATGCGCGCCAGTGGCATGCCTACCAGTGCCTGCAGTTGGTCGCCAGCCTGCGGGCACAGCGAATAGGGGTAGCGCAGCGCTTCGCCACCGACGGCCGTGACATGGCCGGCTGTGTGGCTGGCCCATACGCGAAAGTGGTGAAAATCATCTTCCAGGGCCGCACGAACGTGGTCTGCGTGGGCAATGATGTCTACGCGGCGTCGAAATACAGTCATCCTGGTGTCCTTTTGCAAAGGGTGTAAGGGGTCGCTGAAATCGGCTATATTTGAACACTAAATACTTTAATGTTCACTAAAAACAAGAAAAGGAGCGGTTATGGCCCTGCTGAACGAACAGGTCGCGCTGATTACCGGCGCAGGGGGCGGAATCGGCCGAGGCATCGCGCTGAACTTCGCCAGAGAGGGAGCTGCGGTGGTGGTCGCAGAACTGGATGAAGCCAGCGGGGAAGCGGTGGTAGCGGATCTCAAGGCGCTTGGCGCCAGGGCGGTGTTCATTCGCACGGACGTCTGCAGCAAGGCCGATATCGAAGCCGCGGTGCAACTGGCCGTAGACGAGTTCGGTGGCCTGGACATACTGGTTAACAACGCGTTTGCGCCCACGCCCAACGTGTTGCTGGAAGACAAGACCGATGCGATGCTCGCGCAGACACTGGGTTCGACCGTGTGGGCAGCCTGGTGGGCGATGAAGGCGGCGCTCCCGCACATGAAGGCGCGCGGGGGCGGCAAGATCATCAACTTCTACTCGATCGATATCGAGATCGGTGCCTGGCTGCATGGCGACTACAACACAGCAAAATCGGCCATCGTGGGGCTGACCCGCAGCGCGGCCTCTGAATGGGGGCGCTTCAACATTCGCACCAACGCCATCGCGCCCACCGCGATGGGCGCCACTTTCCACAAGCTGGCGGCAGAGAACCCGGGGTTCGCTGAAATGTCTGCTTCCATGCGCCCGCTGGGGCGTTGTGGCGAGCCTGAGGCCGATATCGGTCCGGTGGTGGTGTTCCTGGCCAGCGAGATGTCGCGCTTCATTACCGGCGAAACCATTCACGTCGACGGCGGTCTGCACCTGCCTGGCTACAACTCTCGGCCCAAAGGCATCCCCGTGCGCGAATACTGAAACCAAAAAAAAGCGCGGCTAGTGCCGCGCTTTTCGCGTGCTGGGTGAAGCGGCTACTTCTTGGCAACGCTGATCGAGGTAGTCTCGAGGTCCCAGGTAGTAGAGGTTTTGCCTTCGTCGCGCAGCAGGTATTTCAAAACACGGCCCTGTGGGTTCTTCGGCAAGCTGGGGCGAAACTCGATGTAGCGGGGTAGGGCGTAGTAGGGCACCGTCTCCACGGCCCAGTGAAACAGGTCTTCGGGGTGCAGCGTGGCGCCTTCATGCAAAACTGCAGTGACCTTCACGTCATCTTCGCCTTTGTCGGACGGCACCGCATGTACCGCCACTTCGGCCAGGGCAGGATGCACGCCGAAGGCCGCCTCCATCTCGAAACTGGAGATGTTTTCTCCACGGCGTCGCAGATAGTCCTTTTTGCGGTCGACAAAGTAGAAGAAGCCGTCATGATCGAACTTGCCGATGTCGCCAGTATGGAACCACATGTTGCGCATCAGCTTCTGGGTGTCTTCCGGCCGGCGCCAGTAGCCCTGGAACATGATGTCCGGGCGCAGTGGGCGTACCACGATTTCACCGGCGGTATCAGGGGGGACTTCCTGGTCAAGGTCGTCGACAATGCGTACATCGAAGTCGGCAATGCGTTTGCCCGAGGAGCCGGGCGCTGCATATTCGCCGGCTGCCAGCGAGGTGATCACGCAGGCTTCGGTCAGGCCATAGCCGTTGCCACCCACCAGCGGCGTGCCGAAGCGTTCGCGCCAGATCTTCTTGGTTTCTTCGGTATAGGGGTTGCCGCGAGCGGTGTGTATCTGCCCGACGCAGCGCAACATGGCCTCGTTGTCTGGCGCCTGTGCGAGGAGCCCTCCCATGCCGCCGAGAATCGAGGCGATAGTGGCGCCCGAGCGTTCCACTTCCGGCCAGAAGCCGGACACCGAAAAGCGCGGCAGGATGGCGGCACGTGCACCCACCAGAATGCTGGCGATGATCGACACGCACAGGGCATTCATGTGGAATAGCGGCAGCGGTGTGATGGTGACGTCATCGGCACTAGCAGGTCCGGCACGCAATTGCAGGCGGGCCAGGTTACACATGAAGTTGTAGCTGATCATGCAGCCTTTGGACGGGCCGGTGGTGCCCGAGGTGTAGATCAGGCAGGCGAGATCGGAAGGTTGCGGCTTAGTGGCCAGCGGGGTGGCGTCCTGGCCGCGATAGCTGTCCAGCGCGGTAATGCGGATCGCGCACTCGGGCACGCTGTCGGGGGTACCGCGGTGCAAAATGTGGCGCACGTCATGCAGCTGTTCTGCCAGCGGTGTGATGCGCTGCAGGTAGGCAGCTTCGCAGATCACCAGCGAGGTGCCAGTGTCAGCGATCTGGTGGCGCAGAAACTCGCCCTTAAGTGCCGTGTTGATCGGCACGCTTACCGCGCGCAGCTTGTTGATGGCCAGCCAGGTGATGACCGCATCGATATTATTGTCGAGCATGGTCAGTACAGTTTCACCCGGCTTAATGCCGAGCGACGCCAGGGCGTTGGCCATTCTTGTCGAAAGTGAATCAACATCACCGTATGTGTATAACTCTCCGCTGAAATCCAGCAGGATTCGCTCCGGATGCCTTGCCACTGCACGGTCTAGCGCATCAATGACAGTGTCTCGTTCTCCTACCGCCCAAGTATCTGGATTCCCACTGCTACCCATGAATTTTCTCCGTTTAGGCCCCGAAACTGCTGGTCTGCCTGGTTTTTGTTTTAAATAGAGAACCTGATTCTAAATGCAAAATCAAAAATTGTCTTTAGCATAAAGTTGAACATATACGATTATTTGTGCGCAGATTCTGTGCTAACGTTGCCTCATCATTACTCTCCACGAGCCTGCAAGTCCATGCCAAAAAATGTAACTCAGGTGGCTGAAGCGCCTAAGGCCGCTGCCAAAACCAGGAAAAAAGCCGCACCTGACGCCCCTGCGAGCGGCCCCAAGGCCGTCAGCACCGTCGAGCGGCGCAATGGCCCGGCAGCGGCAGTCAATAAGGTCAAGCCCAACCGCCGTTCGGAAGAAACCATCGCCAACATCCTAAAGGCGACCGAAGAAGTGGTGCTGATGTCGGGCGCCGATCGCATTTCCATTCTCGATGTGTGCCAGGTCGCGGGTGTATCGCGCGGGACCTTTTACCGCTATTTCTCTTCCCAGGAAGACCTGCTGGACACCTTCTCACGGCACAAGCGTGAAAGCTTCCACACCTCGTTGTCGCAGGAGCTGGGCCACACCAGTGATCCGGAAGCGCGGCTGAACGCATTGTTCGCCTACCTCGACAACTACCTTGAGCAAAGCCGTGCGCGGCGCCTGCTGGTGGTGGCGCCAGACTATGCGCTGGGATTCTTTCGGCGGATTTTCCACGACTCGATCGTGCGTTTTCAGGATGGCCTTGGCATTGTCTTTGATGACTGGGACGACCGCCTAGGCGTACGCCTGGATCGGGAGCTGATCTGCGAAATGATCATTCGCTATGTGTTGAGTGAAATCTTGGTGCCGGAGGCGGCGGGGCGCCGACTATTCCCGGTACGCGTGAAAAAGCTGCTTGGCGCACTGATCATGGGGTCTACCTCGCGCACCCGCCGCTGATACCTTCTTTCGCCATTCTGTACACCTAAGCCCCCGTCAGTCGGGGGTTTTTTGTGGGTTGTCGAAATTCCTCTTCCTCATTTTTGCGCTTGTTGGTCAGTTCAAGCCCTCTTTCCTAGGTTGGGGGCAGGCTCTGCCTCGAGGGTTTCAGGATGGCTTGAAAATAATGTGAACAGAATTTTGATTTCTGCTCAAATTAATTTTAAGCTCTGGCCTAGTAGCGAGCCTTGCTGTTCCCCTTCCCGCGTCGGTTGACCGTGACCACGCAAAGGCACCCCGCTGCAAACCAACAAAAAAGTGCCAACTTCGAGGTACCTGCACATGCTTATCGATCTGCACGCTCACGCACCCCATCCGGGTTACTACAACCAGCACCCGCACTGGGGGCCGTTCTTCGAACAGCACGCCGATGGCGATATCAAGCTGCGGGTGGGGGAATGGATTCTGGGGCTCGGTTCGCCTGAGCGTAAGGCGGCCGTGCGTTCTGGCAACGGCCCCAAGCTTGAAGAGTACTTCGCGCGCTGGGCGGATCCGAAAGTCCGCCTGGCCGGGATGGATGCGGCAGGGCAGAACCTGCAGGTAATCTCGGTGCCGTCGCACTGCTACATGTACTGGACCGAGGCCGAGTTCGCCGTACCATTTGCACGTACCGTCAACACGACGCTGGCTGAGTACTGCTCGGCGGCCCCGGACCGTCTGATGTTCTGGGCCCACGTGCCGTTGAACGCGCCCGAGGCGGCCGCCGCCGAACTGCGCTATGCCTGTACCGAGCTGGGGGCCAAGGGCATGGTGGCAGGTGGTGCCAACTTCGGCGGCCTGGAGTTCGATTCTCCGGAGCTTGACGTGGTGTGGCGCACCCTCTGCGACCTGGACCTGCCGATGTTCATCCACGGCTACAATCAGTCGGTCACCTGGGGCAAGAACGCCAACGACGACCGTTACGAAACCACCGCCATCGTCGGCATGCAGTACGACGAAAGTCGCTGCTTCTGGAACCTGATCTGCGGTGGCGTGCTGGACCGCTTCCCCGACCTCAAGGTTTACATCACCCACGGCGGCGGCTACGTGCCGTATCAGCTTGGGCGTCTGGCCAAGACCAACGAGAACCTGGACGTCAAATACAACAAGAAGCCGTTGCTCGACTACATGAAGAACTTCTACTTCGATGTCGAATTGCACGAAGTGCCGATGCGCCAGGCGTTGGTCGATATCATCGGTGCCGACCATGTGCTGTACGGCAGCAACTTTGGCGGCAGCGATGCGGTGCGTCATGACCTGACCCATGGCCTGAAGCTTTCGGATGCCGATCTGCGCAAAATCCGCTATGAGAACGCCTGCCGCCTGCTGCATCTGGATCCCACCAAGCTGGGCAAGGTAGGTGCCTGATGAAGCTGGCACGCTGTGAGCACCCAGCAGTCGGTATTTTCTGGGCTGTGGTAGATGTCGCCCAGGATCAGGTAACTCCTATTTCCGGCGACTTCAGGGACTGGGCGCCGGGCGTGGCGGCTGGGCGGGGTATCAGCTCCGTCCGGCTCGCCGGCCCGGCGCTGGCGCTGTCGAAAGTGCGTTTGCTTCCACCGATCGAACCGATCAATCGGGTAGTGGTGGCGGGCGCCAACTATGCCAAGCACCTGGTGGAGTTCGGATTGAACGCACCGGCGCAGCCGGTCGCATTCCTCAAGGCCTACGGTGCGTTAATCGGCGCCAGGGATCCAATACGCTTTCCACCCTTGACCGAAGAACTCGACCACGAGGTTGAACTGGTGGCGGTGATCGGCACGGGCGAGATCGACCTTGAAAACCCGCTGGCCTGCGTGCTCGGCTACACCGTCGGCAACGACGTGAGTGCGCGTGACCTGCAGCGCAGCGGGCCGCCCGGCATCGGCATGGACCTGTTCGCCGCCAAGAGCCAGGACCAGACCACGGGCCTCGGCCCGTGGATCGTCACTAAGGACGAGTTTGCGCAAGGCTCCCCGCGGTTACGCCTGACCTTGAAAGTGAATGGCGAGATTCGCCAGGACGGGTCCACCGCGGAGATGACCTGGGACGTGGGGCAGTTGATCCGCTTCGTGCAGCAACGCTCCAGCTTTGCCACGGGCGACGTCCTGTTCACCGGCTCGCCGGCGGGCGTCGGCATGGGTACTGGCCTGTATCTCAAGGAGGGCGACGTGGTTGAGGCCAGCGTCGAAGGCATCGGCACATTGCGAAATGTAGTCGGCAAAAAACCGCAGCTAATCGAGAACCACACATGAACGCCAACAACAAAGAGAAAGTAGTGGTCGTGGGTGCAGGGCTGATGGGCACCGGCATCGCACATGCGTTCGCCAATTCCGGTTTCGTCACCGTTCTGGTCGATACCAATGCGGCTTCGTTGACCCAGGCGCGGGCCAGTATCGAAAAAATCCTTGGCGATGGAGTGCGCCTGGGCAAGGTCGGCGAGGAACACGCACAGCGCTCGCTGGTCAACCTGCTGACCACCAGTGACCTGGACGAAGCTGCCAGCGGTGCGAACTGGCTGGTGGAAACTGTCTCCGAGCAATTGGCGGTGAAGCAGGCGGTCATCCGCCAGGCTGCTCCGCTGCTGGCCGCCGACGCCATCATTGCCACTAACACCTCAGCTCTGAGTGTGACCGAGATCGCCACGTCGGTAGATGTCGCCGAGCGGGTCATCGGCATGCATTTCTTCAACCCGGTGCACAAGATGAAACTGGTGGAGCTGGTGCGTGGCCTGGCCACCAGCGACGAGGTGGTGGTGCGCACCCGCGCATTGTGCGATCAGATCGGCAAAACCTCGATCATTGTCAATGAATCGCCGGGGCTGACCACCAGCCGGATGTCGGCGCTGTTGGGCAACGAAGCGATGTGGATGCTGCAGGAAGGCACCGCTACCGCAGAGGACATCGATACCGCATTACGGTTGGGCTTCAATCACCCGATGGGACCGTTGGAGCTGGGTGACCTGACTGGCTGGGACACGCGGCTTTCGGTATTGCGCTATTTGCACCAGACGTTGGGCGAGAAGTTCCGTCCCTGCCCCCTGATCATCAAGATGGTTGCGGCCGGCCGCCTCGGACGCAAGACAGGGCAGGGCGTGTATCGCTATGTTGATGGCAAGCAGGTCCCGGGGTCCGGGCTCAAGGCGAGTGCACTATGAGCGACGTCGTCATCGTTGATGCGGTGCGTACTGCCATTGGCAGGTTTCGCGGCAGCCTGGCGGGCGTGCGCGCCGACCATCTAGGCTCGCTGGTAATCAGTCGCTTGCTCGAGCGTGTCGATGTTGCTCCCGAAAAAGTCGAAGATGTGATATTCGGCTGCGTGACCCAGATAGGCGAGCAGTCGGCCAATATTGCTCGCACCGCGCTGTTGGGGGCTGGCTGGCCGGTCGGCATTCCCGGCCTGACTATCGACCGCAAATGCGGCTCGGGTGAAGTGGCGGTGCATCTGGCCGCTGGCGCAATTGCCAGCGGTGCGGCGCAGGTTGTCGTGGCAGGTGGCGCGGAAAACATGAGCCGCGTACCTATGGGCAGCAACCGTGACCTACATGGTGAGGCCTTCGGCTGGATGGCGGCGCAGCACTATGAGTTGACCAGCCAAGGTGAAGCGGCCGAGCGGATCGTCGACAAATGGTCGCTCACCCGCGATGCCCTGGATGATTTTGCCTTTGCTAGCCACCAGCGCGCCGCCGCTGCGTGCGACGCCGGGTATTTCGACAATGAAATCATTCCGGTCGTGGTCGATGATCTGAAGGAGCGATCCCTGATCGAGCCTGATGGTGTGTTGCACCGGGATGAAACCATTCGGCGGGATACTTCGCGGGAAAAGCTGTCGACCCTCAAGACCAGTTTTCGTCCAGAGACGGGGCGCATCACCGCCGGCAATTCGTCGCAGATTTCCGACGGCGCCGCCGCGCTTCTGCTGATGAATGCGGACACGGCGAAAAAGCTTGGGCTCAGGGCAAGGGCACGCATCCGTGCTTTCACCACGGTCGGCTCCGATCCCACCTTGATGCTAACCGGGCCGATCGCCGCCACTCACAAGGTGCTGGCAAAGGCGGGGTTGAACCTCGATGACATCGACCTGTTCGAGGTCAACGAAGCCTTCGCCTCAGTGCCGCTGGCCTGGATGTTGGAAACCGGCGTGCCTCACGACAAGTTGAACGTCAACGGCGGTGCCATTGCCCTGGGGCACCCTCTGGGGGCCAGTGGCGCGCGTCTGATGACCACTTTGCTCAATGAGCTCGAGCGCCGCGGTGACCGCTTCGGCCTGCAGGCCATCTGCTGCGCTGGCGGCATGGGCACCGCCACAATCATTGAACGGCTCGATTGAAGTGGCCCGCCTGCCTCTGGTTGCCCTGAGCGACATGCCGCCCGCGTTGCGGGACGCCGTCGACCGCGGGCAGCGCAGCCGCATGCTCAGTTCCATCACCCCGGTTCAGGTCTGGGCGCACCGCCCGGCGGCTGCCCTGGCCTGGCTGGGGCTGATGGAGTGCCTGCATAGCGACAGCCAGCTATCCGAGCGCTTACGCGAGTTGGTACGCCTGAAGATCGCCAGCATCACCACCTGCCGGGCCTGCCAACTGGCGCGTAAGTCGGACACCGTCACCGAACAGGACATCGCCTGCATGGCGAGCGACGACGCCCGGTTCAGCCCCGAGGAAAGGGCGGCGTTGACTTACGCCGAGTTGTTTGCCAGCGATTACCTGGCGATCGACGACCGGCATTTTAGCCAGCTCGCTGCGTATTTTTCTGCCGCACAGATAGCTGAATTGGGTATGTACTGCGCTCTGATGCTGGCGGGCGGGCGTATGACGCTGGTGCAGCAAGCGTATTAAAGGCGGACATGAATCAATTTTAGTATCCATAAAACCAGTATTTGTTCATTTGTACTCGAGTAGGGCCTAGCATCAAACCCCATAGAGGGCCCATACCAAAAACTCATTAAAAATAATGACAATAAAACCGGAGATGATCATGTCCACACCGGCACAAAGCGATCTGACCAAGGCATTTTCCGACGTAGCCAGCAATTACCGTGGTACCAATGATATCGACCTGCATGCGACCTATCGCGACATGCGCGCCAATTCCCCTGTACTGCAAGACAACTTCATGGCGCGCCTCGGGGTGCCATCCATCGCCGGGCTGGACGCCGCACGGCCTACCTTCACATTGTTCAAGTACGACGACGTGATGGCTGTGATGCGCGATGCTGGCAACTTCACCAGCGGCTTTATCGCCGAGGGTCTGGGCGCCTTTTTCGACGGTTTGATACTGACCGCGATGGATGGCGAGGCGCACAAGAACATCCGCAGCCTGCTGCAACCGGTGTTCATGCCCGATACCGTCAATCGCTGGAAAGAAACCAGGATTGACCGGGTGATTCGTGAGGAGTACCTCAAGCCCATGGTGCCGGCAAAGTCGGCCGACTTGATGGACTTCGCGCTGTATTTCCCCATCCGTGTGATCTATTCGCTGATCGGTTTCCCGGAAGACCGGCCGGAGCAGATCGAGCAGTACGCGGCCTGGGCGTTGGCGATCCTGGCGGGTCCTCAGGTTGACCCGGAGAAGGCCGCGGCGGCGCGTGGCGCGGCGATGCACGCCGCACAGGCGTTGTATGACGTGGTCAAGGACGTAGTAGCCGATCGCCGCGCGCAGGGCGGTACGGGCGACGACCTCATCAGTCGCCTGATCCAGGCCGAGTACCAGGGCCGATCCCTGGACGATCATGAAATCGCGACCTTCGTGCGTTCGCTGCTGCCGGCGGCCAGTGAAACCACCACCCGTACCTTCGGCACCCTGATGTCGCTCCTGCTCCAGCACCCTGAAGTACTGGAGCGGGTGCGCAATGACCGCAGCCTGGTGAACAAGGCCATCGATGAAGCAGTGCGCTTCGAGCCCGTGGCTACCTTCAAGGTGCGCCAGGCCGCCAAAGACCTGCAGATCCGCGGTGTACCTATCCCGCAAGGGGCGATGGTGCAGTGCATTGTCAGCTCCGCAAACCGCGACGAAGACGCCTTCGAACACCCCGACGTATTCGACATCGATCGCAAACCGAAGCCTTCGTTCGGCTTCGGCTTCGGTCCGCATATGTGCATCGGCCAATTCGTGGCCAAGACCGAGATCAACTGCGCGCTGAACGCGATTCTCGACCTGATGCCCAACATCCGCCTAGACCCGAGCAAGCCCGCGCCGCAGATAATAGGCGCGCAGCTGCGCGGTCCGCATTACCTGCATGTGCTGTGGGATTGAAGCAGCCCCTGGTCGTCGCTGATAGCCTTGCATTCGACTAAATATGAACACAAACAAAAAAAGTGTTTAATTTTAGTTGAATCTGCTCTATGCTTCATTCACAACAACAAGCCCGAATGCGAAGGGGATAGCCATGAAAGTTGAAGATCTGATTCTCGTCAGTGTCGATGACCACGCGATTGAGCCGCCCAATGCCTTTGCCCGCCATATGCCGGCCCGCTTCAAGGGGCGCGAGCCGCATGTGGTCAAGAAAGGCGAGCGCGACGTCTGGGTGTTCGAGGAGCAGGCCACCGGCTACATGGGCTTGAACTCGGTAGTCGGCCGGCCGAAAGAGGAATACGGCATGGAGCCGCTGGGCTACGACCAGATGCGTCGTGGCACCTGGAACATCAAGGACCGTGTCGACGACATGAACGCTAACGGCGTACTGGGCTCCTTGTGCTTCCCCACCTTCCCGGGCTTTGCCGGCCAGCGCTTTCAAGTGCACGGCGACCGCGCCGTGTCGCTGGCTGCAATCCAGGCCTATAACGACTGGCACCTGCACGACTGGTGCAACGCCGCTCCGGGCCGTTTCATCCCGCTGATGATCGTACCGTGGTGGGACATGAAGGCCGCCGCCGCTGAAGTCGAGCGCCTGGCACGGCAAGGCGTGCATGCCATTTCGCTGTCGGATAACCCGGCCATCCATGGTTACCCGTCGATTCACAGCGACTATTGGGACCCACTGTGGAAGGCCTGTAGCGACAACAAGGTGGTCATCTGCTGCCATATCGGTACTGGCGTGAAAGCGAATCATGCGTCTGACATGTCGCCTATTGATGCCTGGATCACGTCCATGCCTATCTCCATCGCCAATTCGGCGGCCGACTGGATCTGGGCGCCAATGTGGAAGAAATTCCCCGACCTGCGCATGGCCCTGTCCGAAGGGGGCATCGGCTGGGTCCCCTATCTGCTAGAGCGTGCTGACTTCACTCACCGCCATCACAACGCCTGGACCAACTCCAACTTCGGCGGGAAGATGCCTAGCGATATCTTCAACAAGCACTTCATCACCTGTTTCATTGAGGACAATTTCGGCCTCAAAAACCTGGATTTCCTCAACGCCGACATGGTTACCTGGGAAAGCGATTACCCACACTCCGACTGCACATGGCCCAACTCGCCGGAAACCGCCTGGGAAGGGCTGCAACACCTCTCCAAGGACGTCATCGACAAGGTCACCCATCTGAATGCGATGCGCGAGTTTTCCTTCGACCCATTCTCCATCCACGGTCGCGAAAACTGCACGGTGGGTGCGCTGCGGGCCCAGGCCACACACGTCAGCATCGAGCCCGCCCTAGGCCTGGGCGGCGCCGACCATGGACGCCATGACAACAAGCCTGTCACCTCCGGCGACATCAATGCGATGTTCGCCCAGGCTGACGCGCAAACCGCGTTGTAAGTCGCCCACCTTGCTTCAGGTGTCGCGCATCGGCGGCTGAAGCAAGGGGGCGGTTCTGTGGTCGCCTCAAGCGGGGCGATTGCGCCTGTGTTCAGCGTTAGAGAGCGGATATGGCCATCAGTCAATTCAGCTACAACTCCATCCCTCCCGAGGCCGAGGCGCTTCGCGCCGACGTCCGGGCATTCATTCAGGCCCATCTGGCCGATTATCCACCGACCTTGCGTGCCCATTCCTGGATGGGCTTCGATACCGAATTCAGTAGGCAGCTGGGCGCCCGTGGCTGGGTCGGCATGGCATTGCCCAAAGCCTACGGTGGCGCGGCGGCGGGGCCATTTGCGCGTTATGTGGTCATCGAGGAACTGCTGGCTGCCGGTGCGCCGGTCTCGGCCCATTGGATTGCCGACCGCCAGAGCGGGCCGCTTATCAACCGCTTCGGTACCGAGCAGCAGAAGCAGCGCTATCTGCCTGCCATCTGCCGGGGTGAAAGCTACTTCTGCATCGGCATGAGCGAGCCCAATTCCGGCTCGGACCTGGCCTCGATCAAGAGCAATGCGCTACGCGAGGGCGACAGCTGGCTGCTCAATGGGCAGAAGGTCTGGACCACCAACGCGCACCATTCGCAATACATGATTGCGCTGGTGCGCACCGGCGAAAAACAGGCCGCGCGTCACGAGGGTATGTCGCAATTCATCGTCGACCTGAGCCTGCCAGGGATTACCATCCGGCCAATCCGCGACCTGGCCGGGGGTGAGCATTTCAACGAAGTATTCTTCGACAACGTTCGCCTACCCGCCGACGCGCTGATCGGCAGCGAAGGCAAGGGCTGGGAGCAGGTAACTGCGGAACTGGCGTTCGAGCGCAGCGGCCCAGAGCGCTTTCTCAGTTGCATGGCGCTGCTCACCAGCCTGATCGACGCGTTGGGCAAGGTGCCCGATGCCCTGCAGGCACGGGAGATCGGGCGCCTATCGGCCAGGCTACTGACGTTGCGCAACATGTCGCTGTCGGTCACCGCACAACTGGCTGCAGGGGAGCATCCGGCCTGGGCCGCCTCGTGCGTGAAAGACCTGGGCAACGTGTTCGAACAGGAACTGCCGGAAATCGCGCAGTTGCTGCTGGACACCGAGCCGCGCCAGGTCGGTGGCAGCGAATACGCACGGGTGCTGGCCTACCTGACGCAAATGGCGCCGTCTTTTTCACTGCGTGGCGGTACGCGCGAGATTCTACGCGGCATCATTGCCCGTGGCCTGGAGTTGCGATAATGCGCGAATTATTTGAGACGATGATCGAACGCCTGTTTGCCGATCTGTCCACCCCGGCCTATGTGCTTGGTTGCGAGGGCGGCGAGTGGCCAGCCGAGCTCTGGTCTGCACTCGATGAGTCAGGCTTTACCCTAGCGGGCGCCGCCGAAGCGCTAGGCGGCGCGGGCGCCAGCTGGGCGGATATCTATGTAATGGTCCGAGCCGCCGGGCGCTATTCGGTGCCGGCCCCGCTGGGCGAGGCCTTGTTGGCCAACTGGCTGCTGAGCAAGGCGGGCCTTGAAGGGCACGAAGGCGCTTTGAGCATCGCCGCCCATGCCGATTTGGCCCTGATCGATGGGCACGTCAGCGGCACCGCCCGCGCCGTACCCTGGGGGCGCAATGTAGATGCCGTGGTGGCCGTCGCCACCACCGATGCAGGTACACCGCAGGTGGTGTTGCTGCGACGCAGCATGGCCTGCGAACTCACCCCCAGCCTCAACGTGGCGGGAGAGCCGCGCGATGACCTGGTCTTCCGTGGTGCGCGCGTAGTTGCCCACGCACAGCTGCCTGATGGCCTCGGTGTCGATGTCCTGGAACTTGGCGGCGCGATGCTCCGCTCGGCGCAGACCGCCGGTGCGCTGCATGCGTTGCTGGACATGACCGCCAACTATGCGCGAGAGCGCAAGCAGTTCGGCAAGGCTATCGGGTCGTTCCAGGCGATCCAGCAACAGCTGGCGGTACTGGCCGAACAGACGGCCGCTGCCAGTATTGCCGCTGAAGCAGCCTTTTGCGAGTCCGACGACGGGCTCGCGGCATTGACCATCGCCGTAGCGAAAATCAGTACCGCCGACGCCGCGAGTGTCGGCGCCAGCATCGCCCATTCGGTACACGGCGCCATTGGCTTCACCGAGGAATACCCGCTTCACCTGCTCAGCCGACGGCTGTGGGCATGGCGCAGCGAGTTTGGCTCGGCCAGCCTCTGGAGCCAACGCCTGGGCGCACAAGTCTGCCAGGGTGGCAGCGACGGGTTCTGGCCATTGTTGACCCACCACGGCAAGCAACCATTGACCGGCCTTGCGAGCAATTGACTATGACCCCTTTTCTTCAGATCGAGCGCGAGGGCGGTATCGTCACTGTGCGCATGAACCACCCGGACACCCGCAATGCCCTGACCACACCGGAGCAGATCCAGGAGTTTGTCGATCTGTGCGCCGCGTTGCGTCGCGACAAGTCCGTCAGGGTCATGGTGCTGACCGGCAATGGCAGCGCCTTTTGCGCCGGCGGCAATGTCAAGGATATGCACGAGCGTGCTGGTATCTTCGCAGGCTCGCCCTATGAGCTGCGTAACACTTACCGTGACGGCATTCAGCGCATTCCGCTGGCGCTGTACGACCTGGACATTCCGGTTATCGCCGCCGTCAACGGGCCCGCGATTGGAGCGGGCCTGGACCTTGCCTGCATGTGTGATATCCGCTTGGCATCCACCTCGGCGGTATTCGCCGAGAGCTTCGTACGCCTGGGTATCGTGCCGGGCGATGGCGGTGCCTGGTTGCTGCCGCGAATCATCGGCGTTCCCAAGGCGAGTCTGATGTCCTTTACCGGCGATACCATCAATGCGGTCAAGGCCCTGGAATGGGGGCTGGTTGAGCAGGTGTGCGCGCACGAGACCTTGATGGCCGAAGCGCGTTCGTTGGCAGGGCGCATCGCTAGCAACCCGGGGCACTCGCTGCGACTGTGCAAGCGCTTGCTGCGCGAAGGGCAGCACATGCGCCTGGACTCATTGCTCGAGCTGTCGGCGGCTTACCAATCGCTGGCCCACCACACTGAAGATCATCAAGAAGCCGTTTCGGCGTTTGTCGAAAAGCGAAATCCCGACTACCTCGATCGGTGACCGCATAAAGGCACAACCGACGGAATTTTGGAGTATTGAAGATGCGTGGCGTTTTCCGTGAAGACCACAATATGTTCCGCGAACAAGCGCGCCGGTTCGTCGATCGTGAGATCGTGCCCTACCTGCATGAGTGGGAAAAGAACGGCATTGTGCCCAAGGAGGTCTGGCTCAAGGCGGGGGAGACCGGACTTTTGTGTTCTACGGTACCCGAGGAGTACGGCGGGCCTGGCGGGGACTTCGGCCACTCGGCGGTGATGATCGAAGAACTGGCGCGTGCCAATGCAACCGCGGTGGGGTTTACTACCCACTCCGAGATCGTTGCCCCATACATTGTCGCCTACGGTAGCGAGGAGCAGAAACAGCGTTGGCTGCCCCGGATGGTCAGCGGCGAGCTGATTGGTGTGATCGCCATGAGCGAGCCAGGTATCGGCAGCGACCTGCGCTCGATGCGGACCTTGGCGCGCCGGGAGGGCGATGATTATATCGTTTCCGGGCAGAAGACCTTCATCACCAATGGGGGTAATGCAGGCCTGACGGTGACCGCGACCAAACTCGACCTCAGCGCCAAGGAGCTCACCCTTATTTGCGTCGAAGAGGGGTGCCAGGGGTTCTCCAAGGGACGGTTGCTAGAGAAGATTGGCTTGAAGGGCCAGGACACCGCCGAATTATTCTTCGACGATGTGCGGGTGCCTTCCAGCAATCGGCTCGGAGAGGAGGGGCAGGGCTTCAAGTACCTGACTCATCAATTGGCATGGGAGCGCCTGATCATCGCGATTCGCGCCGCCCAGTCGATCCAGACGCTACTGGAAGAGACGATCGAGTACACCCGGGAGCGGAAGGTATTCGGCAAGCCGGTGCTGGATTTCCAGAACACCCGGTTCAAGCTCGCCGAAGCAAAGGCTCAGTTCACCATGCTGAGAGTATTTGTCGATGATTGCCTGGCCAAGGTCATGCGCGGTGAGCTGCCCGCGGATGTGGCGGCCATGGCCAAACTGCTGGGCTCGGAGATGCAGGGCAAGCTACTTGACGAATTCCTGCAACTGCACGGCGGCTATGGGTTCATGAGCGAGTACAAGATCAGCCGAGCCTGGGTCGATGCGCGTGTTGCGAGGATCTACGGCGGTACCTCGGAAATCATGAAAGAGATTATCGGTCGCACGCTTTAGGCGCCGACGGGCAGGGCGTGGCAGTGCTACCAGTAAGGTCACCGGAGAAATGAAAACAATGAGCCTTTATCGAGCGTTCACAGGTGTTTGCTTGTGTCTTGCTTGCTTGTTCGCCATGGCGCAGCCGCCGTCGAGTGACGTCTACGATGCTGAAAGCCAGCGCGCTCGTGCACTGCTGGCGAAGGCGGTGGCCCGTTATCAGGCCAGCGGCGATAACGCCCTGGCCGAGTTCAGCCGCCAGGGTGAGTTCGTCGATGGCGAGTTGTACATCTACGTGGTCGATACCTCTGGGGTGATGCTGGCCAGCGGCGGGCCATCGGTGTCGCTGGTCGGCAAACCGGTGGTGAGCGTGCTGGACGACGACCTCAAGGCCGCGTTTCGTCAAGCTATCGAGCAGCCCGCTGATGGCACCGTGCGCAGCGCCGAGTATCGCTGGTGGAACTGGCAACATGCCAAGGTAGAGCGCAAGCGCGTGTTCTATCAACGGGTGGGCGAGCGGGTGATCTCCGTGGGCTATTACATGCCGCGCTCCAGCTTTGAACAGGCCCGTGAGCTGCTGCAGCGGGTCGTGGACCAAGTGCACAAGGACCCAAACGCGGCCTTTGCCCTCATCAACCAGCACGACAAAGAGCTCACTCAGGGTGACCTGTATGCCTTCGTGGTGGACATCAAGAGCCAGCGCTTCGTTGCCCATGGCTTCCTGCCGCGCCTGATCGGTACGGATTTCAAGTCGCTGCGTTCCACCGATGGCCAGCCGATTGGCGAGGCTATGTTGCGGCAAATGCAACAGCATGAAACCGGTGAACTCGACTACCTGTGGCGCAACCCCATCACTGGGCAGAACGAGTTCAAGAAAACCTTATTGCAGCGGGTAAACGGGTATGTGGTTGCGCTGGGATACTACAGCGGTCAGTAGGCCGGCGCATCCTAATGCGCAGATCCTTTCGATCATCTGCTTCAACTTCATCGGGTACATATGCAGCGGCTTGCCGCTGGCGGTGCTGCCGGGCTTCGTGCTTCATGACCTCGGCTTGGGCGCGGTGCTGGCCGGCGCTGTGATCGGTGTGCAGTACGTTGCTACATTGCTTGCACGGCCGCTGGCTGGCAGCGTGGCGGACCGCTTTGGGGCCAGGTGCTCGGTGCTGTGCGGGCTCGGTGGCCTGATCGCTAGCGGCCTGTTGACCTGGCTTGCGCTTACGCTGCTGGCTCCAGTGTCGCTGTGCCTGGTGCTTCTGGTGCTGGGCAGGATCATCTTAGGTCTGTGTACCGCCATGATCTCCACGCCCTGCTGTACCTGGGCGATTGGCCTGAACGGTGTGCCCAGCACCGCCAAGGTGATGTCTTGGAACGGCATCGCGGCCTATGGCGGTGTGGCGGTTGGCGCGCCGTTGGGAAGTTTACTGGGCAATACGTTCGGCATTGCCAGTGTCGGGTTGTGCAGTGCTCTGCTGGCCTTGGTATTTGTGTTCATGGCGTTGGTCAAGCGCCCAGCGCCGATAGTGGCTGGGGTACGACTGGCCTTTCATCGGGTACTGCTGGCGGTGCTGCCCAATGGGATGGTGCTCATGTGCAGCTCGGTTGGATACGGTGGGCTCATGGCATTCGTCGCACTGTATTTCGACAGCCTGGGTTGGCAGGGTGCGGCGTTTTGTCTGAGCGGGTTTGGTGCGGGTTTCATCGTGGCGCGGCTGGCATTGCCGGGCATTCTGCACCGGTTGCGCGGCTACGCGGTGGTTGCTGGCTGCCTGCTGGTACAGACGAGCGGCCTGCTGCTGGTCGGGCTGGCACCGTCGCCGACACTGGTGATCGCAGGGGGCACCCTAACTGGCATCGGCGTGTCGTGGGTCTATCCAGGGCTAGGCATGGAAACGCTGGCGATGATCCCGGCGGCTAACCGAACCTTGGCGCTCAGTGCACTTTCATTGTTTTTTGACGTCGCAGTCGGGGTGGCAGGGCCGGCGCTGGGCCTGGTTGCTGCAGGCTACGGCTACGCTTGGGTGTTCCTTTGGTCTGCACTGTTGTCAGGGAGCGCTGGGGGGCTAGTTCTTCACCTGTATTGGAAATCCAGTTCTTTCCACCGTTGAACTCAATCTTTTGGGGCAGTAGTCATGAGCAATTCCATTTACGATATTTCCTTGCAGCAGATCGATGGCACAGCCAGCACCCTTGGCCGTTATCGCGGCAAAGTTCTATTGCTGGTCAATGTGGCTTCGAAGTGCGGGCTAACCCCACAGTATGAAGGTTTGGAAAAACTCTATCAGCGCAAGAAAGACCAAGGGCTGCAGGTGTTGGGTTTCCCAGCTAACAATTTCAAGGAGCAGGAACCCGGCAGCGACACTGAAATCGCCGAGTTCTGCTCGTTGAACTACGGTATACAATTCCCGCTGTTCTCGAAGCTGTCGGTCAACGGCGAAGATCGGCACCCGCTATACGCCGAGCTCACGGCTGCGCAACCCGAGACGATTGGTGAAGGCCCATTCAGGGAGCGGCTCAAGGGCTATGGCATCGTGGCTAATAACCGCACGGACGTGCTGTGGAATTTCGAGAAATTCCTAGTAGACCGGATGGGAAAGGTTGTCGCCCGTTTCGCTCCCGATGTGGCGGCTGACGACCCACGCTTGCTCGAAGCAATCGACGCTCAGTTGGCCAGAGAGGTATAAATCTGTGCTGACAATAGGTACGGTCAAGGCGCTTCACACACACCTTGGGCACCTGCGTGCCGAGCACAGCAAGATAGCGCTGGTGGCCACCATGGGCAACTTGCACGACGGGCATATCGCGTTGGTTGAGCTGGCCAGGCAGAAGGCCGACGTCGTGGTGGTCAGTATCTTCGTCAACCCCCTTCAGTTCGGGCTTGGCGAAGATCTGGCCAATTACCCCAGAACGCTGCAAGCCGACAAGGACCGCTTGGCGGCTGTAGGATGCGATGTGCTGTTTGCACCCACCGTCGAACAGATGTACCCGGATGGAATGCAGGATGTCACTCTCGTCAGGGTGCCACGAGTTTCTCAAGGGTTGTGTGGCGCCTCGCGCCCTGGCCATTTTGATGGCATGGCGACGGTGGTCATCAAGCTGCTGAATGTTGTCCAGCCGGACGTTGCGATCTTTGGTGAAAAGGACTACCAGCAGTTAGCGGTCATCCGTGCAATGGTGCGAGACCTCAACATAGGGACGCAGATCGTGGGGGCGCCGACAGTTCGTGCCCAGGACGGCTTGGCACTCTCTTCCCGAAATGGCTATCTGAGTGAGGAGCAACGTTCGATGGCGCCGTTGCTGCACAAGTGCCTGGTGGACCTAGCGTCATTGCTAAAGCTAGGGCAGGAGGTCGGCCCCTCATTGAATGGTTGCCGACGGCGGTTAGAGGCTGCAGGGTTCGAGCTTGAGTACCTGGAGGTCAGAAACGCGCAGAGCTTGGAACCGGCGACACACGATGACGACCACTGGGTGATTCTGGTTGCGGCTCGTCTAGGTAAGACGCGGCTTATCGACAACCTTGTGGTCGATGTTCTCTTTCCAGCGGTCGTTTCCACCTTGAAGTGAGAGGCGGATTTTCTTCTACAGGAGCTACCTACCGCGTGATTACCCCTTCGATTGTACAGCTCTCTACGGGTTCAGTTGCAATTACAATCTGCGAGCGGAGAAAACGAATCATCCAGAAGATCAACCAACCAGCCTGTTCGACCTGGCTTCCTGTTTGGGAAAGAACGTATCCTTTGCGTGCTTTTGTCTTTCGCACCCAAACAGTCCAGCAGGTGTCTCCAGCGCTTACAAGCAGCGATTGCTAGCTGATCGCGAACGAAAAGTGGTTCTTCAAAGTTCTTGGTGCTGTACAAATGAAGCGAGGCATGAGTGTGTGGCCCGCTGTTGGATAGTGTTCGGTCATTTATTACATAAGCTGCTGTTCTGATGTTAGTTACCCCCTGTTCGTCTCTAGCCGATTGCTGCCCTCCCTGTAGAGGATCCTACGCTTGAAACTTTGCGTGGAAATTTGCGGTGATCGAAGCAACGCAGAATACGAAGGTTGAGGTGACCAAAAAATAATATTGCATTGAAATAAATAAGGGGCGCATGCCCCTTATCTTGAGATTAGCCAATCGGCTGAGTATTCGCTGGTTCAGCAGAGCTCAGAATAGCTATCGCAATAAATAACCCATCGGTTGGCCGTTTTTATCGAAGCAGAGAATTGCTTCACAATATCCGCCCAGCTGATCGGCATTCGATTCGCTGATCTCGGGCAACCATTTACCCAGCTCCGCTATAGGCACCTTATTGTTGTTGATGTGGCAGTCGTCACCCAGACGTGGATTACACCAAGCGGTTTTGACTTCTGGCCATTCGGACCGAGGCGTGGAAGGGCCGTTTGAAGCGGCTGATGCAGCTCCGTCTTTTTCCAGATTCCATGCTGCCCAACCACCGTTGTACCGTTTGTCGAAGGTCGAAACCAGTTCATTATTCGGGACACCGGAATCCATGTAGAACTTCATAAGCAGGCTGCCTGCTTTTGCGTAGGAAACTTGGTGGGTTGTATTGATGTGGTATGCGACTGGCTTGCCATCAGTACTGCTACCTATGCGATACCATATCGAGAGCTGGAACGGTGTATCCTCTTTCCAGTTGCCAACCTCCGCACCTCGAACTCGACAACTGCCACGTTGACACATGCCATTGACTTTATTAGTTAAACGCACATTATGTTGACGTTGCGCATCCCAGAGTTCCACGTAACGGGTACTGGTAAGCCACGTGCAGAACAGCATAGGTTGACCCGTGTGAGCTGGTCTGGTGACACAGGGGATTGCGTCGGGTAAGCCGCTCGGTGACGTTTCATCAGGAAAGAAAGCCGCAGTACCTTGGTATGCGGAAATTTCAGCGTTAGCCTGAGCACAGGACGCAAGAAGAAAAATGCCAAAGATACGTTTCATGGTTTATTTCTGACTATGGCGGGGAGAGTGGAGTAAGCAAAACGACTATTTCTTGTAAACAATCTTGAGCTTTTTGTTGACGTAGTCCTTGATGATTTCGTAGTCGGGGTTGTATGTAACCAGCGTATGGCCTACACCTGCCGCGGCCGTTAGTGTTGCAATGGTCAATGTCGCAGGTGTTGTCAGCACGCTGAATACAGCACCGAGTGTGCCGCCCTGTACCACGGTACTTTTCACATCGCTTCTGACTCGACACTTCAGTCCCTGGCTTTCAATCTTGGTTTCAACCAGTTTGATGCCTGCCATGAATTGGCCTCTGAGGCCGTGAATCTGGAAGGATGCTTTGCTTTTCACAAGAGCCTCAATCTGCGCTTCATTCAGCCCGGTTACGACGATCATGGTATTTCTCAGCTCCCTGCAAGGTATGGAGATCTTCAAGAGGTCGGAAATCGACCTTTTGAGTTGAATCTCATCTTGCAAGGCCCTTCATGTCAACAGGTTGATGCTCAACCATCCAGGTTGATCTGGAGGGTGGCATGTCAAAAATTGATTCCAAGCAGTTGGCTGAGGTCGTGGGGCAGGCGATAGCTCGCCAACGAATGCGATGCAAGCTGAGTCAAGAGCAGGTCGCGGAGCGATTAGGAATAGGCAGTGAAGCTGTTTCCCGGATCGAGCGCGGGGTCGTGATGCCTAATGTTGAGCGTCTGGTGGAACTGGCGGCGATCTTTGGCTGCGAGACAGCCGATCTACTCACCGAGGGCAGCTCGCGTCCTGAGGATCAGGCACGTCGATTACAGGCGCTGCTGACCCCGTTGAATCTGGATGATCGGGCGATGGTGCTGGAGTTCGTGGAGCGTTTGGTGGCGCGTCTAAGTCGGGGCTAAGAGCTTTTCATAATGAAAGCCCGAGCTTTCACGCTCCTGCTGGGTTGGAGCTGCCAGGGCCGCTGGCAGCTTACGTATTGCGTCTAGTTCGATGGAGCCGAGGAATCTGCTCCGCTGGGCGCCAATGTATTTACCAGGCGGCAGAAAACCCAGCACACCAACAGCATGGCAATTAGTAGTGGCGGAAACCGCACTATTAGAAGTACCAGCAGCAGAAGAGCCACGCTACCTGCGAGGATGCCAGCGAAAAAGAGCATGGCAAGGAAGACCCGTAGCAGTTTCATCAATATGTTCTCCTCAAAAGTATCCCTGTTCAGCCAGCGGTAGGGATAAGTATCAGTCGATTCATTGCGCTTCAGCTTGTACATCCAGCTTCTCGGCTAGGCTGATTTTCGACGTACGTTGAGGAAGAACGGCTGGTGCCTGGTTTTCTTCGATAGGGTAGAACTCCTCGGCGATGGCCCTAACGTCTTCCTCGCTGTCCTCGAAGGCACCATTGTCGAAGCCACGCTGTGCCGCCTTATCCAAGGCTGTCTGATCGAAACCTGCTGTTTGCCGCTGCGATTCGAGCTCGCAGGCAGCCTTTAGCGCCTCCTTCATGTCCATGCCGGCCCGTACCGTCAGGTCGACATAGAAGATCGGGGTGCCGAGGCTTTGGCGAGTCGATTTGCCACGCAGACGCAACTCCAGCGGTAGGCAGGCTAGCCGATTACCCGAGATCGCCTGGAAGTAATGCAGGCGAGCCGCCAAGGTCCGGATGCTATTGAAACCCGTGGTGCGGAACACGAAGCTGCCCAGCGGATCGTCGTCGCCAATGACCACGTTCAGCCGGCCGTAGGGCTTGCACGCTCTACCCTGGGACAGCGGACAGGCGTCGGGCGAAGGGCAAGGAAACGACTGTATGCCGTCTTGGGTGACCCGTTTGCAGGTCTCGCCATTACCGACACATAGCGGCCGTCCAGACTGTCGATCGAACAAGGTGTAGTCGGCACGGAAATTCAACTCCGGCTCGTTGAATAGCATTCGCACCGGGATGTTGCGCAGCTTGTCTCCATTGCTCTGACGCAGTTCGTCGTTGAGCGGGTGCAACAGCCAACCGTCCTTGCTCTGTACCTGAGAGGTAATGGTGAACTGATCATCTTTTTCCGGCAGGCGCTTGCCGTTTTTCTCGATGACCTTGCCGATGGAGATGCGCCCGAGAACAGGGGGCGTCAGGGCTAAGCCTTTGAGCATCGTGATTCTCCTGGAAATGAAAAAAAGCCAGCCATGCAGAGCGAACTGCATGGACTGGCCAAGGGGAGGGAAGGGTGAAGAAAATGGAATCAGCCGACCAGAAAACGCCGCGCGCCGGGTTTCAGCAGCGGGTATTTGGCCTGCAGGTAGGGCTTGTCCTGAAGCAGTTGAGCGACATCGAGGGCGACACTGTCCTTGGCTTTGCGCCAGCTGACGTAGCCGCTAGAGAACTCAGCTCGACTGGCATTACCCATGGCCTGCTGCAGAATTTGCTTGAGCTCAGCCTCGCGCTTTTCTTTATCGGCAATCGACTGGCGTACGGCTTTGAGCTCGATGAAGACGGCGCTCAGTCCGGCGTGGTTGCTGAAGTCGATGATCTGGCCGTCATCCTTCGGGTAGAGACAACGTAATGCCGCTTCGGAAGAAGCGGTGCCATTGGCTGGCGGTGGCGTATCGGTCTCCACGTGCTGCCAGAACTTACGCTCCAGTTCGATCAGGCGCGCGATGAGTTGTTCGTCCCTCTCAATTCGATGGACCTCCAGCGTCTGACCGCCAAGCAGCACCGCTACATCTGCAGCCTGCTTGCCCGTGACGGCGAGCTGGTGCATGACCTGCAACACCACATACTCGGGCACGCCTTCCTTCCAAAGGCGTGCCCCGTTTATGCCGGCTGTCTTGCATTCGAGGATCTGTACCTCGTCGGTACCGACGACCTCGCGGTCGATGTTGGCGAGCATCCAAGGCAACTCCGGATCCGGATGCTGCAGTACGGCGTTGGTGCGACGGACCTTGTGTTTGGTGCGCTTGCTGTAGTGCCAGGCCACGATGGGCTCCAGGACATTGCCCCAGTACATCGGGCTTTCTTCATCCTGGGGATCGGCCTTCGGCAGTCCGGTGTCGCGACCGGTCTTCTCCAGCCACAGCTCCAGCTGCGACTTGTATGGATTCAGCCCCACCGCAGCGGCGGCATCAGAACTGCCGATGCCTTGCTTGCGGATCTGCAGCCAGTCCAAGCGCGGCAGCTCCTTGGTGCTGACCAGGCGCAGGGCTGGGCGTTTCTTGCGAGTACTGCCGTTCAATGACATTGCTTTCATGCGGTTCACCTTGAAGACGGAAAAACGCCCGACCAGCACAACACTGACCGAGCGCGAGGGGAGGTGAGGGCGGCTTTAAGCCGCGAGTCGCAGCGCGGCATCCAAGGCGCGTTGCTTGATCTGAGCGCCTTGGCCGAACCACGCCGAGTCCATGCGGTATTCGTTGTTGCGCGCACGGCGCTCGTGGTCGACGTATTCCGTCACAGCGTTGAGCAGACCCCAAGCAGTGCCGCGGGCCGATTCGAGCTGGCTACCGCGACCACGACCTTCATACAGCTCCTGGACTTTGCGCAGGGCGCGCTCGTTCGGTAATACCTCCGGTATTGCACCGGTTGGGCTGGTTTCGCACAGCACGGACATGAAGAATCCCAAAGCCTCGTGCCACTGCACCTTGCGTTCGGCCAGCGTGCGCATTCGGTACATGAAGTCGTCCCATTGCGAGACGGCAATGCCGAGTTGTCTCTTCACGACCTTCGGGTCGAAGCGGGTGTTGTGCGGTACCTTAATCGCCCGGCTGGTGCCATCCAGGGCTATGGTCAGAGTGTTATTGCACACCACCCGCACGGTGGTCGGGGTTGCCGTGGTGGCAAGGGTGCCGTCGCACGACGTGGCAAGCAGCCGATACCCATTGACTTGGTCGTTGCCCCTGAGCGCGGCGCCTTGTCCGGTACGCGCCAGTGCCCAGAACTTGCGACCACCTTTGAGTACGCCAGCTGTTTCCAGCTCGTATCCGGAAACTTCGGTGAGGTCGCGGTAGAACTCCAAAACTTCCCGAGGCTGCACGGTGTGGTAACGCTGCGATACCACTGATAGCGGCGCCTTGGTGTCTGAGCGGTAGAGCACCTTCTGCTCCGGGAAAGAGTGGATCGCGCCCAGGTGGCCCGTGACCTCTGATTTGAAATGCACGGGGCTTTCGAGGATCTGCCAGTCCATGCCCGCTTCACGTTGCCAAACTTCGATGGGTTGTTTTTGAGTGAGTTGATTGCCCAGACCGTGCCATGGAGTGGCGCCGGCATAGGCCATGGTTTCGACGAGATGTGCCATGTGAATGATTCCTTTGGGAGCAAGAGGGCATAAAGTGCTGCGCGAGGCGCAGCACCGTCCGGACGTTATGAGATGAGGAGAGAGGAGCCGGATCAGGTCGGTAGGTTGAAGCGATGACCGCAGAGCAGACAGAGGTTGTGAGCCAGGACGTGGCGGTCGAGCGACTCTCCGAGCTGAGCGCCGAGCGCGCAGCCGCCTACGCCGCCGGCCAGTCCGCCGAGGATGGCGCCCGACACGGTACCGAGGGTGACGCCGACAGGGCCGGCGAACGCGCCGATAGCTGCACCCGCCTGACCGCCAGCCAGGGCAGCGCTGACGCCACGTGCAACACCGCCCACGGTACCGATGGCGGCGCTGACTTTCATGGCGTGATGGAAGGACGCAACTTTGGGGGAGTGACAGCGGGGACACTGCAATGACATGGGTTGAACCTCTTTAGTGGTATGTCAGGGCAGTTATGTGTGGTTGAGTTTTTTTTGAATAGAACAGTTGCCTTGCTCACATTGTCCTAAGGACTCTCGGATAAAGTCAGCGTAGGCCGTCCAACCTGTGCTGAAACAATGCCCCGTTCAGCCACTCCCAGTAAGCTTTGCTCGATCTTGCGCAAGATCAAGCAGACCAAGGCACAAGTGCGCGTGAAGGTGGAGCCCCGTTCCGGGTGATCAAATGGAACGATTCAAGCAAAGGAGTGAGAATTTGATATCCCAGAAAGAACCCGGTGAACTCGAATCACAGAGCGAGCTAAACGACCTGAACGAGAAGCCCCGAATAGAATTCGAGTTCACAGATGAGATGTGCCGGCGAATGATTGAGTCGGAGAAAGAGCATCGACGTGAGCAAACTCGCCAATGGTGGCGTGAGTTCAGTTGGATATCTTGGTTCTTCGATCAATATCCGAATGAGGATTTCTACAGGCCATCACCCGTCGAACGACGCAACACAAGGCAAGAGATGACGTACCACCGTTTCCGCCAGATGACGAGTTGGTCGTTCTGGTCGCGAATGAAATCTTCCACAGGTATCAAGCTGGCTGCAGTGGGCGGCCTGATTGCCACGTTCCTTCAAGCCGCCCCTGAGCTGAAAGGTGCCCAGGCAGCCGTTGGCCCATTGAGTTGGTTGCTGCTGGGTGGCGGCTATTACCTGCTCGCCGTTCTCTGGTTTGAATTTAGGTGTCCGGTATTGCTCAAGCGTACCCTCGCCGGGAAGGATGAATACCTGGGGATTGAGGGGCGGCGCTGGCTTCTTGCGCTCGTCGAGGATGAACTCAGGCGGTGGTGGAGCATCAAGCTCTACGATATGGAGGTTGGTAGCACTCGACCAGAATCTGGGGAGTATGAGATAGCTCAGGCGATCCAGAGCTATAGGGACACCCCAGCTTATGGTGGCTTTGGGGAGTATGCGGCCGCGCGCATTGAGCACGCACTACATGAGTATGGCCAACTTACCTCGGCGGTCATCTGGACAGAAGGTTACAAGCCAAACGAGTACCACCGGTTCACCCCGGGGCACCGGATTTGTCCACTGAACACACCTCTTCGCAATTTTTACCTCAGCTGCATGAGTTCAAGCGAGGCAGAGATGGCTAAGGTCGGACAGGAAGGTGATTTGGTGGTGCGCTGGTTTGACAACTCGTTGACATTCCTCACGAAGCTACCGGGTTACCGAAATCTGATGATCTCGGCCTACGCTGAAGGGCTCCTCTACCTGTTCCGCAGCGACGCGTCGGCACTCACCTTCTCTCGTATCATCGCCCAATGGCAGAACACGATGCGCCCATGGAGTCGGCTAGTCCTGATCAGCCTGTTTATGGTCAGCGGAGGTTGCTTTGCCTGGTTCGTTTACCTCCAGCTCACGATCCTATTGCCGGTACTGCCTTAGCCGGCGCAGAGGAGTGTTTCAGGCCTGGGGACATCTGGATTGCCACTGCTACTCGATAGATAGTCGTGACAATCCAGATGTCTTCAACCTTGAGGCGGGGTAGCGGTGGGTGGCTTAGGGGGCTCTCCTTGATCGGTACGGGCAAGACTGCTTCGCGTCTTCTCAATCCCCCACACTGCCTTCGCCACTTCTTCAATTTTCGCGACGAACTTGTCTACGTTGAAGCCTGCGATGAAAGCCAGTGCGAAAAAGCCTATCTCGCTTGCACCAGCATTTGAGCTCGACTCCAGCACCAACAATCCCGCCTTCAAAAACAGGTAGCTGACCGCACCCGCGATCGTACTGGTGAGTGGGCGAATGAAATACCAAACCTGCCAGTCGGGATCCCAGCGCTTGTAAACGCATTTGTTCAGGTAAATCGAGCGGAAGCAGTACAGCGCGCCGCCCACATAGGCTATGGCCCCGCACATCAGGGGCACCTTCAAGGGTGCGTAGGGCTGAGGTAGCCAGTCCAAGGCCATGGAGCCGATGGAATAGGTTGCAAAAACCAGAAGGGCCAGCAGGTAGAAAATGATCAGGATCGTGTAATCCCTTCTTGGCTTGGTTGCGGATGCTTCACTCATCTGCTGACGACTCCCTGACAACTTTTTCAATACGGAGCATCACAATCTGCTGATGCTCACCCACTGTTTCGCCAGGCTTCACGTCCAAATTGAGCCTGCGCTTCAGGTAATACAGCTGAGGTTCACGCGCACGAAGGTAGGCTTCACCGTTCACCATCTGGTAGTCGTGCTCGATCGCTTTTCGTTTTTCAGGCGGATAGCTCGGGTTTGGGCCGATGACCACGTCGACAAAGGTTTCCCATTCCACGTCCTGGGGCACCTTGGCGGGCGCCGTCATCGACGCATGCAAAGCGGTGATGCGACCCAGTACGAAATCCTTGAATTTTTCGGATCGGAAGCAGTACGCGCGGGTATGCCATCGGAAGCCGTCATGCGCGAACGTCGTGGGAAAAATCGTGCGCAGCTCCGGAGAATCGAAGTTGGTCATTGATCGGTAGTCGACCTCGACGGCCTCACCCATCTGAATCGCTCGGATCAGCTTGATCAGAATCTGCTGATCCACCTGTCTTGTGGGGGATGGCAGGCTTGCAACGGGGGGCGCCCAGCCGATGAAACTGTCTGAAGGCGCGATATTCCCGATGCCGCGCTGCAGCAGCTCATTCAGGTAATGCCCAGGATCAGGATTCGCGAGTACGGGCTTGAAGTTGGGGCCGGCCACATATGCCTTGAGCGTACGATCGTAGGCCATATTGTCCGGAGCCAGCTCTTGGTAAGCCGAGAAATCCAGGGAAGCCTGTGGAACAGAAATTCCGAAAAAACCGGTCAGGTCGGAACGGTTTAGCCTGCCCTCCCAGAGCAGTCGAAAGTCAATGAATTCGAGGCGGCGTTCCTGGCCCCAGCGACCTGTGCGAGTAGCGGTAGCAGTCATGGAGGATCAGCCTGAAGAAGGTTGGGTATAAAAAATATTCGCATAAAATCTAGACGGGTTGAATTTCTATACGTATCTTATCTTACCTGAAGCGTTTCTCATAGTTGGCGCAGTGCCCGGGGAGGGATGAAATGGCTGCCAAGGTGACTTTTTTCCAAGTAGGTACTGGCGACATGACGTTGATCCGGCTCGCCGACACGTCAGTGACCACCATTTTGATCGACTCGCGTATCCGCCAGGCTGCGGATAACTCCAACGATGACACGCCTGATGTCGGACGTGCGTTGAGGGAGCGGCTGCAGTGGGACGAAAAGGGACGTCCATTCGTGAACGCCTTCTTGCTTAGCCACCCAGACCAGGATCATTGCGCAGGCATGAGAAAGCATTTCTGGCTCGGTGATCCTGCCGACTACCCAGATGATGAGAAGGGGCGTTGGGAAAAGCGGATCATGATTCGCGAAATGTGGTCGTCTCCTCTGGTTTTCCGTCGGAGCTCGAAGAAGAACCATGTCTTGTGTGACGATGCCAAAGCCTTCGACAAGGAAGCGCGGCGGCGTGTGGAATATTGGCGTACCTACCGTAGTGCAGGGCACGGTAACCGCATCAAGATCATGGGCGAAGATAACGCAGGTAAGACTGACGATCTGGGCCCGATCCTGATCAAGTCCGGTGAAAAATTCAGCGGCATTGCAGGTGAGGATATGTCGCCATTCTTCACTTCCCACTTGCTCGCACCCGCGCCGCATGAAGATGACGCTTATCTCGAAGAGCGCCTGTCGAAAAACGAGTCGAGCGTGGTCATGAACATCCAGATTTCGCCCTTTGGCTACGCACAGACGAGAACTAAATTCCTCGTCGGCGGCGACGCTGAGGTGTTGATCTGGGAGCGCATGTGGGAGCGCTTTGAGCAGACGCCGGAGGTGCTCGAATATGATCTGCTGCTGGCACCTCATCATTGCTCTTGGCACACGCTTTCCTGGGATAGCTGGTCGGGCCTGGGAGAAAAGGCGAGGGTGAGTTGGGATGCACGCCAAGCGTTGAGCCAGGCCCGCAACGGAGCAACGATCGTTTCCAGTAGTGTTGAAATTCTCGACGACGACTGCGATCCGCCGTGCATTCGGGCGAAGCGCGAATACCAGGCAATTCTGGACGATGTGGACGGCTGGTTCTCGTGCACAGGCGATCTGGGCGAAAAGGCAGCCATGGACTTTGAGGTCTGCACGGATGGTAAGGTGAAACTGCTTGCCGCTGCTGTAGCACTCGCTGGTGCGGTGCCCAGTTCGGTAGCCGCTTCAGTTCCGCCTCGCGCAGGCGCCTGTGATGCTTGAGTACTTCGAGCTAGGGGATGCGAGGCCTGATTGCGGGGAAGACGAACTGTATCCTCAAACGCAGGCCTTACTGAGCGCCTTGCGGGCGTGCCCCTATACCGATGTTCGAGAGGTTCGGGCAGATTCATCGGGGAAAGACGGTACCGAATACATCGTCATTGATGCAGGTGACGGGACCGTGGATGCCGGCAACCAAGCGGGTATCCGCCGGCGGGAGCGCTTGGCGATTGGAGTCAATCCCAGGTATCGCGTACCAGTCGTCGTTTACACCCTACGCAAGGACTTCCCGCTGCTTTCTCACCAGCATCCGCCATCGAGCGATGGGCCCCGGGTTCTGTGTTTGTACGATAGCGCCTGGTCGACAGTAGAGCGCAGTTGGACGCCGGAGCGCTTCATAGCGCGAATGTTCTGGTGGCTGCGGGAGTCTGCGTTGCTGAAGTTGCACAGGGATGACCAACCGCTAGAGCAGCTGTTTTACATGAGCCCTTACCAACTGATCCTACCCTCGAACTACCCAGATTACGCCAAGGCAGGTAGCAGGACGTTGACCATCTTCAAGGTCGATCAGGGCGACTCGGTGATTCTGAAAGCTGAGCCGTCCAGACCCGACGATCAATCGAAGACGGTGCGAATGGTGCCGGTGATGGTTGAGCCGGTAGGAACGACCACGCTGGCCGGCTTTCCAGAAACACTTGGGAAATTACAGGATCAACTCGTTTCGTGGGGGAGCGATCTCTACGGCGCCTTGTATGACACCGTCTACGAGGCAATCGAAGGGGGGATATCGCCCGCGCACGGAAAAGGCGAGGGTATTCTCATCACCGTGTGGATTCCTCGCATCCGTGAAGGCGGTGCTGAGCGGATCGATGTCGCGGGATACATGCTGAATGCTTCCCTGTTTGACCTTGCGACTGCATTGGACATGCTTGGTATGCCTGATGCAAAAGGGCTGTGTCAGCGGATCACGTTGTTGGGTGGGGCTGCCGGCTCGGCCTGGCGTTCCCTTTCACTGATGCCTGTGGAAATCCGCACAGCACTCACTCCGCAAACCGCACGAGATCTCTCCGGCACCCCAGAAGAGCACAGTGAAATCAAAGGCGTACTCGCCGGAGTGGGCGCTCTGGGTAGCGTGTTGGCTGATTTATGGATACGCCAAGGGTGGGGGCAATGGACTTTCATCGATCCTGACCGATTGCTGCCTCACAACCTTTGTCGGCACATCGCTTTTGATGGATTCGTTGGAATGCCCAAGGTCAAGGTATTGCAGGAAATGGCTTGTGCTACCTATCCCAACTGGACGCCACCTAGCGCTATTGATCGAAGTGTCCTGGACGAGTCCGCAGAGGTCACCTCATCGTTGACCAGCGCCGACCTTGTCGTCGATGTCACTACAACCTTCGGGGTGCCCCGAGAGCTTGCGCGCAGAGATGAAGCTCCGCGTACAGTAAGTCTATTCGTCACTCCTTCTGGTCAGTCTTGTGTAATGATTTTGGAGGACGAGGCGAGACGGCATCGGGTTGATGGTTTGGAAGGCCAATACTATCGGGCACTTCTTCATCATGAGTGGGGACATACGCACCTGGTCAGTCATCTGGGTGACCGCTGGGTGGGCGGGGGATGTCGAGATATTTCGGTCAGACTGTCGGGCGAATACATCCACTTGCACGCAGGGATTCTGGCTAGACAGCTCCGCAAGTCGGTGGCGAAGCCTCAGGCCAGGATCTGCGTTTGGGAGTGTGATGAGCAGTCGGGAGCGGTAAGAACGCACGAAATTGAAGTTGCCCAGATACATTCAGTGGAGTCTGCTGGATGGACGGTGAAATATGATGAGGCCCTGGTTCAGAAGCTGCTCACCTCTCGCCTTGCGGCGCTGCCGAATGAAACGGGGGGCGCGATTCTCGGCGTCACCGACCTGAAAACGAAGACCATCGTTATCGTGGATGTTTTACCAGCTCCCCCAGACAGTGAGGCGAGCCCGAGCCACTTTATAAGGGGAGAGGTAGGCCAGGCTGAGGCCCTGGGCACAGTGCACTCGCGCACTGCTCGGGTGGTTGACTACGTAGGGGAATGGCACTCTCATCCTGATAATTGTCCTGCTCGCCCGAGCCAGCTGGATGAGCATCTGCTGGATACACTTCATCGCAAGATGAGCGCGGAAGGATTGCCAGCGCTCATGGTGATTGCGTCCAAGGGGGAGGTTGCGGTGTTTGTTCGGTAACGAGCGTAGACCACGTCGCTAGGTTGGCAGTGCGGCGCGGTGAATGGGCGGTCTGAGACCGCCCTGCAACGTTTAGATGAGGCCGCTTTTCTTTTGCTCGCGACGATAACGCCGCTTGACCTTATCCATGGGCGGATTCTCAACCACTCGATCGCGCTGATGGAACAACGATGGGAAGTTTGCTCTGACAAGCTCGGGAGGCGCGACGGCAAATGAGGCCCAGTTCCATTGCCAGGCGATGAACTCCGCTTGGGTCTCGATCACATACAGCGGCATGTCGAAAATTTCTCGGAAATCCATAATAGCCAGCCTGCCGTGGTCGGCACTGGGCATTCGGATTTCTCGGCCATGCTCGTCCCAACCAATGAAGTACGAATCATAGCTGATCGACTTCCCGTCGAAGTGGCTGAGGCGGATGTGCCCAATGTCCTGTTTGGGTACACGGATGCCGCAGATCTTCTTCATCAATCCCGTGTGGTAGTCACCAAGGCGATCGGACGGAGCGGTTTCGACACACTGTGTGAAATGCTTGAAACTCTGATAGCCGAGACGCTTGGCAAGGTAGTTCAAATACTGGGTATGTTTAAGCTTGGGGGCACCGGCAACCTCAGTTTCTTTGAAGGTTTCGATGATAGATTCGGCTGTGAAAGGCATGACATTGACTCAAAGTCATGGCCGTAAAAGCACCTTGCCAGGGGACAAGTCCTGGATGCTTCGCTGGGCTTGCTGCGAGCCGGGCTGGCCACGGGGAGTAATGTGGTTAGCGTCAAAACACCGATCTTTCCCACGCAGCAGGGCGGTTCACGGCGACCTGGGCTCTAGGCCCTGTCCATAGGATAACTAGGTGCTAACAGAAATTTCAATCGGATACAGCGGAAGCCAAAAATCTACATTGCTGTTTTGTCACTTGCTTACAAAGCAGTAATGAGCCCAATCGTGCATGAGTTGGACGCGTTTCGGCCATAAAGTACCCCGCTGATACGCGGCTTCAACGCTATCAGGGAGCTTATGGGCAAGGGCATGCTCGCATACCTCACGAGGGTGATGCGTTTGCTCCGCTGCCCAGATTCGAAAGGTGGAGCGAAAGCCATGCTGTGTGAGGTGCCCCAACTCCATACGCCTCAGAACGGCAGTGAGTGACATGTCCGATAGCTGTTTTCCTCGCGGGGAGGGGAACACGTATGGACTATCTGCGATGCGAGGCAATGATTTGAGCAGCTGAACTGCTTTGGGCGACAGCGGTACAGAGTGTTCCTTGCCTGCCTTCATTCGTGCTGCCGGTATCGTCCATGTCGACTCTTTAAAATTGATCTCGCTCCACTCTGCGCCACGTACCTCACCTGACCGGCAAGCAGTCAAGATTGAGAACTCCAGTGCTCTGGCCGAGACACCTTTGCGCTTGCTTAACTCCCGCATAAAAGCCGGAGCTTCCGCGTAGGGGAGGGAGGCGTGATGTTCAACCTTCTGGACTTTGCTTCTTGCAGGTAGCTCATGCTCCAAATGGCCTTTCCAGCGAGCTGGGTTTTCACCTTGGCGGTATCCGCGGAAAGTCGCCCAATCGAGAATGTTCTCGATCCGGCCCCTGAGCCTGCTCGCGGTTTCCGCCTTTGTGTACCAGAACTGTGTGGGTTCGCTAGGCGAACCGACCTGTTGCTGTAGGACCTTCAACACCAGGTTCGTGTCGACCGCTCCGATAGCCAGTTCACCGATGATTGGATAGGCATAGGCCTCAAGAGTATTTTCCCACTGCTGGACGTGTTTCGGATTTTTCCAGCCCGCACGGTTGGCTTGGATGTAGGCCAGCGCACACTCTTTGAAGGTCTTATGCCGGGCAGCCTCAAGCTTGGCTGCCTGCTGCTTTGCTTTTTTTGCTTCGAGAGGGTCGATACCCTCAAGCAGGCTTTTTCGATGCTCCAGGCTCTTCGAGCGCGCTTCGCTGAGAGAAACGGTGTGTACAGGGCCAAGTCCCATGTCGCGGGTCTTGCCGTTTCTGGTGTAGCGGAACACCCAGGACTTCCCACCTAGTTTGCTGACCTGCAACCAGAGACCGCCGCCATCCCCGTAATAGCCAGGGTCCTTTGCTTTTTGCACCGCGAGAGCGGAGAGCTTGTTGATGCCACGCGCCATGATTCATACCCATTTTTCTACCCACGTTTTATAGCTGGATTTGAGTAGATGGTGCAAGACGTTGGTGGACGTGATGTGGACTGGAGGCTAGTAAAATCAGAGTCTCCATGGAAGTATGTGGACGTTGGTGGATATTGCTCAGGCGGACTACGCTTCCGCCATCATTCCTCATTAAAGCCCTGATTACTCAGGGCTTTTTTGTTTCCTGTGCCCTTGCCCCTTCGCCCGGAAGCAACCCCCTGGCCTCCCTCGCTAGGCAGGTGGACGAGCAGGGTGAATCGAGTTGAGCGCTCGACCAGCGTTCCAATCGCAGAATGGTTCAGGCCGATAAGCTTGCCGTTCGTTCACGTTTGCCCACCTTTCGCGTCTGCATGTAAAGAGCCTGACGCATTGCTCCCTCACAGACCCGCATAGACTCATCGTCCAGTAAATCGATCTGTAGGCGATTGATTGTCTATTTGGGTGACCTGCCGTTGAGCTATTTACGATAACTACACGCGTCAGTTTCCTGGGATTGTTGATGGGGTTTGTAAAGTCGGCGTGCCAGTTCGCATGCGCCAATATTCTGTGCTCGGAACAAGCCAATATCTTGTCGCACACGAAGATTAAATACCTTCCACAAATGACAGAGCAGCCTCGCAATGACTTTGAAAAACAAAGAGCCCAATGCTGAACGCCTGGTGTGTTGAGGTCGTCAGCTTACCGGGGCAGGTGTGGAACTGTTTCAAAACCTGACAGTTCGGGCAGGCTTCGTGCAGGTAGGGAGGGGCGAGGACAACCGGAATAAAGGGAAGCGAGTAGCGCTCGCACTTATCTTTCCTCTATGGCGCTGGTACCGATGTTCCAGATTGCGAGCAGGGTGGCCGAAGCTTGCAGGTAGGAGCAAAAAATATTGCCTTTAATATCGAAATGTCATTAGGCCATTATTTGTTTTGTTGCTTATTATTGAGTGACTGGGGTCAATAGCGGCGTTATATAAAGGTTGAATTAAAAAGACTTATAGTTGACGCCAAAAGACAAGCACCAATAAAAATAAACCATCCTTGTAGCCAGCCGACAACACTCGAAGCATGGCCGAACATGGAAGCCAATCGCACACGTTACCCGGGAGAGCCGCCTTGAGCATCGCCATAGTCAAAAGTATTGTTGGCCAGGTAATCGCCATTTCCCCAGAGGGCACCCAGCGTGTGCTTGTGGAAGGGGATCGAGTGTTCGCGGGTGAACAGATCCAGACCGGCCCTGGTGGCGCGGTGAGCCTGGAACTGGCCGATGGGCGCATCCTCGACCTGGGGCGCGACACCCAGTGGAGCGCCGATGCCCCGGATAGCGTGGCGGACCTGAGCGCAGCCACTGCGCAGGCCGCACCATCCGTTGACGAACTGCAACAAGCCATCGCCGCGGGTGCAGACCCGACAACCGCACTCGAAGCGACCGCGGCAGGCCCAACCGGGGCAGGTGCGAACCCTGGTGGCATCGGGGGCGGCCACTCGTTTGTGATGCTTGAAGCAGTGGGCGGGTCGGTCGCCCCTACCATTGGTTTCCCCACCGGTCCACTTGGCGTTGCTGTTGAGCAAGCGCGAGAGTTCGTGGGCAATGCAACACCGGCACAGCAGGCAGCGGTGCTAGTACCTGAAGTACCACCCGAGCCTCAGCCGATTGCGGCCACGCTGACCCTGAGCAGCACCAATGTGCAGGAAGGGGGGCTGACCAGCATCACCGGTACCCTGAGCCAGCCGGCAGGCAGGGATTTCACGGTGACCCTGAGCAATGGCCAGACTTTGTCGTTCAAAGCCGGTGAAACGGTTGCAACGACCGGTGAGTTCGCTGCCCAGAGCGATGATGTGTTCCAGGACGGTGAAATCCAGAACATCACCGTCACCAATGCGGGCGATCATGGCTTTGGCAGCCTCAATACCGGTGCAACTTCTTCCCTCACTGTGACCGATACCGTCGATACCGTGAAGGCTGAGCTGAGCATCTCGCCGAACCCGGCGGTGGAAGGCCAGGCGGTGACCTACACCATCACCCTGACCGGTCCTGCCGGTGCCGACCTGAGTCAGCACGGTGGTCTGTCCATCACCCTGAGCAACGGCGAGGTGATCAACATCCCTGCGGGCCAGGTCAGTGCGTCGCAAACCGCTAACCTGGCGAACGACGTTTATGTCGGCAGCAGTGCTCCGAGCATCGCTATCTCTGGGATCACCGAGCAAGGCACAGGCAAACAGGTCTTTGAGAACCTGATCAAAGGCGACCCGGTAACCCTGCAGATCACCGACGAGCCGGGCACCCCAGGTAACCCTGGCACCCCGGGTACGCCGAATGGCGGCGATGAAGTGACGCTGACCCTCACCGGCAATGCCGTGCAGGAAGGCAACATCACAACCATCACCGGCACCCTGAGCCACCCGGCGGGCCAGGCGTTCACTGTCACCCTGAGCAACGGTCAGACCCTGACCTTTGCCAAGGATGCCACCACTGCGACCACCGCACCGTTCTTGGCCCAGAGCGATGATGTGTACCGTGACGGTGAAACCCTGACTGTCAGCGTGAGCGATGCCGGTAGCCACAACTTCGAAAATCTGAACACCGGTGCCACCACGACCCTCACGGTCACCGATACCATCAACACCGTGAAGGCCGAGCTGAGCATTTCGCCGAACCCGGCGGTGGAAGGCCAGGCGGTGACTTACACCATCACCCTGACCGGTCCTGCCGGTGCCGACCTGAGTCAGCACGGTGGTCTGTCCATCGCGCTGAGCAACGGCGAGGTGATCAACATCCCTGCGGGCCAGATCAGCGCTTCGCAAACCGCTAACCTGGCGAACGACGTTTATGTCGGCAGCAGTGCTCCAAGCATCGCCATCAACGGGATCACCGAGCAAGGCACCGGCAAACAGGTCTTTGAAAACCTGGTCAAAGGCGATCCGGTGACCCTGCAGATCACCGACGAACCGGGTACCCCGGGCAACCCTGGCACTCCAGGCACGCCGAATGGCGGCGATGAAGTGACGCTGACCCTCACCGGAAATACCGTGCAGGAAGGCAATACCACGACCATCACCGGCACCCTGAGTCACCCAGCGGGCCAGGCCTTCACCGTCACCCTGAGCAACGGCCAGACCCTGACCTTTGCCAAGGATGCCACCACTGCGACCACCGCACCGTTCTTGGCGCAGAGCGATGACGTGTTCCGTGACGGCGAAACCCAGACCGTCAGCGTGATCGATGCCGGTAGCCACAACTTCGAAAATCTGAACACCGGTGCCACCACGACCCTCACGGTCACCGATACCATCAACACCGTGAAGGCCGAGCTGAGCATCTCGCCGAACCCGGCGGTGGAAGGCCAGGCGGTGACCTACACCATCACCCTGACCGGTCCTGCCGGTGCCGACCTGAGTCAGCACGGTGGTCTGTCCATCGCGCTGAGCAACGGCGAGGTGATCAACATCCCTGCGGGCCAGATCAGCGCTTCGCAAACCGCTAACCTGGCGAACGACGTTTATGT